>JAQWYA010000005.1 GCA_029254215.1 Pseudorhodobacter sp. | reverse complement strand
GAATTGGTGGATGGCGTCACCAAGCTGACCAATATCGAGCTGTCTTCGGCGAAAAGCAAACAGGCCGAAAACTTCCGTAAGCTTTTCATGGCGATGTCCAAGGATCTGCGCGTGATCCTGGTCAAGCTTGCAGACCGTTTGCACAATATGCGCACCATCAAATCCATGCGCCCCGAAAAGCAGGCCCAGAAGGCCCGCGAAACGATGGAAATCTTTGCCCCCCTCGCCGGTCGCATGGGCATGCAATGGATGCGCGAAGAGCTGGAGGATCTGGGCTTTCGCGTGCTCAACCCGGATGCGCGCAATTCGATCATCCGCCGCTTTATCACGTTGCAACGCGAGGCGGGCGATGTGGTCTATAAGATCACCGCCGATATCCGCAACGAGCTGGACAAGGTCAATATTGACGCCGATGTCTATGGCCGCGCGAAAAAGCCCTATTCGGTCTGGCGCAAGATGCAGGAGAAAGACCTCTCCTTCTCTCGCCTCTCAGATATCTACGGCTTTCGCATCATCACCCTGAACGAGGCGGATTGCTACCGTGCTTTGGGCGTGATTCACCAGCGTTGGCGCGCCGTGCCGGGCCGGTTCAAGGATTATATCAGCCAGCCGAAAACCAACGGCTACCGCTCCATCCACACAACGGTGTCAGGCCGTGACGGCAAGCGGGTAGAGGTGCAGATCCGCACCCGCGAGATGCATGAAGTGGCCGAGGCCGGGGTGGCCGCGCATTGGTCTTACCGCGAAGGCGTGCGCGCCCAAAACCGCTTTGCCGTCGATCCCGCCAAATGGATCTCGGGCCTGTCAGAGCGGCTGGAAGAAGAAGACCACGACGAATTCATGGAAAACGTGAAGCTGGAGATGTACACCGATCAGGTGTTCTGCTTCACGCCAAAGGGCGATGTGGTGCAGCTTCCGCGGGGGGCGACGCCGCTGGATTACGCCTATTCGATCCATACGCGCATCGGCAATTCCACCGTTTCCGCCAAGGTCGATGGCATCCGCGTGCCGCTTTGGACCCGATTGAAAAACGGCCAGTCGGTTGAGATCATCACCGCCGAAGGCCAACGTCCGCAATCGAGCTGGATCGACATCGTCTCCACGGGTCGGGCAAAGGCGGCGATCCGGCGATCCTTGCGCGAAGAGGATCGGGGGCGCTTCGTCAAGCTTGGGCAGGAACTGGCGCGGGCCGCGTTCAACCATGTTGGCCGCAAGGTGACGGATAAGGCGCTGCGCACGGCCGCCCGGATGCTGGGGCTGGCGGATGAAACAGACCTTCTTGCCCGCATCGGCAGCGCCGAGTTGACCGCGCGCCGCGTGGTCGAAACGCTTTACCCGGAACTGACGCAAAGCACGGGTGTAGAGGTGGATGCCGCGCGCCCGGTGGTCGGCCTGACGCCGGAGCAAACCTTCCGGCGGGCGCAATGCTGTCAGCCCGTCCCCGGAGAGAGGATCGTCGGGATCACCTATCGCGGTCAGGGCGTTGTCATCCATGCCATTGATTGCCCCGCACTGGCAGAGCTGGAAGACCAACCCGAACGCTGGGTTGACCTTAACTGGCACGCCGGCCGGCACGCCGCCGTTCACACCGTCAGCCTCGATCTGACGATTTCCAATGATGCGGGGGTTCTGGGTCGGGTCTGTACCTTGATCGGAGAGCAGAAAGCCAATATTTCGGACCTGCAATTCGTTGACCGGAAACCAGATTTCTATCGTTTGCTGGTTGACGTCGATCTGCGGGATGTAGAGCATCTGCATATGGTGATGACAGCGCTTGATGCAGAAACCGACGTCGCGGAAATCGGCCGGCACAGGGATGCAACGCGCAAACCTTGATCAGGATCATCCCTGACCCGGGGGGCGTGCGGGCAAGAAGGATAGCGACAGGAATGGTGTTCAAGCGGCGGGATAGGCGAACCTGGGGGCGGACGATAGCCGAAGGGTTTTGGCCGCGCGGCGGCTGGAACCGGGCCGCGCAATATATGCAGCATCGCTTGCGCCGCTTGCCTGACGCGCCTCATCGGATCGCGCGGGGCGTTCTGGCGGGCACGCTCATTTCCTTCACGCCCTTGTTCGGGTTGCATTTTGCGGGGGCGATTGCGCTGGCCTGGATCATGCGGGGCAATCTGATCGCCTCTCTGATCGCGACCTTTGTCGGCAATCCGATCACCTTCCCCTTCATCGCGGCCTTCTCGGTCGAATTGGGGAACTGGCTTTTGGGTCATCCCGGCGTCATGTCCCCGATCGCGATTTTCTCGGATTTCGGCCAAGCTGGGGCAGAGCTTTGGCATAACATCACCTCACTCTTCGGCAATGATGGGGTAGTGCATTGGGATCGTCTGCAGCGGTTTTTCTTTCGGGTCTATCTGCCCTATCTTGTCGGCGGCACGGTTTTGGGCATCGTTGGCGGCATCCTCAGCTATTATCTGAGCTTGCCGGTGATCATCGCCTATCAGAACCGGCGCAAAAAGAAGCTGAGGGATCGGTTAGCCAAACGCGTCGCAGCCCGCGAAGCCGCTATCGCGAAAAAACTGGCCGAACCCGACAGGGAAACGATGTAAATCTGACGATATCGGAGCCCGCCAGAAAGGCCGGGGTCCGGGACGCGGGCAAAACCGGGAAGGACAAGACAGATGCAACCGATGGGACGTCTTCGGCTAGGGGTTAACATCGATCATGTGGCAACCGTGCGCAATGCACGGGGTGGTGCGCTGCCGGACCCGTTGCGGGCCGCCCTATTGGCCGAAGCTGCGGGGGCGGATGGCATCACCGCCCATCTGCGCGAAGATCGGCGGCACATCCGCGATCAGGATATTGAGGCTTTGATGGCGGGGCTCAGCATCCCTCTCAACTTCGAATGCGCTGCGACGGATGAAATGCAGGCGATTGCCTTGCGTCACAAACCCCATGCCGTCTGCCTTGTCCCCGAAAAGCGGGAAGAGCGGACAACCGAAGGCGGTCTGGACGTTGCGGGCGATGAAAACCGGCTTGCCGCCTTCGTAGCCCCCCTGCGCGAGGCGGGCTGCCGTGTGTCCTTGTTCATCGGCCACGAAGCCCGCCAGATCGAAGCCTCTGCAAGGGTCGGTGCCGCCGTGGTTGAACTTCACACCGGCCGCTATTGCGACCTTGTGGCGGATGGGCATCTGGAAGAGGCGGCGGTTGAACTTGCGGCCCTGCAAAAAGGATCGGCGCTAGCCCACTCCTTGGGCCTTGAGGTGCATATGGGTCACGGGTTGAACTTTGAAACCGCCGCCGAGGTTGCCGCCTTCCCAGAGGTGCAGGAACTGAACATCGGACATTTCCTGATTGGCGAGGCGATCTTTCGCGGCCTTGGCCCCGCGATCGAAGAAATGCGCCGCCGGATGGATGTTGTCCGCGCCGAGATGGAGCGCGCGTGATCTTGGGGATAGGCAGCGACCTCGCCAATATCGAGCGGATCGAGGGAACGCTCGCCCGCTTTGGCGACAGGTTTCGCAACCGGGTGTTCACGCCCGCTGAACAGGACCGGGCCGAACGCAGGCCCCATGCCGCGGCCACCTATGCCAAACGCTGGGCCGCGAAAGAGGCATGCTCCAAAGCGCTGGGAACAGGCTTGCGAATGGGGATCGCCTGGCGGGACATGGCGGTAACCAATCTGCGCAGCGGGCAGCCGCGAATGCACCTGACAGGCTGGGCCGCGCAACGACTGGCCGAAATGACCCCGCTCGGCCATGAAGCGCTTATTCACGTCACTTTGAC
>JAQWYA010000002.1 GCA_029254215.1 Pseudorhodobacter sp. | reverse complement strand
ATCACGGATATTGGAACGGTTCTGGCCTTGGACCAGCAGGGCGATCTGCGCGCCCGGATCGGCACAAGCTATGATGTCGACCGGATCGATATCGGGGCGTCGATTGCCTGTGATGGGGTCTGCCTGACGGTGATCGCGCTGGGCAAGTCGCCGCAAAACTGGTTCGATGTTCAGATCTCGGCCGAGACGGTGTCCAAGACCAATCTGGGGGCGTGGGCCGTCGGGCGGCCTTTGAACCTTGAGCGGGCGCTGAAAGTCGGGGATGAGCTGGGCGGTCATATCGTGTCGGGCCATGTGGATGGGCTGGCCGAGGTGGTGGCCCTGCGGGCCGAGGGCGACAGCACCCGTGTCACCTTTCGCGCGCCCCATGCGCTTGCAGGTTTCATCGCGCCGAAAGGCTCGGTCGCCCTGAACGGCACCTCGCTGACGGTGAACGAGGTGGAGGGTACGGATTTCGGGATCAACTTCATCCCGCATACCCAGAAAGCCACGACCTGGGGGCAGGTGGCCCTTGGCGACCGGATCAATCTGGAGATTGACACAATGGCGCGCTATGTCGCGCGTCTTCGGGAATGGGGCCAGTAAGCCACGCCCTACGGAATCCGTCGATCCTCGCAGGTTTCTGCGCAGTTTCCCGGACGCGACGCGGCGGCCCCTCTGGCATTCGGCGCGCAGGCGCGCTATGGCCAGCACAGATAATCGCGAGGCCCATCATGACTGCGACTGAATATTCCGACGCCATTTCTTCGATCGAGGACATCATCGAGGATGCCCGCAATGGCCGCATGTTCATTCTTGTGGATCATGAGGACCGCGAGAATGAAGGCGATCTGGTGATCCCGGCCGAGATGTGCACGGCGGCGGCCGTGAATTTCATGGCGATGCACGGGCGCGGGCTGATTTGCCTTGCGATGACAGGTGCGCGGATCGAGACGCTGGGCCTGCCCTTGATGAGCCCCAAGAATTCGTCGCGCCACGAAACCGCCTTCACCTTGTCGATTGAAGCTCGCGAAGGTGTCAGCACCGGGATTTCGGCGGCGGACCGTGCCTTGACGGTGGCTGTGGCGATTGATCCTGCGAAAGGCGCGCAGGATATCGCGACGCCGGGGCATGTGTTTCCGCTTCGCGCACGCGACGGCGGTGTCTTGGTGCGCGCGGGCCATACCGAAGCGGCGGTCGATGTAAGTCGTCTTGCGGGGCTGAACCCAGCGGGCGTGATCTGCGAGATCATGAACGATGATGGCACGATGGCGCGTCTGCCCGACCTGATCGGTTTCGCGCAGAAACATGCGCTGAAAATCGGCACGATTTCTGATCTGATCGCCTATCGCCGCCGCAATGACAATCTGGTGCGCGTCAGCACGGAAACCACCGTCACCTCGGAATTCGGGGGCGATTGGCAGATGCGGATCTATACCGATGACACCGAAGGGGCCGAGCATGTGGTTCTGATCAAGGGCGATGTGTCCTCTGCCGATCCGGTATTGGTTCGGATGCACACGATGGACCCGCTTTTGGATGTGGTGGGCCTTGGCCCCACGGGCCGCACGGGCGAATTCGGGGATGCGATGCGCCTGATTGCCGCCGAAGGGCGCGGTGTGCTGGTGCTTTTGCGCGATCTGCACAGCAAGATGGTGTCGGATAATGAGGTCTCTCCTCAGACGTTGCGCCAATACGGGCTGGGCGCGCAGATCCTGTCCTCGCTTGCGCTGAAGGATCTGATCCTGCTGACCAATTCTCCGCGTCCCAAGGTGGTCGGGCTGGAGGCTTACGGCCTGTCGATCATCGGCACGCGCACCATTCCGAAAGGCTGAGCCATGGCTTCCACTGAAAAGCACCACACGCTGGATCTGCCCAGCTTTGATAAGCCGGTCAAACTGCTGATCGTTGTGGCCCCCTATTACAAAGACATCGCGGATGACATGATAGCAGGCGCGCAGGCCACGGCCAAAGCCTGCGGTGCAGAGACCGAACTGGTCGAAGTGCCCGGTGCGCTGGAAATCCCGACGGCGATTGCGATGGCCGAACGGCAGTGCAATTTCGATGGCTATGTGGCGCTGGGCTGCATCATCCGGGGGGAGACGACGCATTACGACACGGTCTGCAATGACAGCTCGCGCGCCTTGTCGCTGCTGGGTTTGCAGGGGGCCTGCATCGGCAATGGCATCCTGACAGTTGAAAATCACGGGCAGGCGGCGGTTCGCGCCAATCCTGCCGATCAAAACAAAGGGGGCGGGGCGGCTGCGGCGGCCTTGCACCTTATCGCATTGTCGCGCCGTTGGGCCGGGGCCCGCAAGGGCATCGGCTTTCGCGCCCCCGAGGATACGTTTCGCGCATGACCAAACCTGACCGTAAGCAAATGAAATCCGCCGCCCGGCTTTACGCGGTGCAGGCGTTGTTTCAGATGGAAAGCTCTGGCCAGACGGTTGAAGCCGTGCAGCGCGAGTTTGAAGACCACCGTTTCGGCGCCGTTTATGAGGGCGACGAGATGGTCGAGGGGGACGTCAAGCATTTCCGTGCGCTGGTGGATCATGCGGTCAACCGGCAGGCGCGCATCGACCAGATGACCGACCGCGCGCTGGTGGCGAAATGGCCCATCGACCGGATCGACCCGGTGTTGCGCGCGCTGTTTCGGGCCGCAGGCGCCGAGATGGTGGAATGTGCGACCCCGCCCAAGGTTGTAATCACCGAATTCGTCGATGTGGCCAAAGCCTTCTTCCCCGAGGGCAAAGAGCCGAAATTCGTGAATGCCGTGTTGGATCACATGGCCCGCGAGGCCAAGCCCGAGGCTTTCGCAGCCCCCTGACGGCGTTCCGGTTTGATGCCTGTGCGGTCGGGCAGCGTGTCAGGCTTGGGGTTTCAGGGTTGATCTGTCAGGGTTGATCTGCGGCGCGGTGACCGTCCGGGCGAAAGCCGGGGTTCAGCAAGCGGTCCAGCAGGGGGGACAGATCCTCGATCTTATGGGCGACGACATGGACCACGCCGGCCTCTCGTTGCAGCCTGCCGGTCACGCGCAAAAGCCGCCCCGCGATCACCGCGCGGCGGTATTTTTCATAGATCTTCGC
>JAQWYA010000073.1 GCA_029254215.1 Pseudorhodobacter sp. | reverse complement strand
GTGGTGATGACGCTTTCGGGCATCTTCCGCGACCTGCTGCCGCTGCAAACCCGGATGCTGGCCGAAGCCGCCTGGAAAGCCGCAATGGCCGAAGACGAGCCGCTGTCGCAAAACTTCATCCGCGCCCATGCGCTGGCCTATGCCGAACAGATGGGCGTCGATATGGAAGTGGCAAGCCTGCGCGTCTTTTCCAACGCCGAAGGGGCCTATGGATCGAATGTGAACCAGTTGGTCGATTCCTCGGCCTTCGGGCATGAGGATGAGTTGGCGGACGCCTATGAGGCGCGCAAAAGCTTTGCCTATGGGCGCAATGGCAAGGCCAGCCACAACGCAAGCCTTTTGCAAAAGACCCTCAAGCATGTCGATCTTGCCTATCAGAACCTTGAATCGGTTGAACTGGGCGTCACCTCGGTCGATCATTATTTCGACACGCTCGGCGGGATTGCCCGCGCGGTGAAGCGCGCCAATGGCGGAACGGATACGCCCGTCTATATCGGCGACCAGACGCGCGGCACGGGCAAGGTGCGCACCCTCAAGGATCAGATCGCGCTGGAAAGCCGCTCGCGCAGTCTGAACCCGAAATTCTATGAAAGCCTGCTGACGCATGGAGCCGAAGGCGTGCGCCAGATCGAGGCGCATGTGACCAATACGATTGGCTGGTCGGCGACCACAGCACAGGTGGAGCCGTGGGTCTATCAGCGCCTGTCGGAAACCTTTGTGCTGGATGATGCCATGCGCCAGCGCCTTGCGGCCCTGAACCCGCAGGCCAGCGCACGCATGGCCAACCGCCTGATCGAAGCTTCTGAGCGCGCCTATTGGGCGCCCGATGCGGCAACATTGGCCGCGCTGCAAAACGCGGCGGATGAACTGGAAGACCGGGTAGAGGGGATCGCCGCAGAATGACCGCGCAGCCCAAAATCCACATTTCACAAGGCCGGGCCACCGCCCGCAGCCTTCAATTCTGGACCAATCAGGACCGGGCCCGCGCCCTGTCCGGCAAGGAGGCCCCATGAGCCCGAGAGATGAAATCCCCAATCTGCGAGGGCTGGACGGTGAAGGCTCGGTGCAGGTGCATCAGGACGCGTCTATGAAGATCGACGGGGCCAAGGTGTTCTCGGTCTATGGCAAGGGCGGGATTGGAAAATCCACGACCTCCAGCAACCTGTCGGCGGCCTTTTCAATGATGGGCAAGCGGGTCTTGCAGATCGGCTGCGACCCCAAGCATGACAGCACCTTTACCCTGACGGGGCGGCTGCAACCCACAGTGATCGACATCCTCAAGGATGTGGATTTCCATTCCGAGGAGCTGCGCCCCGAGGATTATGTCGCGACCGGCTTTAACGGCGTGAAATGTATCGAGGCGGGCGGCCCCCCGGCGGGCACCGGCTGCGGCGGCTATGTCGTGGGCCAGACGGTGAAGCTGCTGAAGCAACATCACCTGCTGGAAGATACCGATGTGGTGATTTTCGACGTGTTGGGCGATGTGGTTTGTGGTGGGTTTGCCGCCCCCTTGCAGCATGCCGACCGCGCGGTGATCGTCACCGCCAATGATTTCGACAGCATCTATGCGATGAACCGGATCATCGCCGCCGTGCAGGCGAAATCGGGCAATTACAAGGTGCGTCTGGCGGGCTGTATCGCCAACCGCTCGCACGCGACGGATGAGGTGGACCGCTATTGCGCGCGCGTGGGCTTCAACCGTCTGGCGCATATGCCCGACATTGACGCGATCCGCCGCAGCCGCCTGAAAAAGCGCACCCTGTTCGAGATGGACGACAGTGAGGACATCGTGAAAGCCCGCGCCGAATATCTGCGCATGGCAGATGTGCTGTGGAAATCGGTGACAGAGCCGGGGTCCTCCCCCGCGCCGCTGCCGGACCGGGAAATCTTTGAATTGTTGGGGTTCGACTGATCATGACCGACTATTCCGCCACACGCGACCGGGTTGAACATTACTTCGACCGCAGCGCCACAAAAGTGTGGGAGCGTCTGACCTCGGACGCGCCGGTCAGCCGTATTCGCCAGACCGTGCGCGAAGGCCGCGACCGGATGCGCGCGCTGATGCTGTCGCGTCTGCCGCAGGATCTGCGCGGCGCGCGGGTGCTGGATGCGGGCTGTGGCGCGGGGCAGATGACGGCGGAACTGGCCGCGAGGGGTGCGGATGTTGTGGCGGTTGATATCTCGCCCGCGCTGATCGACATCGCCCGCCGCCGCCTGCCTGAAAGCGATACGCGCAAGGTGCGTTTCGCGAGTGGTGACATGCTGTGCGAAACCCATGGGGCGTTTGACTACGTTCTGGCGATGGACAGCCTGATCTATTACGGCCCCGCCGATATCACCGATGCGCTGCACCGTCTGGGCGACCGGACCGCGCAATCGGTGGTCTTTACCGTTGCCCCGCGCACGCCGTTTCTGATGGCCTTCTGGGGGATGGGCAAACTCTTCCCCCGCTCTGACCGCTCCCCGACCATGGTGCCTCATGCCTATAGCGGCCTCGCGCGGGCCACGAAGGGCCAGCTTGCCCGTGTGGATCGGGTCAGCCGGGGGTTCTACATCTCGGAATGTCTGGAGTATCGGCCATGATCCTCGGCAAGTCCCAAATTCAGAAGCTTTCGGGCAATTGGCTTCCCTTCGCGGATGCGGCCTCGGATGATCTGCCTTTGGGGCAATTGCTGCGGCTTGGGATGTTTCAGGTTTCGGTCGGGATGGCCTCGGTCTTGCTGCTGGGCACGCTGAACCGCGTGATGATCGTAGAGCTTTCAGTGCCCGCGCTGGTCGTGGCGCTGATGATCGCGCTTCCCGTCCTGACCGCGCCCTTTCGCGCGCTTTTGGGCTTTCGGTCCGACAATCACCGTTCCGCCATCGGGTGGAAGCGGGTGCCGTATCTTTGGTTCGGCTCGCTTTGGCAGATGGGCGGGCTTGCGATCATGCCTTTCGCGCTGATCGTGCTGGGCGGCGACCAGATCCTAGGGCCGGACTGGGCGGGGGAAGTGCTGGCAGCGCTGGCCTTTCTGATGACCGGGCTTGGCCTGCACATGACGCAGACCGCCGGGCTTGCGCTTGCCTCTGACCGCGCCACGGATGAAACCCGCCCGCGCGTCGTGGCACTTCTGTATGTGATGTTTCTGGTCGGCATGGGCCTTTCGGCGGTGATCGTGGGCTGGCTCTTGCGCGATTTCTCTGACCTGCGGTTGATCCGTGTGGTGCAGGGCTGTGCCGTGGTGACGCTGGCGCTGAACCTTGTGGCGCTTTGGAAGCAAGAAAAAGTCCGCCCGATGTCAGCGGCTGAACGGGCAGAGCCGAAACCGAAATTCGCCGATGCCTGGGCCGATCTGATGCGCGGTGGGCAGGCGGGGCGCTTGTTGGCCGTGGTGGCGATTGGCGCGCTGGGGTTCAACATGCAAGACGTACTGCTGGAACCTTATGGCGGCGAGGTGATGGGGCTTTCCGTCTCGCAGACCACGCTTTTGACGGCGATGTGGGCCAGCGGCGCTTTGGCGGGGTTTGCCTTGGCCGCGCGCTGGCTGTCGCGGGGCATCGACCCCTACCGGATGGCCGGGCGCGGCATTCTGGCCGGGATCGCCGCCTTTTGCGCGGTGATTTTCGCGGCCCCGCTCAGCTCGCCCGCGTTGTTCTATATGGGCGCCTGCGGGATTGGCTTTGGCGGCGGGCTGTTTTCAGTGGCCACGCTGACCGCCGCGATGACCATGCCTGCGGGGGGCCTTGCCGGGCGTGGCCTCGCTCTTGGTGCTTGGGGCGCGGCACAGGCGACGGCGGCGGGGCTGTCGATCGCGATTGGCGGCGGTTTGCGCGACGGGGTTGGCCATCTGGCACAATCGGGCGCGCTGGGGCCAGCCCTCAACGATGCATCCTTTGGCTATTCCTTCGTCTACCACACTGAAATCGGGCTGCTTTTCGCAACCCTCATCGTACTTGGCCCGCTGGTGCGGACCGTCATTCTGAACCCCGAACAAATGCGTTCAAGCGGAAAGATCGGCATCGCCGACTTCCCCACCTGACCCTGGAGGACCTAAAATGGTTGGTGTCACATTCTTTGGAAACTTCGATCTGGCGAGCCTCGCCATCTGGCTGTTCTGGGGCTTTTTTGCCCTGCTCATCTACTATCTGCAGACCGAGAACATGCGCGAAGGCTATCCGCTGGAAACCGAGGATGGCGCCCGCGCGCCCAACCAAGGGCCTTTCCCGGTGCCAAAGCCGAAAACCTTCCTGCTGCCGCATGGCCGCGGGTCTGTGACTGTCCCGAACGGAGAGCGTGAGGCGCGCGAAGTGGCCCTTGGCCGCACCGCCGTGTCCGAAGGCTTCCCCCATGCGCCCACCGGCAATCCGATGCTGGACGGCGTTGGCCCGGCCTCTTGGGCGCCGCGCCGCGACCTGCCGGAACTGGATGGTCATGGCCATAACAAGATCGTGCCGATGGCATCGCTTCCGGCTTTCGTGGTTTCTGCCGGGCGTGACCCGCGCGGGCTTCCGGTTCAGGCCTCGGATACCGAAGTGGTTGGCCGGATCTCGGACATGTGGGTGGACGCACCGGAACAGCTGGTCCGTTACCTTGAGATTGATCTGAACGACGGCGGCAAGCGCCTTGTGCCGATGCCGATGGTCAAGATCTGGGGCGACCGGGTGCGGATCAACGCGATTTCCTCGGACCTGTTCGGGGATGTGCCACAGACCAAATCCGCTTCGGAAATCACGATGCTCGAAGAAGAAAAGATCAGTGCCTATTACGCGGGCGGCACGCTTTATGCGGCGTCCAAGCGCAAGCGTGGGCTTTGATCTGAAACGCCAGAAAAAAGGGGGGCCGTCCGATGTCTCATGATGATTTTGCCTTTGAACCGGTGCCGGGATTGCCCGCGCGGCCCCCAAAGGACGAAGTATTGCTGTGGCAGGGGCGGCCCAATGCTTGGGCTCTGGCGCGCGAGGCGATGGGGCTTTACTGGATCGCCGGGTATTTCGGGCTTCTGGCCGTCTGGCGCGCGTCGGTTGTCGCGGCAGATGGGCCTCTGTTGGCAGCGGTGCCCGTGATGCTGCCCTATCTGGCGATGGGCCTCGTGGCCTGCCTGATCGTGCTGGGGATCGCCTGGGTTCAGGCCCGTTCGACCGTTTACACGATCACCTCAGCGCGGGTTGCGATGCGGATCGGGGCGGCGCTGACCGTGACGCTGAACCTGCCTTTCACCCAGATCGGTGCGGCCAGCCTTGATCTGCGCAAGCGCGGAACCGGCACGATTGCCATGGAAACACTGGGGGAGACACGGATTTCCTACCTCGTGTGCTGGCCGCATATCCGGCCATGGCATGCGCGCAAGGTGCAGCCCGCCCTGCGCTGCATCCCGGAAGCCGCACGGGTTGCAAAGATCCTGTCGGATGCCGCCGAAACGCGTGTCAGCCAACCCGTCGTCAGCCGCGAAATGCCCGGCCATGCCGTTGCAGCGGAATAGGGGGAGAGGATGACACAGCAAAGCACCAACAGCCCCGCCTTCCAGTCCAGCCCCGACCGCGAGCTTGTTCCAAAGCGGCTTTTGGGCCTGATGCTGGGGCTTGTCATGGCCAGCCTTGCGCTGGTGTCTTTCGCGGTTCTTACGGAACGCGAACCCACGGGCCAGCCGAAACCGGCCCCCATAGTGACCGAACGCAGCATCATCCTGCAGGGCGGGGGCGCGCAAGCCGTCACTGTTCTGGCGGAGGATGGCAGCGTTCTTCTGGATCTGCCGCATGGCGGCTTCATCACCGTCATTCAGAACGGGTTGGAGCGTGCGCGGAAGGTGCATGGCGTGGCGCAAGACCTGCCTGTTCGCATTGTGGAGTATGCGAACGGCCGCCTGACCGTGCTGGACGATGCAACCGGCTGGAGCGCCGAACTCGGCGCTTTCGGCTCAGACAACAGGGCCGCGTTCGAACGGCTCATGTCGCAGTAAACCAATCATAAAAAGGGAACCAAAATGGGATTTTTGACACGCAGCACCGAGACCGCGCCCTGCACGGTCGAAGTTTGTCACACCTTTGATGAACTCAGCGCCCATGTCCGGCTGGACAATGGCGCGGTGATCAACCCCGGCGATACGGTTCAGGTGCATGGTGCGCCGGTTCTGGCAGGCTATGGCGAACACATCACGGAACAGCGCACCGCCACCATCACCCGCGCCAGCACGGTCGAACAAATCTGGACGCGGCTGACCGGCGATTTCGAATTCATGGAGCTTTGCGAGTTTTCCTTCTCTGAGGAGGCCACGCTATGAACGCCCACGCCAAACACACCGCCGACGCCACCACGGTCGAGGAAAGCCTTGCGATCCAGCAAGCAAATGCGGCTTTTGACAGCAAGGCCGCGACCGATCTGGCGATGCAGAACACGCTTCTGACGCCGCGCTTTTATACCACCGATTTCGACGAGATGGACGCCATCAACGTCGAACCCGTCCGCAAGGATTGGGACAAGCTGATCGGCCAGATGAAGGCCGACCCGAACAAAGGCCATTTCAAGAAAAACGCCGATTGGGACCAGATCGACTGGGAGGGGATGGACCCCGCCCTGAAGGCCGAATTCCTCGATTTTCTGGTGTCCTCTTGCACGGCGGAATTTTCGGGCTGCGTGCTTTACAAGGAAATGAAGCGGCGCGGCAACAACAAGGACATCTGCGAGCTGTTCGCCCTGATGAGCCGCGATGAGGCGCGTCATGCCGGCTTCATCAACGACGCCCTGCGCGAAGCGGGCGTTGCGGTGAACCTTGGCTTTCTGACGCGGGAAAAGAAATACACCTATTTCCGCCCGAAATTCATCTATTACGCGACCTACCTATCGGAAAAGATCGGCTACGCGCGCTATATCACCATCTATCGGCACCTTGAGGCGAACCCCGAACAGCGCTTCCACCCGATTTTCAAATGGTTCAAGGAATGGTGCAATGATGAGTTCAGCCATGGCGAGGCTTTCGCCCTGCTGATGCGCACCGACCCGAAGCTGACGCAAAGTTTCACCAACAAGCTGTGGATCCGGTTCTTCCTGACGGCGGTTTACTCCACCATGTGGGTGCGCGACCATGCCCGCCCGGAGTTTCACAAGGCCCTTGGCGTCGATATCGACTGGTACGACCAAGAGGTTTTCCGCAAGACAAGCACGATCGCGCGTCAGGTCTTTCCGCTGGAGCTGGACATCGATCACCCGCGCTGGCTGCCAAACCTGCGCCGCATGAATGACGCGTTCCTTGCGATGGACCGCGCCAAAAAGCGGGGCGGTCTGGGCGGGCTTCTGGGCCGGGCTGCGGCGGGAACCAAGGCGGCGATGGCCTTTGTGGCGCTGTACACGATTCCGGTCGTGAAGAACGAGGTGCCTGCCCAAGTCCGGCTGGAGCCGTCGTATTGACCACGGTGCCGCATAAAGGGGCCTGCCCCAAACGGGGCGGGTCACCGGCAGCGAGGGCTTTGCGATGAGCAATCCCTGGGTCGCCGCCCTTATTGCGCTGTTTGCCTGGTGGTTTTCCACCGGCGCGATCCTGTGGCGGATCCGCAGCGCAGACAATGGCGGGGCCGGACTGCATCTTTGGTCGGTTCTGCTGTCTTTGCCGCTTTTGTTCTTTGGGGTGATGGGGGCGCTCGACTCCCGGTTCGATCCATCGGTTTCGGGCGTCTATCTGGGGTTCTTCGCAGCGCTGGCCCTTTGGGGCTGGATCGAGATCGCCTTTCTGTCCGGCGTCATCACAGGCCCCAACCACGAAACCTGCCCTGAATCAGCCCGCAAGGGCGAACGCTTTTTGCGCGCGGTGGGCACGATTGCATGGCATGAGCTTTTGCTGATCGTCACGCTAGCCCTTCTGGGCACCCTGTCGGAACAGGCCTCCAACGCCTTTGCCTTCTGGACCTTCGCGCTTTTGTTCAGCGCCCGGCTTTCGGCCAAACTGAACCTCTTTTTCGGGGTGCCGCGCATCAACACCCAGTTTTTGCCGCGCCCGTTGACCCATCTGGCCAGCCATTTCCGGCAGGCCCCGGTGACGGGCTTTTTCCCTTTCACCATTTCGGTCCTGACCATCGCCGCCGCCCTATTGGGAGAGCGGCTTTGGAATGCGCCGACCACCGCTGACAGCGTGGGCTTTGCCCTTCTGCTCAGCATGTTGCTGCTGGCTTTGCTGGAACATTGGTTCATGGTCTTGCCGCTGCCTGATGAAAAGCTTTGGCGCTGGATGATCCCCGACGCCAAACCCCCTCACACTGACAGACTCCGAGAGGACGCCAATGGACTTTGAGACCATCTTCAAATCACAACTCGACGCGCTCAAGTCCGAGGGCAATTACCGGGTATTCGCAGATCTGGAACGCAAGCGCGGGTCCTTTCCGCGCGCTGCCAGTCATTGCGCGGGGGAGGTGAAGGACGTCACCGTCTGGTGCTCCAACGATTATCTGGGGATGGGGCAGCATGCCGATGTCGTCAAGGCGATGGTGGATACCGTGCAATCCTGCGGAACGGGTTCGGGCGGCACACGCAATATTTCGGGCACCAATCATCACCACCTGATGCTGGAAGCCGAACTGGCCGATCTGCATGGCAAAGAGGCGGCGCTCTTGTTCACCTCGGGCTATGTGTCGAACTGGGCCGCGCTTTCGACGCTGGGGGCGCGGATTCCGAATGCGGTGATCCTGTCGGATGCTGCAAACCATGCCTCGATGATCGAAGGGATCCGCCATTCGCGCGCCGATAAGGTGCTGTGGAAGCATAACGACTGGCGCGATCTGGACCGCAAGCTGGCAGCCTGCGGGGACAGGCCCAAGATCGTGGCCTTCGAATCCGTCTATTCGATGGATGGCGATATTGCGCCGATCAAGGAAATCCTGAACGTGGCCAAGGCGCATGGCGCCATGACCTATATCGACGAGGTCCATGCCGTTGGCATGTATGGCCCGCGCGGAGGCGGTGTGTCGGAACGCGAGGGGCTTGCCGATCAGATCGACCTGATCGAAGGCACGCTGGGCAAGGCTTACGGCGTGGTGGGCGGCTATATCACCGGATCGGCCGCAATGTGCGATTTCATCCGCTCTTTTGCGTCGGGCTTCATCTTTACCACGGCGCTTCCGCCTGCGGTGGCGGCGGCGGCGACAGCCTCGATCAAGCATCTGAAAACCTCGGGCGTGGAACGCCAGCGCCAGCGCGAGCAGGTAGCCAAACTGCGGACGCGGCTGGACAAGCTGGGCATCCCGCATATGGAAAACGACAGCCATATCATCCCCGTGATGATCGGCGATCCGGTGAAATGCCGCCAGATCAGCGATATTCTGATGCGGGACTGGGGCATCTATGTGCAGCCCATCAACTACCCCACGGTTCCCAAAGGCACTGAGCGGTTGCGTATCACGCCCTCGCCCTATCACTCGGACGCCGATATCGACCATCTGTGCACGGCTTTGTCGTCACTTTGGCGGCAATGCGCACTTTCACACGCTGTGGCTTGACGTTGCGACGGTTTGACACAGATTACCCGCTATCCAATTGAACCCAGTTTCGGGAGGAAACTCATGACGTCTCTACTCAAGACCACGATTGCCGCGACAAGCCTCGGGCTTTTGATGTCCACGCCCCTGCTGGCGGCAGGCGATGCCGCGAAGGGTGAAAAACTGTTCAGCCAGTGCCAGACTTGCCACGTCGTTGTGGATGGCGATGGTGCGGTGCTTGCCGGGCGCAATGCCAAGACCGGGCCGAACCTCTACGGCGTGATCGGTCGTGCGGCTGGCAGCGTTGAAGGCTTCAAATACGGGGATTCCATCGTTGAACTCGGCGCATCGGGCTTTGTCTGGGATGAGGCCACGCTGGCGACCTATGTTCAGGACCCGACCGCCTTCCTGAAAGAAGCGCTGGGTGACAGCAAGGCCCGTGGCAAAATGAGCTTCAAGGTCCGCAAGGAAGCTGATGCCGCTGATCTGGCGGCATTTCTCGCTACCTTCTCGGCCGAGGCGGCCCCCGCCACGAACTGATCCCTGAGAGTTGAAAAGGGCGCGCCTGACAGACCGTCAGCGTGCCCTTTTTCATGGCCGGATGGGCGTCAGGCAGCGCCGGAGGTAACGACAATATCCGCCGCAGCGCTTTCGGCCAGCACAGCCCGCGCGTTCGGGATGTCATTGCCCAAGGCTCTGGTACGGGCGGCATCCTCTGGCAGGCCGTGATCGCGCCAACGGGCAATCAGGCGGCTCTCCAGAACGTCGAGCGGGACGGAAAGACTGATCGACAGATCCCAGAAGCTGCGCAAAGGCGACCATTCCGGACGGTTCAAAAGCAGATAGTTGCCTTCCAGAACCACGGTTTCGCAGGCGGCGTCCAGCATCCCCGCCCCGGCAATCGCGCAGTCCCTACCCCGGTCAAACAGCGGGTAATAGACCGTGTCTTCAGCGGCCAAAGCCTGTGCCAACCGCCCGAAGCCCGCCGCGTCAAAGGTTTCCGGCGCGCCTTTGCGAGGCAAAAGCCCGCGCGGCTCCAGCAACCGATTGTCGAGGTGAAACCCATCCATCGGCACAACGGCAGCAGGATGGCCACCCTTGCACAGGGTGGCCACCAAAGCCTCGGCCAAAGTGGATTTGCCGCTGCCGGGGGCGCCCGCGATGGCCACCAACCTGCGGCGCGCGCGACGTGGGGCCGCGCGAACCTGCCCTGCCAATGCCTCCAGATCCGGTAACCAGCGGGTCATACGGCCTCTGTGCTGCCGGGGGCCTCCTTGGCGCCGGTCATGAAGGCCACCGCGTCCGACATGGTGTAATCCTTCGGATCAATGACGCAGAGGCGTTTTCCCAAGCGGTGCACATGGATGCGGTCGGCCACTTCGAACACATGCGGCATGTTATGGCTGATCAGGATGATCGGGATCCCCCGGCTGCGCACATCCTGAATAAGCTCCAGCACTTTGCGGCTTTCCTTGACGCCCAGCGCGGCTGTCGGCTCATCCAGAATGATGACCTTGGAGCCGAAGGCTGCGGCGCGGGCCACGGCCACGCCTTGCCGCTGGCCACCAGACAGGGTTTCGACCGCTTGATTGATGTTCTGAATGGTCATCAGGCCCAGTTCGGTCAACTTTGCGCGGGCGATCTCTTCCATTTTGCGACGGTCGAGCTGCCGCAGGTATTTCCCGCGGAATCCCGGTTTGCGCAATTCGCGCCCCATGAACATGTTATCGGCAATCGACAGGGCCGGAGACATGGCAAGCGTCTGGTAGACGGTCTCAATTCCTGCCTCACGCGCCTCGATCGGGGTGGAGAAGCGGACGGGCTTACCCTCTAGCGTCACGGTGCCAGAATCCGGCACGACCGCGCCTGAAATCGCCTTGATGAGGCTGCTTTTGCCGGCCCCGTTGTCACCGATCACCGCCAGAATTTCGCCCGGCATCAGATCGAAGTCGCATTTGTCCAGGGCTGTCACTTTGCCGTAACGCTTCACCAGACCGCGCGCTGTAAGAATAGGTTCCATCAGGCTGCCACCTTTCTGATCCATTGGTCCACGGCAACAGCTGCAATGATCAGCACGCCGATAAGAAGGAAAGTCCATTGGGCATCCGCCCCCAAAAGCCGCAGACCAAGGGTAAAGACCCCCACGATCAGCGCACCAAAGAACGTACCCAGAATGGAGCCACGCCCCCCGAACAGGGAAATCCCCCCGATCACCACGGCGGTGATGCTTTCGATGTTCAAAAGCTGCCCCGAGGTCGGAGAGACAGAGCCGATCCGCCCGATCAGCGCCCAACCGGCAAAGGCACAGATCAAACCGGCGAGGCCATAAACCGAAATCAGGATGCGCTTGACGTTGACACCCGACAGGGCCGCAGCCTCTGGGTCATCGCCCACAGCATAGACATGCCGACCCCAGGCCGTCTGCTTCAGCACATAGGCGAGAACGGCCACAAGCACCAAGAGGAACACCACACCCAGCGTGAAGACCGCGCCGCCGATGGTGAATTTGGCCCCCAGCAACTGCAACAGCGGGGCAGCCTCTGCAATTTCCTGACTGCGGATCGTTTCATTCGCGGAGTAGAGGAAATTCGCGGCCAGCACGATCTGCCACATGCCCAGCGTCACAATGAAAGGCGGGAGCTTCATCACCGCCACCAGCCAGCCATTGGCCATGCCGATCAGCGTGCCACCAATCAGGCCGCAAGCGACAGCGATTTCCACCGGAAGCCCGTAGCGAAATGTGAACTGCCCCATGATGACCGAGGAAATCACCGCAATGGCGCCCACGCTCAGGTCGATCCCGGCTGTCAGGATGACAAGGCTTTGCGCGGCGGCCACGATGCCCACGATCTGCACCTGTTGCAGGATCAGGGTGAGCGCGAAGGGCGAAAAGAATTTAGAGCCCAGCAAAAGCCCGAAGATGACAATCGACGCGACCAGAACGATCAGCGGCACAAGGGCGGGCGTTGTGTGCAGCGCATGCTGAAACCGCCCGACAAAGCCTTTTTTGGTGTCTTCAAAGCTGGCCACGCCAGCCGCCGCGCCCGAAGCTGCGGTCTCAAAGTTTTCCCCTGCGGGCATTCCGGTTTCCCCCCTGAATGTGCGCCGTTCTGCGACGCTCTTGCAGACAAGGGGCGGGCATCGGCCCGCCCCTTGCCATATCAGCTAAAGTTTAACTGACGGACTGGATCAGCCCCAGCAAAGCTCTTTGCCCTTGACGGAGTCAATGCTTTCGACCCCTTCGGCAGGCTTGTCCGTGACCAGCGACACGCCGGTGTCAAAGAAGTTCTTGCCCTCGGTCGCGGCAGGCTTCACGCCGTCCTTGGCCCAGGCTGCAATCGCCTCGATGCCTTTGGAGGCCATCAAGAGCGGATACTGCTGCGAGGTTGCACCGATCACGCCGTCTGCGACGTTCTGAACGCCCGGGCAACCACCATCGACCGAAACGATCATCACGTCATTTTCACGACCGATAGCCTTAAGCGCCTCATAGGCCCCTGCCGCTGCCGGTTCGTTGATCGTGTAGACAACATTGATCATCGGGTCGGTTGCCAAAAGGTTTTCCATCGCCTTACGGCCACCTTCTTCGTTACCGGCGGTGATGTCATTGCCCACGATGCGCGGGTCGGTTTCGTCACCGATCACGTTCGGATCGCCCAGTTCAATGCCAAAGCCCTGCAAGAAGCCCTGGTCGCGCAGCACGTCCACGGTCGGCTGGCTTACGGCCAGATCCAGCATGGCGATCTTGGCGTTTGCAGCTTCTGCACCCAGAGCAGCGGCAGCCCATTTGCCGATCAGTTCACCAGCGAGGAAGTTGTCGGTCGCGAAGGTCATGTCAGCGGCGTCAATCGGGTCCAGCGGCGTATCGAGAGCGATCACCAGAAGGCCAGCGTCGCGTGCCTGCTGCACTGCGGTCACGATGGACGAGGTATCCGAAGCGGTCAGCAGGATGCCTTTCGCGCCATTGGCGATGCAGGTTTCGATAGCTGCGACCTGCGTTTCATGGTCGCCGTCAACCTTGCCTGCATAGGAATTGAGGGTCATGCCAAGCTCTGCGGCTTTGGCTTCCGCCCCTTCGCGCATCTTGACGAAGAAGGGGTTGGTGTCGGTCTTGGTGATCAGGCATGCGGACATCCCGTGGCTGCCAGCCGATGCGGCTCCAGCCATGGAAATAAGGGCAATTGCCGTTCCTGCGATAAGTTTCTTCATGTCTTCCTCCCTTTTCTGGCCAAGCCAGATCGATTGTGCGGTTGATCCGAACTCCTGCACCTAACCTGATTCGGGGGCCACCTGTCAATTAATAAATAAGATTGATTTATTAATTAAACCTGCCATCTTTCTTTCCGGGGGGCAGAGACTTATGGTCTTGACGATGGACGGGTCAAAAATCAGAGAATTGTCGGGCGGAGTGAATCAGCGCGGGCTGCGCGATCACAACGAACGGCTTTTGCTGTCTATCCTTCAGCGCAACGGCGCGATGCCCGGCAGCGACCTTGCCCGATTGGTGGGACTGTCGCCGCAGACAGTCTCCGTGATCCTGCGCAAACTGGAAGGCGACGGCTTTTTGCAGCGCGGAGAGCCGCAGCGCGGCAAGGTCGGCAAACCCTCGATCCCGATGGAACTGGCCCCGGATGGCGTGTTTTCCTATGGGCTGAAGATCGGGCGGCGCAGCGCGGATCTGCTGCTTCTGGACTTCGCCGGACAGGTGCGCGCGCAATCGCGGTTCAGCTATGAATACCCACTTCCCAAGGCGATCAGCCGGTTTCTGCGCGAAGGCATGGCGCAGATCGAGGCGACCCTTTCCCCCGAGATCCGCAAAAGGATCAGCGGCATTGGCATCGGCACACCGTTCGAGCTGTGGAAGTGGAACCGGCTTGTCGGCGCCCCCGCCGAGGAATTCCGATCGTGGAAAGACATCGGCTTTCGGGAGGAAGTCGCTAAATTCAGCCCGCTTCCGGTGTTTCTGGTCAATGATGCCACCGCCGCCTGTCGGGCCGAACATCTTTACGGACGCGGCAAGGAATTCGGGGATTACGCCTATTTCTTCATCGGCTCTTTTATCGGCGGCGGGGTCGTTCTGAACGATTCCGTGTTTGACGGAAATCAGGGCAATGCCGGGGCTTTCGGGTCGTTGCGCAGCACCGGCCCCTTGGGCGAAAGCCGCCAGTTGATCGATGTGGCCTCGCTGCATTTGCTGGAGGCGCGACTGATCGAGGCCGGGCTGAACCCCGCCCTGATGTGGGACAATCCGCAGGACTGGTCATCAATCGCCCGCTATGTGGACCCTTGGATCGGTGAGACCGCGCAAGAACTGGCGAAAGCCTCGCTCTCGATCTGCTCGGTGATCGACTTTGAGGCGATCCTGATTGACGGGGCCTTCCCCGAGGACGTCCGCACAGAGTTGGTGGAACGTGTCCGCCGCTATCTGATCAATCAGGACACGCGCGGGCTGGTGCCGCCACTGGTGGAATGTGGCAGCATCGGCGGCAATGCGCGCGCCATCGGGGCGGC
>JAQWYA010000201.1 GCA_029254215.1 Pseudorhodobacter sp. | reverse complement strand
GAAAGGCCCTGCCCGGTTTCGGGTGGGGCCTTTTGCATTGTGGCCTCAGAATCCGCGTGAACTCTGCTGCGAGGCGGGCTAACAAGGCCCCCATCGCAGCAAGGGGGCCCAGATGATTTACACAACCGCGTCAGAGTGGGAGGCAGATCGCGCCAAACGGGTTTTGCTCTTTGGCATGTCCGGTCTGGGCAAGACGCATCTGTCCAACATGCTGCGCGATGAGGCGGGGTGGTTTCACTACTCGATCGATTACCGCATCGGCACGCGCTACATGGGCGAATACATTGCGGATAACTTCAAGCGCGAGGCGATGAAAGTCCCGCTTCTGCGGGAGTTGTTGCTGACAGACAGCGTCTACATCGCCTCCAACATCACGTTTGAAAACCTCGCCCCTTTGTCTACCTATCTGTCCAAACCCGGCAACCCCGACCTTGGCGGGATCGCCTTTGAGGATTACTGCACCCGTCAGGCGCAGCATCAAGAGGCCGAGATCGCGGCCCTTCTGGATACCGAACGCTTTATCAAGCGCGCAGCGGATCTTTACGGATACCATAATTTTGTCTGTGACAGTGGGGGGTCGATCTGCGAGGTGGTCGATGCCAATGACCCGCAAGACCCGGTCATGCTGGCCCTGTCCAAATCGCTTCTGATGGTGTGGATCGAAGGATCAGAAGAGCATCGCGACAGGTTGATCCAGCGGTTTGATCGTGCGCCCAAGCCGATGTATTACCAGCCCGCTTTCCTGTTGCAGGTCTGGCAAGACTATCTGGCCGAGCAGGGCGTCCCGGCTGACAAGGTCAATCCCGATGCTTTCCTGCGCTATGGCTATGCGCGGCTTTTGTCGCATCGCCAGCCGCGCTATGCCGCGATGTCCAAATGGGGTGTCACGGTTCAGGCCGATGATGTCGCCCGCGTGAAAACCCCGCAGGATTTCAATGGTTTGATCGCAGATGCGCTGGCCGCCAAACAGGGCTGAGCGGCCTATTGGCAGCCTTGCCGCGCCTCTTGAATGGCGCGCGAGGCGCCGCGAAGGCTGAATCCGGCCAGAAGCTCGCGGGCCTCGTTGTAAAGTTCCAGCCTGCTGCCGCGCATCAGCGCCACCATCACCGCCGAGTCCATCGGCGCATAGGCATAAAGCGCACCATCCTTGGCCTGAAAATCCAGCTGATACCGCTCCAGGTCAATTGAAACCGCAAGGATGCCTGGCTGCACATCCCCCCCGGACAGCGAGATGCTGCTCGCCCCGGCCTTGTCGCAAATGTAATAGATGGATTGCGTCAGGCTCTCATCGCTCAGCCCCGCATAGTGAACGGTGCCATCCGCCGTGACCCCGGCCCCCCATCCGGCGCGGGCGCGCGTGGGTGCCGCTGAATTCGCCGAAGGGTCTTCGTAATAGACGCCGCATTTGACCTGCAGACAATAGGGATACTCGGGCGAGGTCGGCCCCGGAGAGGTCGAAAGGCAAAGCGCCGCACAGGCCCTTTGCCCCGCCGCGTCTGTTGGCACTTGGGCAAAAGCCGCCGTACAGCCCATCGCGCCCAGAAGGGCCAGCGCCCCCGTCGCATATCCGCGCCACATCATCCGCACCCCTCCTCTGACTGAGGCCAGCTTGCAGCCTTGCACCCCTTGCGGGCAAGTTCAAATCGCATGCTCTTGATGCGGACCGCCTTCTCGCCTAACTGTAGCGCCTGACTCCAGAGGAAGACCATGCCTATTACCCTGCCCCAGGACCTGCCCGCCTATGATGTCCTTTCCAAGGAAGGCGTCATGGTGATTTCGCCGGATCGGGCGATGCATCAGGATATCCGACCCCTGCGGATCGCGCTGCTGAACCTCATGCCCAAGAAGATCCAGACCGAAAACCAGTTCGCCCGGCTGATCGGGGCCACGCCTTTGCAGATTGAACTCTCGTTGATCCGCATGTCGGAGCATCAGACGAAGAACACCGCAGCCGAGCATATGGAGACCTTCTATCGCCCGTTTCAGGATGTCCGGGACGAGAAGTTTGACGGGCTGATCATCACCGGAGCGCCGATTGAACACCTCGCCTTTACCGACGTGACCTATTGGGACGAGTTGACCGAGGTGATGGATTGGACGCAAACCAATGTGCAATCCACCTTTGGCGTGTGCTGGGGGGGGATGGCCATGATCAACCATTTCCACGGCGTCCAAAAGCATTTGCTGCCCGCCAAATCCTTTGGCTGTTTCCGGCACCGCAATCTGGCCCCTGCCTCGCCCTATCTGCGCGGCTTTTCGGATGATTGCGTGATCCCCGTCTCGCGCTGGACCGAGATGCGGCAGGAAGAGATTGACGCCGCGCCGGGATTGACGACGCTTCTGTCCTCGGATGTCAGCGGGCCTTGTCTGGTGGATGATCCGGCGCATCGCGCGCTGTATATCTTCAATCATTTTGAATACGACCGCGACACGCTCAAACAGGAATACGACCGCGATATCGCGGCCGGAACGCCGATCAATGTGCCGCTGAACTACTATCCCGATGACGATCCCGCGAGGCCGCCCCTTAATCGCTGGAGAAGTCACGCGCATCTTCTATATGGCAACTGGATAAATGAGATTTACCAGTCAACGCCGTATGATATTTCAAAAATTGGCCAGTAGCCTGATTATTGCCGCAGCCCTTCTGGGGGCGGCGGCCTATTGGGTGCAGGCGCGCAGCCTCGCGCGGCAGGCAGAGGCAGAGGCGGCCTTTCCCCCCTTGGGGCAAATTGTGACGGTCGCGGGCCTGAAGGTTCACGCCGTGGTCAAAGGCAGCGGCCCCGATCTGGTGCTGATCCATGGCGCGGGCGGCAATCTGCGCGAATTCACCTTTCAGATGATCGACCGGCTTGCGGATCGCTATCGCGTGATTGCCTTCGACCGCCCCGGTCTGGGCTATTCCGAGGCCCTGAGCAAAGATGCCACCGACCCCCGCGCACAAGCCCGCCACCTGCAAGCCGCTGCGGCCCATCTAGGCGTCACGGATCCGATCGTTCTGGGCCATAGCTATGGCGGGGCTGTTGCGATGGGATGGGCGCTGACGGCAACCGAGAGGCCGCGCGGGCTGGTCATCGTCAGCGGCGCCACGATGCCCTTCCCCGGAGATGTGGACCGCTGGTACCATCTGACCGGCGGGCGCTTTGGCTTTCTGATCAACCCCATTCTGGGGGCCTTTGCGGGCCCGGCGCAGATTGACGCCTCGCT
>JAQWYA010000185.1 GCA_029254215.1 Pseudorhodobacter sp. | reverse complement strand
GCGACCACCACGATGATGAAGCCAGACTCAAACCCCAGCGCCGTATTGACGGAATTGAGCGCCCGCACCACCGGAATACCCAGCCCGTTCGCGCCCACAAGGGCCGCGATGACCACCATCGACAAAGACAGCATGATGGTCTGGTTCAAGCCTGCCATGATCTGCGGAAAGGCCCAAGGCAGTTCCACCTTCCACAAACGCTGCCGGGGCGTCGCCCCAAAGGCAGTGGCCGCCTCCAGCAAAGGCTGCGGCGTGGTTGAGACGCCAAGATGCGTCAGGCGGATCGGGGCGGGCAGAACAAAAATCACGGTCGCAATCAGCCCCGGCACCATGCCGATGCCGAAAAACACAATCGCTGGAATAAGATAAACAAATGTCGGCAAGGTCTGCATCAGGTCCAGAACCGGGACCATCCAGGCATAAAGCCGCGGGCGATGGGCCGCCAGAATACCAATCGGCACCCCGATGGCCATGCAAACAACACAAGCGGACAGAACGAGGGTCAGGCTCTCAGTCGTGTTCTTCCAATAGCCCTGATTGAGGATGAACAGAAAGCCGATCGTCACCAGAAGGCATGTCTTCCAGGACCGCTGCAAAAACCAGGTCAGCCCCACGAATACACCCACCACGATCAACGGATGCGGCGTCTGCAAAACCCAAAGGATCGCGTCGATCAGCGCCTCCAACCCATCCGCAATCGCGTCAAACAGAGGCGCTGCATTGGATTGCAACCAGTCAAAAACCGTCTTGGCGGTCTTGCCTACGGGTATCTTGTACTCGGTCAGCCATTCCATATCCGGCAAGGCCCCTTCATCTGTTCAAAAATATCCTCGGGGGGTCCGGGGGGCAGACAGCCCCCCGGCGTCGCAGAAGGGTGCAACGATGCGCCCGCGTGTCCCGTCTTACTTCAGCGCCGCTGCAACGGCGGCCAAGGCATCACCGCCGTCCTTGGTGGTCACGCCTGCCAGCCACGGGCCGTAAACGGCGTCCTGACCCGCAAGCCACTCACGAGCGGCCTCTTTCGGGTCTTTGCCCTCATCCAGAATCATCCCCATGATCTCATTCTCCAACGCCAGCGAGAATTCGAGGTTCTTGAGGAAAGCACCGGTGTTCGGGCACTCGGTCACATAGCCTGCGCGCGTATTGGTCGCGACCTCTGCCCCACCATAGTTGGGGCCGAAAAAGTCATCGCCGCCCGCCAGATAGGTCAGCTCAAAATTCGCGTTCATCGGATGCGGGGCCCAACCCAGAAAGACAACCGCCTCGCCGCGCCCGTCCGCCCGCGCCACTTGCGCCAGCATCCCCTGCTCAGAGCTTTCGACCAATTCAAAGCCCGAAAGGCCAAAGGCATCGCCCTCGATCATGTCAAGGATCAGGCGGTTGCCGTCATTCCCGGCCTCAATGCCATAGATCTTGCCTTCCAGCGCGTCTTTCTGCCCTGCCAGATCCGCGAAATCGGCCAAACCAAGGGCTGCACCGGCCGCATTCGTGGCCAAGGTGTATTTCGCCCCGGTCAGGTTCATGCGGACAGTCTCGACGGTGCCGGCCTCGCGGTAGGGCGCGATATCGGCTTCCATCGTCGGCATCCAGTTGCCCAGAAACACGTCAATGTCGCTGCCTGCCATCGACTGATAGGTCACCGGAACGGACAGGATCTTGGTTTCGGTCTCATAGCCCAAAGCCTCCAGCACGACTGAGGCCACGGCGGTGGTGGCGGTGATATCCGTCCAGCCAACATCCGAAAAGGTCACTTTGTCGCAAGAGGCAAAGGCCGGCGCGGCCATAAGGGCCAGAACAGAAGCGCATAGCGCGGTACGATGGGTTTTCATCTCTATCTCCCGGTTTTTTGTTGATTGACGAGTCAATAAACTTCAAGCTAGCACCAGTTGGCAAGGTTTTTTTTAAGGAGCGCTGAGTGCCGAAGCTTGGAATGCAGCCTATCCGAAAGGAGGCGCTGGTCAAAGCGACCATTGTCGAGATCGGCCGCGCCGGGTCTTTAGATGTGACCGTCGCGCAGATCGCGCGCCGGGCCGGCATGTCTACGGCGTTGGCGCATCACTACTTCGGTGGGAAAGAGGCGATCTTTCTGGCCGCGATGCGCCACATCCTGTCGATCTACGGGGCCGAAGTGCGGGGCGCTTTGGCCGTTGCCAAAACGCCCGAGGCGCGGCTGGACGCGATCATCCTCGCCTCGTTCAGTGCGGCGAATTTCCGACGTGAGGTGATCAGCGCCTGGCTCAATTTCTATGTTCTGGCCAGAACCGTGCCGGGGGCGCAGCAGCTGTTGTCGGTTTATCAGCGGCGGCTGCACTCAAACCTTCTGGCAGCGCTGCGCCCGATTGCCGGAGCCAAGGCCGTGCCTTTGGCGCATGCGATGGGTGCTTTGATCGATGGCGTTTATCTGCGGGCGGTTCTGCGCGATGGCCCCCCTGACGGACAAGCTGCGATAGAAATGTTGCGCCGCTATGTGGCGGCCGAATTGGAAGGAAGACCGGAATGATTGCACAACCGAAAGCCAGCCATTTTGTGAACGGGGCCTATCTTGAGGATAGCGCGGGAGCTGAGATCACCGTGCTTTTTCCGGGCAGCGAAGAGGTAATCGCCCGTCTGCATGAGGCGACCCCGGCGGTGATCGAGGCCGCCCTCGCCTCTGGCCGCGCCGCGCAAGGCGCATGGGCGCGCACCCGCCCCATTGAGCGGGCCCGCATTCTGCGCCGCGCCTCCGATCTGATCCGCGAGCGTGGCGAAGAGCTTGCCCGGCTGGAGGTTCTGGACACCGGAAAACCGCTGCAGGAAACCTTGGTGGCCGATTGGCCCTCGGGGGCCGATGCCCTTGAATTCTTTGCGGGTCTTGCCCCCTCCGTGACCGGAGAGACGATCCCGCTGGGGGCTGATTTTGCCTATACGCTGCGCGAACCCGTCGGGCTTTGCGTCGGTATCGGGGCGTGGAATTACCCCAGCCAGATTGCCTGCTGGAAGGCCGCGCCCGCGCTGGCCCTTGGCAATGCCATGGTGTTCAAGCCCTCCGAAGTGACGCCGCTTGGGGCTCTGAAACTGGCCGAAATCCTGATCGAGGCGGGCTTGCCGCCGGGGCTGTTCAACGTCGTTCAGGGGCGTGGGGCGGTTGGCGCGGCTTTGGTCGGGGACGGGCGGGTCAACAAGGTTTCCCTCACCGGATCGGTGCCGACGGGGCAAAAAGTCTATGCCGCAGCGGCCGAAGGGGTGCGCCATGTGACGATGGAACTGGGCGGAAAGTCCCCTTTGATCGTGTTCGAGGATGCCGATCTGGACAGCGCTGTCGGCGCGGCGATGCTGGCCAATTTCTACTCGGCTGGCCAGATCTGTTCCAATGGAACCCGCGTGTTCGTGCAAAAAGGCATCAAAGAGGCGTTTCTTGCCCGGCTGGCCGCGCGTTCGGCAAAGATTGTCATGGGCGACCCGCGCGAGATGCCCACGCAGATGGGGCCTCTGGTGTCGGCGGCGCAGCACGCAAAGGTCTGCGCCTATATCGAGACCGCGAAAGCCGAAGGCGGGCGTCTTGTGTGTGGCGGTGGCGATGGGGCGCAGGGGGGCTGGTTTGTCGAACCAACAGTCTTCGCCGATCTGACCGATGGCATGACGATCGTGCGCGAAGAGGTGTTTGGCCCGGTCATGGCCGTCCTCGATTTTGAGGCGGAGGAAGAGGTGATCGCACGCGCCAATGCGACGCAATTTGGCTTGGCGGCGGGTGTTTTCACCGCCGATCTGTCGCGCGGGCACCGGGTCGTGGCGGCACTGGAGGCCGGAACCTGCTGGATCAACGCCTATAACCTGACCCCGGTCGAGATGCCCTTTGGTGGGGTCAAGATGTCGGGTGTGGGCCGCGAGAACGGGAAGGCCGCTGTCGCGCATTACACGCAAAGCAAGTC
>JAQWYA010000066.1 GCA_029254215.1 Pseudorhodobacter sp. | reverse complement strand
TTGGCCGAAGGCGATACCGGCAAAGCCAAGGCGATGCTGGGCCATTGGCACCGGATTGATGGCGAGGTGATCCATGGCGAAAAGCGGGGCCGCCAGCTTGGCTATCCGACTGCGAATATGGATGTGACCGGGCTTCACCTGCCCAAATCCGGGGTTTACGCGGTCTTCGTAGATGTGCTGACTGGGCCGCAAAAGGGCCATTACAAAGGCGCGGCCAATCTTGGCACCCGCCCGATGTTCGGCGAGAACCTTCCGAACCTTGAAACATTCCTGTTTGATTTCAAAGGTGATCTTTACGGCCAGCACCTGTCCATCGCCTTCGTGGCCTATCTGCGCGGCGAAGAAAAGTTTGACGGTCTGGAAGCACTGATCACCCAGATGGACGCCGATTGCGTCAAGGCGCGCCACCTGCTGGAGCAAGCGTGATGCCCAAGCTCTCCCCCCCGCGCCTTGCCCCGATCGCCCCCGCCAAGGGGTTGCGCCCGCGCTATTGGGAAACGGTTCCATTGCGCAAGATGTCCGCGGTGGAATGGGAATCGCTCTGCGATGGCTGCGGGAAATGCTGCCTGAACAAGATCGAATATGAGGACACAGGCGAGGTGGATTTCACCCGGATCGCCTGCCGCCTGCTGGACAGCGAAACCTGCCGTTGCAGCAATTACGAAATTCGGCACCAATTCGTGCCCGATTGCGTTCAACTGACCCCGAAAAAGCTGGAAGAGATTGCCTATTGGCTGCCTAAGACCTGCGCCTATCGTCTCGTCTATGAAGGCAAGCCGCTGCACGACTGGCATCCGCTGATCTCGGGCGATCCTGAAACGGTGCATACTGCGGGCGCGTCGGTGCGCGGCTGGACGGTGCCAGAGTTTGAGGTCGCCGAAGAAGACTGGGAAGACTATGTAATCGAGGAGCGGCCCTGATGTTTTTTGCCTCTGACAACGGCGCGCCGATCCCGGCGAAGATCATGGAGGCGATGACAGCCGCCAATCAGGGCTATGCGATTTCCTACGGTAACGACCCGGCCACAGCCCGGTTGCAAGACCAGATCCGTCAGGTCTTTGAGGCCCCCATGGCCGAGGTTCTCTTTCTGACGGTCGGTACGGCCGCCAATGCGCTGGCCCTGTCGCTTTTGACCCCGCCTTGGGGCACTGTGTTCTGCCACCAACACGCGCATATCGCGGAAGATGAATGCGGCGCGCCGGAGTTTTACACCGGCGGGGCACGGCTTTCGTTGGTGAACGGGGCCAGCGGCAAGATCGACCCGGCCGCGCTGGGGGATGCCATCGCCGCCACAGGCCATTCGGTCCATAACTTTCAGCGCGGCTGTCTGAGTGTCACCAATGTGACCGAGGCCGGAACGGTCTATTCCGTCGCAGAAATCGAGGCGCTGGCGGCCATTGCGCGCGGGGCCAATCTGCCCGTGCATCTGGATGGCGCACGTCTGGCGAATGCTCTGGCGGCCACAGGTGCCAGCCCCGCTGACATGACGTGGCGCGCGGGCGTTGATGTCTTGTCTTTGGGCGGCACCAAGAACGGGCTTCTGGCCGCCGAAGCGGTGGTTCTGTTCGACGCGGAAAAATCGGCGGAGCTGGGTCTGCGGCGCAAGCGGGGCGGGCATCTGAATTCAAAGCTGCGCTATGTCGCGGCCCAGTTCAGCGCGTGGTTTGACGAAGATTATTGGCTGACCCTTGCCACGCAGGCCAACGCAATGGCAGCACGGCTCGCCAAAGGGCTGGAGGCTGTGCCGGGCGCGCGGATCAATCACCCCACCGAGGCCAATATCGTTTTTGCGCAACTGCCGCTTGCCGCGCATCAGCGTGCCCAACAGGCCGGCGCGCAGTACTACGGCCATGACACCGCCGGCAATTGCCGGCTTGTCTGTTCGTGGTCCACCACCGAGGCGGATGTGGACGGGTTGCTGTCTGCGTTTCGCGGCTAGGCCCGGCGCTTCGCGGCCAGGCGATCTGCCGGGGCTAGCCGATTCGGGCCAGAAACGCCTGAATTGTCGCCGCACAAGGCACCGGATGGGTGATGGGCAGCATATGCCGCGCCTCGTCGATCACGGCGGTTTCCGCATGGGGAATACGCGCGGCCAAAGCCTCTTGCACGGCGGTCATGATCGTCGGGCTTTCGGCCCCCCGCATCAGCAAAACCGGCATCGTCAACGCCTCCAGCGCACCGGGCGCAAGCACCCCGGCTGCATCCCGCATGACCTGCGCCTCGGTCGCGGGAATGACGCCGATCCGGTTGACGGCATAAGCGCGCTCATCATCGCTTTGCTGTTCCCAGCCGCGCCCATCCCCCCATTGCCCTGTGAAATAGCGCGCCGCCGCAACCTTGTCGCCCGCCATCAGCGGCCCCGCAAAATGCCGAAGCGAGGCTTTGTAGCTTTTGAACGCCGACGTCCCTTTCGCCGCCACAAAATAGACCGGCTCGATCAAGGTGAGGCTGCGGACAAGGTCGGGCCGTTCCACCGCAAGCCGCAGCGCAACCGTCGCCCCAAGTGAGTGCCCCACCAGATCCGCTGGGCGATCTCCCAGAAGATCAAGCGCCACATCCCGCGCCAGATCATGGTAATCGCCGCTGCCGTCCCAGTCGCCCGATTGCCCATGCGAGGGCAGATCAAAGGCAAGGGCGCGCAGATCGGTGTTCAGCTTGGCCATCATCCCTTTCCAAGCGCCGGAATGCGCCAGCGCGCAATGCAGCAACAGCGCTGGATTTGGCCCGTTGCCCATCGGCGTCGTCCAGACCGGATACTCCCCCAGAAAGTGATGCGGCATCAGAGCGTCCCTGACAAATGCAGATCAAGATCATCCAGCCGGTCCTGGCCCCAGAAGCGCTCCTCTCCGACGATGTAGAAGGGCGCGCCAAAGACCCCGCGCGAGACGGCCTCTTCCAGATTGGCGGCATAGGTTTCAGCCCCGGCGAGCATGCCCTGATCGACAAGGCCAGCGTCAAAGCCCGCAGCAACCAGCGCCGCGCGGATCACCTCATCCTCGGCGATGTTCTTTTCGTCGGCCCAACAGGCCCGCGTGAGGCCATGCACCAAGGCCCCCAGATCCCCGCCGCCCGCCGACTGCGCCGCGATGATCGCGTATGAGGACGGGGCCGGATTTGTCGGCCAGAACATCGGCGAAAGATTGATCGGCACCCCGGCCTTGGCCGCCTGACGGCGCATTTCCTGCAAACGGTAAGCCTGACGGCTTTCATGCCGCTGCTTGGGTGGCAGCCCGCCCGTGCGCCCGAAGAGGCTCGCCACATCCAGCGGCTTATAGTGGATGCTCGCCCCGTGTTTCGCGGCAATTTCCTCCAGTCGCGTTCCGGCTATGTAGGTGAAAGGGGAAATCGTCGCAAAATAATAGTCTATATGGAGCATTTGAGAGGTTCTTTCGGGCGTAAGGTTTGCAAGACAGTAACCCGGTGGTAAGCGATGTTCAACGCGCCCGAATCCATCTGCAAGACCCAAAGGCGACGTTTTCGACCTTTCGTCATTCCAAAGGACAGCCCATGCCTTCGATCACCGAACCCAAACTCATTTCCGGCAATGCCAACTTGCCGCTCGCCAAATCCATTGCGCGGCGGATGTCATTGCACCGCGGCATGTCGGTGGGGCTTGTCGATGCACGGGTCGAACGGTTCAACGATCAGGAAGTCTTCGTTGAAGTCTATGAAAACGTCCGCGGCGAAGACATGTATGTCATTCAGCCGACCTCGAACCCCTCGAACGATCACCTGATGGAATTGCTGATCATCGCGGATGCGCTGCGCCGGTCGTCCGCCGACCGCATCACGGCGGTGATCCCCTATTTCGGCTATGCGCGCCAAGATCGCCGCGCCAAGGCCCGCACGCCCATTTCGGCCAAGCTTGTCGCCAACCTCATCACACAGGCCGGGATCGACCGCGTGTTGACGCTTGACCTGCATGCGGCCCAGATTCAGGGCTTCTTTGATATTCCGGTGGACAACCTCTATTCCGCCCCGGTCTTTGCGCTGGATATTGCCCATACGTTCAAGGGCCGCTTGAACGATCTGATGATCGTCTCGCCGGATGTCGGCGGCGTCGGCCGGGCGCGTGAGATTGCCAAGCGGATCAACGCGCCTCTGGCCATTGTCGACAAGCGCCGCGAGAAAGCGGGCGAAGTTGCCGAGATGACGGTGATCGGCAATGTCACCGGTAAAACCTGTATCATCGTGGACGACATCTGCGACACGGCTGGCACGCTGTGCAAAGCCGCCGAAGTGCTGATGGAAAACGGCGCGACAGAGGTCCATTCCTACATCACACACGGCGTTCTGTCTGGCCCGGCCGTGGAACGGGTGTCAAAATCCGTGATGAAATCGCTGGTGATCACCGACAGCATTCAGCCGACAGAGGCGACCAAATCCACCCCGAACATCCGGATCGTCCCGACCGCCCCGATCTTTGCCCAAGCGATCATGAATATCTGGAGCGGGACTTCCGTCTCCTCGCTGTTCGAAACCGAAACGCTGATGCCGATCTACGAAGGCATGTATCAGCGCGACTGAGGCGGCGGGTCAAACGTCCCAGACATCCTCATCCGAAGCCGGGCCGATTGCCATCCAGTCGGCCCGCACCCGCGCGACGCGCGTATCAGCCCAAGTCTTGAAGACCAGATCGAAGCCCGTCTCAGACACATCCTCTGCCGAGATGTCCGCCCGCGCGCTGGTCTTTTGGTCAAAATCCCACATCGACAAAGACACATGCACCATTGGAAGCCCCGCAAAAGGCTCCGAGAAAGTGATACGGTGGCGGCTCTGGCGCGGCCCTTTGCCCGTCCACATCACCCCGCCATCGGCGAAGTCTGAAAACAGGACCGAAGATCCCTGCTGAACACCAAGTCGGTTTGTGGAATAGACGCGCATCGGACCCTCCTGCCCCGACATATACAAAGAATAGGGGCAGAAAAGAGGAAAAACTGCGATCCTTCCAAACGAGCCTGCCCCAAGCCGCTTTGCGGACCTGTCAGGCGCTCTGCGGATTGATCGCCCCTGCACAATGGCGGGGGTCCTGAAACGCAAAAGGCCCCGGATCAACCGGGGCCTTAAATGCATTTGGCGAACAGATTACTGCGCGGCGTGATGGCGGATGGCCATCATGTCCTGCACCATCTTTTCGGCGGCGTCCTTGTCTTCCGGCAGGGCCACCTCTGCCAAAGAGCGCGCTTCAGCGACAAGTTCGTCCATCACGGTGCCCGACAGATCATCAACCGGGATCGCCCGTTCTGCCAGAACCGAGACGCCTGCCGCCGTGATTTCGGCGAAACCGCCGGTCACTGCGAAAGCTTTTGTCACATCCGCGCCAATGGCTTTCAGAATACCGGGGCGCAGCGTGGTGATGGTGGGGGCATGCCCCTCCATCGCCGTCAGATCACCATCGGCACCCGGAATCTGCACCTCAATCGCCTTAAGCGAGGCAAGCCGCTTTTCCGGCGACACGAGGTCGAATTGCACGGTCCCCGCCATGTTGCCCCCTTACGCCGCAGCCGCAGCGAGACGCTGTGCCTTGGCTTTCACTTCTTCGATGTCGCCAACCATGTAGAAGGCCGCTTCCGGAAGGTGGTCATATTCACCAGCCACAACAGCCTTGAACGACGCGATCGTCTTTTCCAGCGGAACCTGCACACCGTCAGAGCCAGTGAACACCTTTGCCACATCGAACGGCTGGCTCAGGAAACGCTCCAGCTTACGGGCGCGCGAAACGGCCAGCTTGTCGTCTTCCGAAAGTTCGTCCATCCCGAGAATGGCGATGATGTCCTGCAAGGACTTGTAGCGCTGCAGAACCTGCTGAACGTCGGTCGCAACTTTGTAATGCTCGTCGCCGATGATCAGCGGGTCAAGCAGACGCGAGGTGGAGCCAAGCGGGTCCACAGCCGGGTAGATGCCCTTTTCCGAGATCGAACGGTCCAGAACGGTCGTTGCGTCCAAGTGGGCGAACGAAGTTGCCGGTGCCGGGTCGGTAAGGTCGTCGGCCGGAACATACACGGCCTGAACCGAGGTGATCGAGCCGTTCTTGGTCGAGGTGATGCGTTCCTGCATGGCACCCATGTCGGTCGCCAGCGTCGGCTGATAGCCCACAGCGGACGGAATACGACCCAAGAGAGCCGACACTTCCGAACCTGCCTGCGTGAAGCGGAAGATGTTGTCCACAAAGAACAAAACGTCCGAACCCGTATCATCGCGGAACTGTTCGGCCAGCGTCAGGCCGGACAGAGCAACACGCATACGCGCCCCCGGAGGCTCGTTCATCTGACCGTAAACCAGCGCAATTTTGGACTTGGTCAGGTCGTCCGGAACGATAACGCCGGATTCGATCATTTCGTGGTAAAGGTCGTTCCCTTCACGGGTCCGCTCACCCACACCGGCGAACACGGACACACCGGAGTGCACCTTCGCGATGTTGTTGATCAGTTCCATGATCAGAACGGTCTTGCCAACGCCTGCACCGCCGAAGAGGCCGATCTTGCCGCCCTTGGTGTAGGGGGCCAGCAGGTCGATAACCTTGATGCCGGTCACAAGGATTTCGGTCGCGGTCGACTGCTCCGAGAAGCTCGGGGCCTGACCATGAATCGAACGGGTTTCCTTGGCTGTAACCGGGCCCTTTTCGTCCACCGGCTCACCGGTGACGTTCAGGATGCGGCCCAGCGTACCTTCGCCAACCGGAACCGAGATCGGAGCCTCGGTGTCGGTGACGACAGCGCCGCGCACCAGACCTTCGGTTGCGTCCATGGCGATGGTCCGCACGGTGCTTTCACCAAGGTGCTGCGCCACTTCCAGAACCAGCTTCTTGCCGTTGTTATCCGTCTCAAGTGCGTTCAGAATGGCCGGCAGGTCACCCTCGAACTGCACGTCCACGACAGCACCAATCACCTGCGTGATTTTGCCGACTGCTTTCGCTTTTGCCATGTCTATTCTCCGTTAGCGGGTCAAAGCGCCTCAGCGCCCGAGATGATTTCAATAAGCTCTTTGGTGATCGCTGCCTGACGCGAGCGGTTGTAGATCGTCGTCAGTTTGTCGATCATGTCGCCAGCGTTGCGCGTTGCGTTGTCCATCGCGCTCATCCGGGCACCCTGTTCAGAGGCACCGTTTTCAAGCAAGGCGGTGAAGACCTGCGTCGCCACACCGCGCGGCAAAAGATCGGCAAGGATGCCCTCTTCCGACGGCTCGTAATCGTAAAGCGACGAGACTTCGGAGCCGCCCTCATACTTGGCAGGGATAACCTGCAAAGCGGTCGGCTCCTGGCTGATAACCGACTGGAAACGCGCAAAGAACAGCGTCGCCACGTCGAATTCGCCT
>JAQWYA010000169.1 GCA_029254215.1 Pseudorhodobacter sp. | reverse complement strand
CTCAACAACCATTTCGAAGGGCTGATCCTTTTCACCATCGCGGTCCTCGTGGTCACACTGTCCAACCAGTCCACCCCCTTCACGGCAATCTGCGCCTATGCCTATCTTGCCGCCCGCCTCCTCTACATCCCCGCCTATGCCTTCGGCTGGCGCCCTTGGCGTTCGGCCATCTGGGCGATAGGCTTCTTTGCAACCAATGCGATGATCGTGGCCAGCCTGATCTGACCCTTTCATCTGTTCAAAAATATCCTCGGGGGGTCCGGGGGGCAGACAGCCCCCCGGCTCCGAACTCACAAAAGGAACCGACCCATGGCAAGTTTTGACGTAATCATCATCGGTGGTGGCCCCGGCGGCTATGTCTGTGCCATCCGCTGCGCTCAACTCGGCCTCAAAACTGCCGTCGTCGAAGGGCGCGAAGCCTTGGGCGGCACTTGCCTCAACGTGGGCTGCATTCCGTCCAAAGCGTTGCTGCATGCCACCCACGCCCTGCATGAGGCCGAACATAACTTCGCCAAGATGGGCCTGAAGGGCAAAAGCCCCTCGGTCGATTGGCCGCAGATGCTCGCCTATAAGGACGAGGTGATCGAGGGCAACACCAAGGGCATCGAGTTCCTGTTCAAGAAGAACAAGATCACATGGCTCAAGGGCTGGGGTTCGATCCCCGCGCCGGGGCAGGTGAAGGTCGGAGACGAGGTCCATGAGGCCAAGAACATCGTCATCGCCACAGGCTCCGAGCCCTCCTCCCTTCCGGGTGCCGAGATCGATGAAAAGACCGTCGTCACCTCGACGGGGGCGCTGGCCCTCTCGAAGATCCCGAAGTCGCTCGTGGTGATCGGCGCAGGCGTGATCGGGCTTGAGATGGGGTCCGTCTATGCGCGCCTTGGCGCCGAGGTAACCGTGGTCGAATATCTTGACGCGATCACACCCGGCATGGATGCGGAGGTTGCCAAGACCTTCCAGCGCATTCTGTCAAAACAAGGCCTGAAATTCGTGCTGGGGGCTGCGGTTCAGGGTGTTACGACCAAAGGCGGCAAGGCCAAGGTCACTTACAAGCTGCGCAAGAATGACAGCGAGGCGGTTCTGGATGCCGATTGCGTTCTGGTGGCGACGGGGCGCAAACCTTTCACCGAAGGGCTCGGCCTTGAGGCCTTGGGCGTTGAGATGGAGAAGCGCGGGCAAGTGAAGACCCATCACTTCGCAACGACTGTGAAGGGCCTTTATGCAATCGGCGACGCGATTGTCGGCCCGATGCTTGCCCATAAGGCCGAGGATGAGGGCATGGCACTGGCAGAAATCCTTGCGGGCAAGTCAGGCCATGTGAATTACGATGTGATTCCGGGTGTAGTCTACACGACGCCAGAAGTGGCCAGCGTTGGCAAAACCGAAGAGCAATTGAAAGAGGCAGGTCGGGCCTACAAGGTCGGGAAATTCTCATTCATGGGGAACGGCCGCGCCAAGGCGGTGTTCCAGTCGGAAGGGTTTGTGAAGATCCTGGCCGACAAAGACACCGACCGTATCCTCGGTGCCCATATCATCGGGCCGATGGCGGGCGATCTTATTCATGAGGTTTGTGTCGCGATGGAATTTGGCGCCGCGGCGCAGGATCTGGCACTGACCTGCCACGCCCACCCGACCTATAGCGAGGCTGTGCGTGAAGCGGCCCTTGCCTGTGGGGATGGCGCGATCCACGCTTGATCGGCAATTAAACGGAGGCGCGCGGGCAGGCCCGCGCGCCATTGCTTTTACCTCGCCGCCGGTGGCGGCTCAGGCATCTGCGCCCTGCGGGCTTCGATGCGTGCCTCCGGCGGGGATATTTTTGAACAGATGAAACGCTATTCGGCAGCGATGGGCTGCTGATCGACCAGCGTTACGATGTCCATCATGATTCGGTTCAGCTCGAAATCCTTGGGCGTATAGACCGCGGCAACTCCCATGGTGCGAAGGGCGGTTGCATCGTCTTCTGGGATGATCCCGCCGACGATCAGGGGGATATGCGAAAGACCCGCCTCGGCCAGTCGTTTGTGGACCTCCGCGATCAAGGGGAGGTGGCTGCCCGACAGAATCGACAGGCCGATGACATGGGCGTCTTGTTCGGCGGCGGCGGCGACGATTTCGGCAGGAGTCAGGCGGATGCCTTCGTAGTGGATCTCCATCCCGCAGTCGCGGGCGCGGGTGGCAATTTGTTCAGCCCCGTTGGAATGGCCATCAAGACCCGGTTTGCCTACGAGGAATTTCAGGGGTCTTCCCAGCTTGGCTGAGAGGGTTTGGACCGCCTCGCGGATCGGTTCCAAGCCTTCGGTTCGGTTCGAGGGGTTGCGGGAGACGCCTGTTGGCGCGCGGTATTGACCGAAGGCGGCACGGATCGTGGCCCCCCATTCCCCGGTCGTCACACCAGCTTTCGCGGCGCCAATGGAGGGCGGCATGATGTTGGCGCCACTCTGCGCGGCACTGCGCAGCGCGGCGAGGGCGGCCTCGATGGCCGTCTCGTCGCGGGCTTCCCGCCAGAGGGAGAGGCGGGCGATCTGGTCAGCCTCCGCCTCGGGGTCGGCTTGCATGATCGCGCCATCGCC
>JAQWYA010000146.1 GCA_029254215.1 Pseudorhodobacter sp. | reverse complement strand
CAAAGCTGATCCCGATGGCAATCGCGGTGCTTGCAAGCAAAAGGGCGCGGCCTTCGGACTTGGGGGCTGCAATGCGTGGCGAACGAATGTGCTTGGTCATCGGGTTACCTTACTTCTGAGGGCGGAATCCGCCTTAATGCCATTTGGGCCGACCCTAGTCCGCGGTGGAAAGTCAGGGCAACCTCAATTTACCGAAATGAGTCGATTAAAAGTCAATCAAGCGCCGCCCGTGCTTTTTTTGCCATCAATTGGGCATTCTGGCCGCCCTTCCGGCGAGGTCGGGCCGCAAATTAGCGGCGATTTTAGGCCTGATCCGGCTGGCCCCCCTTTGCAAGCGCTTGCAGCGATTCGGGGCTGCCTGCCTTTATGGGCAGGGGCACCTTCATTAGCGGATCAATGCCCTGCGCCCTCTAAATATAGGGGGCGCGGGTGTTTTCGCTTGTTAAGACCACTTTGACCAACAGGCCTTGGAGGAAAGGCCATGCCGGGGCCAAGCTGCGGGCCTCAGCAAGCCCCGCATTGCGTGAGTATTGGGCAATTAAGGACGGGGGCTGTGTTCAATTCATAAAGTGGAATAGGTCGACATTTTTGTAATTAAGGCTGTTATCTTAAAACAAAGTGATTATTCACAAATGATCCGCAGGGTTCGGATTTCTGGTTTGGTTTTCGGGTGTTATCGGGTGGCGCCAGCAAGATGCGTGGCGCACCCCGCAACAGCGGTTTTTCAAGACGCCACGGGGCCAAAGCCTGTCAGTTTTTAAAGGCGGCGGCCAGTTTCGGCGGCATTTCAAAGGTTTCAAGCGCTTTTGCGCGGCCTTCGGCGGACATTTTGCGGGCGGTCTTGGTCACGATCTCTACCAGAGCCTCGGCGCTGTGCTTTTCCGCGAAACCGGCCAGATACCAGCGGATGAACACGAAGCAGATCGTATCCTCCAGCGCCTGAACCTCTGCGTCGCGTTTGATCCCTTCCTTGCGCAGCAAGACGCCCACGCGGTCCTGATCGGCGGCGGGGTAGCCTGCGTCAGCCATGATGCCCCCGACGCGGGCGGCATGTCGGCGGCCTTGCTCCCGTCGCCAGGCGTAATAGCCTTCCTTGCCCAAGGGGTAGTCCGTGCGGGGCAAAAGCCAGCGTTCCACATGCTGGCCGCGCGCGGCGATTTGCAGGATGTCCGAGGCTTGGGGGAACAGGCTGGCCAGTTCCGATGTCATCCGCTGCCCGTATAGAAGTGCTGCTGGCTGGCCGTCCTCCTGCGTTGGGTCGGCGGCATTGGCGGTATCGATCAGCGAAAGGGCGGCGGTCAGGTCTGACATCGGGCGGTCTCCGTCGATTGGGGCGGTGAGGCTTTCACAGATATGTGTCGCATCTTTTCACAGGGGTTGAGAAGCGGCATATTGGGGTCATCTTAGACAAGCGCCCAGCAGTTGGGCATTCTGACAGGGAAAGAGCGGGACATGGTGCAGGAACGGGCGGTTTTGGCAGGCGGGTGCTTTTGGGGGATGCAGGATCTGATCCGCAAGCTTCCGGGCGTAGCGGCGACCCGTGTGGGCTATACGGGCGGCGATGTGGCCGATGCGACCTATCGCAATCATGGCACCCATGCGGAAGGGATCGAGATCTTGTTTGACCCGGCCGTGATCTTTTACCGGCGGCTGCTGGAGTTTTTCTTCCAGATCCACGATCCGACGACGCCCAACCGTCAGGGCAATGACCGGGGCCTGTCTTATCGGTCGGCGATCTATTACGTTGATGAGGCCCAGAAGGCGGAAGCGATCAACACGATCGCGGATGTGAACGCTTCGGGTCTTTGGCCGGGCAAGGTTGTCACCGAACTCGCCCCCGTTGGCCCATTCTGGGATGCTGAGCCGGAGCATCAGGATTATCTGGAACGGATTCCCAACGGCTACACCTGCCATTTCATCCGGCCCGATTGGGTGCTGCCAAAGCGGCAGGCCGCCGAATGATCGGCTTGGGGCAGGCCTGCTGATGGCCGCGGTACCGCAATTCGCCTTCGACAACAGCTATGCCCAAGAGTTGGACGGCTTTTATGTGCCGTGGCAGGGGGAGGCTTTTCCCGCGCCGCAGGTTGTCAAGCTGAACACGGCCCTGGCGGCGGAGCTGGGGCTGGATGCAGCCGCGCTTGGCTCTGAGGCGGGGGCTGCGGTTTTGTCGGGGGCCTTGGCGCCCGAGGGGGCAAGCCCGCTTGCCATGGCCTATGCCGGGCATCAGTTTGGCGGGTTTTCGCCGCAGCTTGGCGACGGTCGGGCGATCTTGGTGGGCGAGATGCTGGATCAGGCGGGCCAGCGCCGGGATCTGCACCTCAAAGGCTCGGGGCGGACCCCGTTTTCGCGCGGCGGTGATGGCAAGGCGGTGCTTGGCCCGGTGCTGCGCGAATATCTGATGGGCGAGGCGATGCAGGCGCTGGGCATTCCCACGACCCGCGCGCTTGCGGTCACGCTGACGGGGGAAAGAGTGCGCCGCGACGGGTGGGAGCCGGGTGCGGTGCTGGCGCGTATCGCCTCCAGCCATCTGCGGGTGGGAACATTTCAGTTCTTCGCGGCACGCGGAGAGAGTGCGCAGGTCCGAAAACTCGCTGATTACGCCATTGCCCGCCATGATCCCGATCTGGTCGGGAAACCAGAGGCTTACCACGCTTTCCTGCGCCGGGTGATGGACCGTCAGGCGCGGCTGATCGCGCAGTGGATGCAGGTCGGTTTCGTGCATGGTGTGATGAATACCGATAACATGACCCTCTCGGGCGAGACGATTGATTACGGGCCTTGCGCCTTCATCGACAGCTATTCCGAAACGGCGGTTTTCAGTTCGATTGACCGGCAGGGGCGCTATGCTTTTGGCAATCAGCCGGGGATTGCGCGCTGGAACCTTGCGCGTTTGGCCGAAACCATGCTGCCGCTTTTGGCATCGGATGAGGATGAGGCCATCCGTCTGGCGACCGAGGATATCACCGCTTTTGGCGCGCAGTATGAGGCCTATTGGCTGACCGGGATGCGGCGCAAGCTGGGCCTGGCCGCGCAGGCGGAGGCTGAGGCCGATCTTGATCTGGTCGCGGGTCTTTACGCGGTGATGGAAGGGCAGGGGGTGGATCACACCCGCCTGTTCCGCGCCATGGCCCGGCGGCTGGAGGGGGATAAATCCGCTTTGCGCAGCGAATTCACCGACCCCGAGGCCATCGCGGAGTGGGAGGCATCCTGGCTTGCGCGGATCACAGCGCAGGGGGGCGACAATTCGGGCCGGGCCGCGGCGATGGATGCGGTCAACCCGATCTATATCCCGCGCAATCATCTGGTCGAAGAGGCTCTTTCCGCCGCAACCAAAGGCGATCTGGCCCCGTTCGAGGCGCTGCTGTCGGTCCTGGCCGATCCCTTCACACAGCGGGACGGGTTAGAGCGCTGCGCCCAACCCGCGCCAGAGGATTTCGGCCCTTATGAGACGTTTTGCGGCACCTGATCGGGCGGTTTTACCATGGAATTCTGAAAGGCAAGCAAAGCCTTGGCAATCAGCGGGGCGGTTTGAGGATGCTCTCCGATGGGGGGCAGAAGCGGGCCGTCAAAACCGGCTTCCTCCAACGCTTCGGGGACGTCGCCCACGACATGCCCCGCGCTGAGGGCAAAGAACGGCAGGCAAATGGCGCGGCCCAGCCCTGTGGCGGCATCGGCCAGGAACGGGGCCTCTTCGACAAAACCGCAGTGGATCTGGGCAAACCCTGTACTGCGCCGCAGGGCCTCGGCCATGGCATAGGTGCTGTCGGAGGAGTTGCGCGACACTTTGCTCCCATGGGCGGCGATCAGAAGCTGCGTCTCGCCCGGTGAATATCCGGCCGTTGCGGCGGCCTCAGTCGCGGCTTCGGCCATCAAGCCGGGCAGCAGTGGGTCGACGCCAAAGGGCGGCAGGATTGACAGCGCCTCGGCCCCGGCGGCGGTCAGACGGCGCGGCAGGTTCACTTTTGTAAACCAGCCTTCCGCCATAAAAAACGGGTAAATCAAGGGCTTGTGCAGCCGTGAGAGGGTTTCTTCCAGCGCGCCGGGCAGCGCGAGCGTGGTGCCCCGGACCGCCCAACCGGGGCGAAACATCGCCACCCGCACCGCCAACGCTTTCATCACGGCCTCTTGCGGGACCGGATCGGCGGGGGAGCCGTGCGCAACGAGGATGGCTTCGCCTTGCATATTCCTGTCCCTTCCTGCGTCTTTGCTCTGACCCCTTATCTACGGCGCTGGGCGCGGGTTTCCAGCCCTCAAAGCTGGGGGGCGGTGTTTTTCCACCTCGTCATTCGGGGTTTGCCCTGCCAAGATGCGGGCGGAAATGGAGGTCTT
>JAQWYA010000130.1 GCA_029254215.1 Pseudorhodobacter sp. | reverse complement strand
CCGCCCGCGCGGCGGGCTTTCTGGATCGCCCAGCCAAGATTGGCCTCCACCGGGGTCGTGGCCGTGTCCATGTCATGCCCGTAAAGGCACAGCCCGGCCTCAAGACGCAGACTGTCGCGCGCCCCCAGACCGATCGGAGCCACCTGCGGATCGGCCAGCAGCGATTTGGCAAAGCTGACCGCACCGCCCTCGGGGATGGAGAGTTCAAACCCATCCTCACCCGAGTAGCCCGAACGCGAAATCCAGATTTCGCCAAAAACGGTGGAGGCGGTCAGCACATCCATGAAGCGCATCGCACTGACCGCCGGGATCAGGCTCGACAGTGCCAGTTCCGCCGCAGGCCCTTGCAAAGCCAAAAGGGCGCGATCCTCGATCACGTCAACCTCGGCCACATCCGACAGATGGGCGCGCATATGGGCAACATCGGCCTCTTTGCAGGCGGCGTTGACGACGACGAACAGATCCTCGCCGCGTTCGGCAAACATCAGATCATCCAGAATGCCGCCCGCGTCATTGGTGAACAGACCATAGCGCTGCCGACCCGTCTCAAGGCCCAGAACAGCCACCGGCATCATCGCCTCGAAGGCAAGTTTGAGGGCTTCCATCCCGGCCTTGGGGCGCAGAACAACCTGCCCCATGTGGCTGACGTCAAAAAGTCCGGCAGCCGCGCGCGTGTGAAGATGCTCTTTCAGCACACCCGAGGGGTATTGCACCGGCATATCATAGCCCGCGAAGGGCACCATCTTGCCGCCCAGTTCAAGGTGAAGGTCGTAAAGCCCCGTTCGTTTCAGTTCGGCCATAAGGCCCCCCATCAAATCACGCCGGAACACCCCGGCACCATGCAGACAGGCCTATCCCTGCCTCACGATGCCCCCTCTGTCCTTGCCCGATCAGGGCGCCTGAGATCATTATCCCTTCGGCGTGCCAGCGTGCTGGCCCTCTCCAGAGTCCGTTGCCAGAAACGGTCCATTGCGCCTGAGAGTTTACCGGGGCGGTTGCTCCTTCGGCACCAGAACAGGGGCGAGGCCCCCAACCGGATTCTCCCGGAACTGACGCTTTGATCTAGCCCGCGCCCACCCCGCATGGCAAGAGGAAAGCGTAAAACGACCTTATTGATCGGAAAACCGAAATGTCCGGGCCAAATACGCCTTCCGCTGCGCATTTCTTTGGCTATGGCAGCCTTGTGAACCGTGCCACCCATAGCTATCCGCAGGCGCATCCGGCGCATCTGAAGGGCTGGCGGCGCGTTTGGGTGCATACGGCGGCCCGCCCGGTGGCCTATCTGTCGGTGATGCGGGACGAGAACTGCACGATTGCCGGGCTGGCCGCGCATGTGCCGGGCGGCGATTGGGCGGCGCTGGATGAACGGGAGGCGGCCTATGCCCGCCACCCCGCGCAGGCTCTGCCGATTGGCCGCGCGCCTTTGGATGTGCAGGTCTACGCTGTCCCGCAAGCGGCGGCGGCCCTGCCGCAAACGGCCCATCCCATCTTGCTCAGCTACCTCGATGCAGTCGTGCAGGGGTTCCTGCGTGAGTTTGGCGAAGAGGGTGTGATCGGCTTTTTTGACACGACCGCAGGTTGGGATGCGCCGATCCGCAATGACCGGGCAGCACCGCTTTATCCGCGTGCGCAGCGGCTCAACGCGTTCGAGATCGCCTGCGTCGATGCAGCGCTTGCCCGCTGTGGAGCAACCCTTATCTGACCGCGCCGCGCGCCCTTTCGGGCGCAGGGCGTTTCGTGCAGATCACAGGCTGGCGCAGCAGGGGTCAGGCTTTTGCGCGCACCACTTGCATCAGCGGCATGACATCGGCCATTTCCGGGCCATGCGCCTGCCCCGTCAGCGCCTTGCGCAGCGGCATGAACAGGCCCTTGCCCTTGCGCCCTGTCGCGGTTTTCACCGCAGCCGTCCAGTCCGCCCAAGTGTTCGGGCCAAAGGGCATCGGCGGCAAAAGCGCGATTGCTTCGGCGATGAACTCGGCATCCTCGGGGTCGATCAGCGGCTCTGCCCCATCGCGGAACAGCGCCCACCAGCCGTCCAGATCGGACAGAACGGTAATGTTCTCCTTGGCCACGCGCCAAAAGCCATCGGCCAGTTCAGCCGGAACGCCCAGCGCCGCGATACGATCCGCAACCGCGTCAAAGGGCAGCCCCTGCACATAGCCGCGCGTCAGGGGGAACAGATCTTCGGCGTCGAACTTTGTGGGCGCGGCCCCGAAGCTTTCCACGTCAAACCCGGCGATCAGATCGTCATGGCTTGTCATCAGCTCCACGGGTTTGGAGGAGCCAAGCCGCGCCATCAGGCTCAACAGCGCTATCGGTTCCACGCCGCGGGCGCGCAGATCGCGCAGGCTCAGCGTGCCAAGCCGTTTGGACAGTGCCTCACCCTGAGGGCCGGTCAGCAGACTGTGATGCGCAAAGCTCGGGGGCGTGCCGCCCATCGCCTGCATGATCTGAATTTGGGTCGCCGTGTTGGTCACATGGTCTGCCCCGCGCACGATGCTGGTGACCTCCATATCAATGTCATCAACCGAGGAGGCAAAGGTGTAAAGCACCTGACCATCGGCCCGGATCAGCACCGGATCAGACACCGAAGCCGCGTCAATCGACACCGGGCCGAGGATGCCATCCGTCCATTCAATCCGCTCCTGATCCAGCAAAAAGCGCCAGTAGCCGTCTGCCCCTTCGCGCAGCTTTGCCTTTTCGGCATCGCTCAGCTTGAGGCTTGCGCGGTCATAGACCGGCGGCTTGCCCATGTTCAGCAGCTTCTTGCGCTTCAGATCCAGATCGGTGGGGCTTTCAAAGCATTCATAAAACCGACCGCGCGATTTTAGATCCTCGGCAGCCTCGCGATACCGCTCCAGCCGCAGGGACTGCTTTTCAACGCGGTCCCAGGTCAGGCCCAGCCATTCCAGATCCTGCATGATCCCATCGGCATATTCCTGTTTGGAGCGGTCCCGGTCAGTATCATCCAACCGCAGGATGAACGTGCCGCCTGCCTTGCGGGCAATCATCCAGTTCATCAGCGCGGTGCGCAGATTGCCGACATGGATGAAGCCGGTGGGCGAAGGGGCGAAACGGGTGATCGTGGGACGCGTTGTCATATCTGGCTCTCCTGAACAGCGCCGGAATGTCATACCCACCGGGCTTTGTCCATATCGGGGCGGGCCCGCACGGGCAATCCGCCCCCCCTGCCCCCCTTTTACCGCCCTGATTTCCTCCCTATATGCCCGGCATGACGATCCCTTCTGATGACGCCCTGGCCCCGGACCTTGATCAGATCGCCCGCTTGGCGGCCGCGGCCCTTGCTGCCTTTCCGGAGCCTTTCCAGACCGCCGCGCGATCCGTGGCCATCAGGGTCGAGGATTTCGCCACCCCCGAGGTTCTGGAGGCGATGGAGATTGACGATCCGTTCGAGCTGACCGGCCTTTACGAGGGCATCCCGATGACCGAAAAATCGGTCGCCGATCTAGCGGGCCAACCCGACGTCATCTGGCTGTTCCGGCGTCCCATTCTGGATGAATGGCTGGAACGCGGCAACGTAACACTTGCCGAAATCGTGACCCATGTGTTGGTGCATGAATTTGCGCATCACTTCGGCTGGGACGATGGCGATATCGCCTCTGTGGACCAGTGGTGGGATTAAAAACCGACGCATAATTCCTCTCACAGTCTTTTTATCGATTTTTTTAGGGGACAGAGTGGAAAGGCTTTAACCTTGCTTTATGTCGTCGGTCAGAAACCAGTCAGAGGACGACCAAATGAAAAGCCCAATGATCTCTCGTCGTGCAATCTTGGCCAGTGCCGCCGCCTTGCCGCTCATGCCCGCCCTGGGGCGCCCCGCGATGGCGGCCGCTGATATGATGGGCGGCTCTGTTCCGCAGTTCAACCGCTTCAAGCTGGGCGCGTTTGAGGTGACGGCCCTTCTGGCAGGCACCCGCACCGTTGAAGAGCCGACAGGGATTTTTGGCCTGAACGCCGATCCGGAAGAGTTTGCAAAAGTCTCGGCCGAGGCTTTCCTGCCCACCGACAAGGCACAGTTCTTCTTCACCCCGACCGTCGTGAACACCGGCGCGGAACTCGTCTTGTTTGACACCGGCCTGAACCCCGATGGGATCACGGCGGCCCTGACTGCGGCGGGCTATTCTGCCGATCAGATCGACACGGTTGTGCTGACCCATATGCATGGCGACCACATTGGCGGGATCGCGGGCGATGCGGGGGCCACCTTTGCCAATGCCAAGATCGTGACCGGCGCGGCAGAGCATAACCACTGGATGGGTGCAGGCAACGAAGGCTTTGACGCCAAGGTCCGCCCCTTGAATGACAAGATCAGCTTTCTGGATGACGGCGGCTCTGTCACCGGTGGGATCACTGCAATGGCCGCCTTTGGCCACACGCCGGGTCACATGACCTACCGGATCGAAAGCGAAGGCAAGAACCTGCTGCTGATGGCCGACCTTGCCAACCACTATGTCTGGTCGCTTGCCCACCCGGATTGGGAAGTGCGCTTTGACATGGACAAGGCCGCAGCCGCAGCAACCCGCCGCAAGGTTCTGGGGATGCTCGCCGCCGAGCGGATGCCGATGATCGGCTATCACATGCCCTTCCCGGCGCTTGGCTATGTGGAAACGCGCGGCGATGGCTTCCACTACGTGCCCGCAAGCTATCAGATGATGCTCTGATCCCCGCCACCACCCCACCAAAAAAGGCCCCTGCCAGCGCGGGGGCCTTTTGCGTTCAGGTATTGTCGCGCCAGCGGTTGATGATCGGATAGCGCCGATCCAGCCAAAAGGCCCGCCGGGTCAGGCGTGTACCGGGTGCGGCCTGAAAGCGTTTGTATTCCGACAGATAGACAAGCTTTTCGACCTTTTTGACGGTGTCGCGGTCATAGCCTGCCTCAACCAGATCCGCGACGCTGACATCATTGTCCACAATCGCCTCAAGGATGGCATCCAGCACGGGATAGGGTGGCAGGCTGTCTTCGTCTTTCTGGTCGGGGCGCAGCTCGGCACTTGGTGGTTTGTCGATCACCCGATGCGGGATCACCTGCCCCGCAGGCGCCAGCATCCATGGCCGATGGTTCGCATTGCGCCAGCGACAGGTCTCAAACACGCGGGTCTTGTAGAGATCCTTGATCGGATTGAAGCCCCCGGCCATATCGCCGTAAATCGTGCAATAGCCGACCGCCACCTCGGATTTATTGCCCGTGGTCAGCAGCATTTCGCCAAACTTGTTGGACAGCGCCATCAGCAACAGCCCGCGCAACCGGCTTTGGATGTTTTCTTCGGTCAGATCCGGGGCCAGCCCCTCGAACAGCGGCGAAAGCGTGTTGGTGATGGCCGTCCGCCCTTCGGCGATGGGCACGAAGTCATAGCGGCAGCCCAGCGCCTCCGCCACTTCCTTGGCATCCTCCAGCGAGGCTTGCGAGGTGTATTCCGACGGCAGCATCACGCAGCGCACATTCTGCGGCCCGATGGCATCGGCGGCAATGGTCGCGACAATCGCCGAATCAATCCCGCCGGACAGGCCAAGCAACACCTTCTTGAAGCCGGTCTTGGCCAGATAATCCCGCAAGCTCAACACCATCGCGTGATAGTCGGCCTCCCATGCGTCGGGCTGCGGGGCGAGATCGCCTTTTTCCGCGCGCCAGCCGTCCGCCGTTTCCACGAAATCGACATGAGCAATCGCGGGTTCAAAGGCAGGCATTTGCAGGGCCAGCGCCCCGCCGGGGTTGAGCACGAAAGACGCGCCATCAAACACCTGATCATCCTGCCCGCCCAGCAGGTTGAGGTAGACCAGGGGTAGCCCCGTTTCGACCACCCGCGCAACCATCAGGGTCTGGCGCACCGAAAGCTTGTCACGATGATAGGGCGATCCGTTGGGGACCAGCAAAATCTCGGCCCCGGTTTCGGCCAGCGTCTCGGACACATCCGCAAACCAGCTATCCTCGCAGATCGGAGAGCCGATGCGCAGCGGGCCAACCCGGTAGGGCCCGTGCATTTCCGCCGAGGAAAACAGCCGTTTTTCGTCAAACACACTGTCATTGGGCAAGTGATGCTTCAGCACCGTCGCCGCGATGCGCCCACCCTCCAGCACGTAATAGGCGTTGAACAGCCGCCCGCCCTGCACCAACGGGCCACCGATGCCGATGGCCGGGCCATCGGCGCATTTGACGGCAAGCGTCTCCATCTCGGTCATCACATCGTCGATGAAGGCGGGGCGCTGGATCAGGTCTTGGGTCTGGTATCCGGTCAGGAACATCTCGGGCAGGGCCAGCATCTGTGCCCCGGCGTCGCGCGCGGTGAGCCAAGCCTCGTGGGCCAGCGCCGCATTGGCGGAAATGGCCCCAACCGTCGGGTTGAGCTGCGCCAGCGTCAGGCGAAATCGTTCGGCCATGGGCTTGTGTCCTTTCCAATCTGTCCAACAAGGGTTTAGCAGACTTCCCGCCGAGGGAAAGAGCGCGCGCTTGTCAGTGCAAGGGCAGGAAGTTAGGCTTGGCGTCGATCAGACCAGTCGGCAAGGGCGATGAGGGGAATGCGGTGACGGAGCAGAAGATGAATTGGATGCGCGGGCTGATGCTTGGGGCGCTTGTTCTGGCCGGGGCCGCGCAGGCGCAGGACGGTGTCATCGTCAAGCAATATGACGACGGGTCGATTTACGAAGGCACGTTCAAGGATGGCCGTCAGGATGGCATCGGCACCTACCGTCTGCCCAATGGTTATGAATATTCCGGCGATTGGGTCGCGGGCGAGATCCGCGGGCAAGGGGTTGCGCGCTATCCGAATGGCTCGGTCTATGAGGGAAGCTTCGTGGCCGGCAAGCCCGAGGGAACCGGCAAGATCACCTATCCCGATGGTGGCACCTATGAAGGGGACTGGGCCGATGGCAAGATGACCGGAAGCGGCACAGCCACCTATGCCGATGGCTCTGTCTATACCGGGACGTTTGTCGATGCTGTGCATGACGGGCAAGGAACGCTGCGCGACGCAGCGGGCTATATCTATGAGGGCGCATGGAAGGCCGGGCTGAAAGAGGGCAAGGGCAAGCTGACCTATGCCGATGGCACGATCTATGAGGGCGATCTGGTGGCGGGCCAGCGGCAAGGCAGCGGCACGCTGATCATGCCCGACGGTCTTACCTATGTCGGGGATTGGCGCGAGGGCCAGATCAACGGCACAGGCAAGCTGACCCAGCCCAACGGCGATGTCTATGAAGGCCCGTTTGTGAACGGCGAACGCGTGGGCCGAGGCAAGATGAGCTATGGCAATGGCGATCTGTATGAGGGGTATTTTCTGGCCGATCGCCGTCATGGCAAGGGCGTGCTCACAGGCCCGGACGGATTTACCTATGAAGGCGATTGGGTGGACGGCCGGATCGAAGGCGCGGGCTCTGTCACCTATCCCGATGGTGGGCGCTACACAGGCCAGTTCAAGAATGACCAGCCCGAAGGTCTTGGCGATATGACCTATGCCGATGGCGCGACCTATAGCGGATCCTGGGTTGCGGGCGTGATCGAGGGTCAGGGCCGGGCGACGTATCCCAACGGGCAGGTCTATGAAGGCAATTTCGTCAACGCGCAGTTTCAGGGCGCGGGCGTGATGATCTATCCGAACGGTCAGCGCTATGACGGCAATTGGGAACAGGGCCGCCGTCAGGGGCGCGGTGTGACCAGCTATCCCGATGGCACGGTTTATGAGGGCAACTTCCGCGATGGCCAACGACACGGCTCGGGCGAAGTTCGGATGCCCGACGGCTTTACCTATGTCGGTGACTGGGTGGATGGCCGAATGGAGGGCAAGGGCATTGCGACCTTCCCCAATGGCGACGTCTATGAGGGCGGCTTTGTCGATGGCAAACGTGAGGGCCAGGGCATTCTGCGCTATGCGGCCGGGGAGCAATCTCAGGGGGAATGGACCAAGGGATTGCTGACAGGGCCTGCCTCCGAACCCGCCCCTGATGCCTCTGGCGCGCCTGTGAGTGACGCCCCCACCCCTGAGCAGCCCGCACAAGCAGGCGGCAACTGACGGACGGTGGGCTGAGCTGGGCGGGTCAGGTCTGGGCATCGCCTTGGGGACGAGGTTGCGCGCTTGGACGGGGCGCAAGAAGGTATTTTTTCCAAGAAGAAATGGCTTAGGGGTTTGGGCTGGTTGCGCGTCGCTTTGGGCTGGGAGGTTTTGAGGGGGGTGAGCCTAGGGTCGGGTGCGCCTTAAGGGCCTTGGGCTGGCGTGGGCTTGGCGTCGTCCAGTGATTTGAGATGGTCAGCGGCGGAGGCGAGGACCGCCTGTTTATGATCCTCGGCCATTTTGTCCCAAGTGCGATACATCGGGGCCATGCGTGGATTGCCGCCAAAGCGGTCCCGGTGGCGGATCAGAAAATCCCAGTAGAGCGCATTGAAGGGACACGCCTTGGGACCGTGCTTTTGCCGCACATCATAGGCGCAGCTTTTGCAATAATCCGACATCCGGTCGATATAGGCCCCGCTGGAGACATAGGGTTTGGAGCCAACGATGCCGCCGTCGGCAAATTGGCTCATTCCGAGCGTGTTGGGGGCCTCCACCCATTCGAAAGCGTCGATGTAGACCGCAAGATACCAGTCATGCACGAGGCTCGGATCAGCCCCGATCAACAGCGCGTAATTGCCCGTCACCATCAGGCGTTGAATATGATGCGCATAGGCCAGATCGCGGGTCTGGGCGACCGCAGCAGAAAGGCAGGCCATACCGGTTTTTGCGCCCCAATAGGCGGCGGGAAGCGCCCGGACATGGCCCAGCGCGTTGCGGGCCGTGTACTCCGGCCCTTCGAGAAAATAGATGCCCCGCATGAATTCGCGCCAGCCGATGATCTGCCGGATGAAGCCTTCGGCGGCATTGATCGGAACCTTGCCCGCCCGCCACGCGGCCTCGGCGGCGCGGCAGATTTCCAGCGGGTTCAGCAGCCCGATGTTGAGATAGGGGGAAAGCAGGGAATGCGACAGCGTCGGGTCTTCGGCCAGCATCGCGTCTTGCTCATCGCCGAAGCGGGGCAAGGCATTGTCGATGAAGTGACGCAGGGCGAGCAAGGCTCCCTCGCGGTCGGTGGCCCAGCCGAAAGGCTCCAACCGGCCGAAATGATCGGCGAAACGCGCCGCAACAAGGGCCAGCACCGCGCGGGTTGTCTCGTCCGGCGCAAATCTGGGGGGTTTGGCGCGCAAGAGGTCAGGCTTGGCCGGTTTGCGATTTTCCTTGTCGAAATTCCACTGGCCGCCTGCGGGCTTGTCACCCTCCATCATCAGCCCGGTCTTGCGCCGCATCTCGCGATAGAAATACTCCATCCGCAATTGTTTGCGGTCCTTCGCCCAGGCCTCAAACTCGGCATGGGAGGCGATGAAGCGGTCATCCTCCAAGAGGGTCACCACAAGCGGCAGATCTTCCAGCGCCGCAATCAGCCGCCATTCGCCCGGACGGGTCGCCAGAACGCGGTCGGTGCCAAATTGGGCCGCCCGGCGCAAAAGTTCGGAGGGGATGGAGTGGCTGTTTTCGGGGTCGTCCAGCCGGGAATAGGCCACGGTCCAGCCATCGGCTTGCAGCTTGGCCGCGAATTTCCGCATGGCCGCCAGAACAAGGGCGATCTTTTGCGGATGGTGGCGGACATAGCTGCCTTCGGCCATGACCTCGGCCATCACGACGATATCTTTGGCCTTATCGGCCTGCCGCAAAGCGCAGAGGTCAAGCGAGAGTTGATCGCCAAGGATCAGGATCAGAAGGGGCTTCACCTGCGTCACCACGGGATCTCTTTCCCGGCCCAATCGTAGAAACCGCCCGACTGCGCCGGGGTCAAAGCAGCGAGAACGCCCAGCAGGTTTTCAGCCGCAGTCTGAGGCGAAACGGTCGGATGATTGCCCACATATTTTTCGGTAAAGCGGGTGGCAACCGTTCCGGGGTGCAGCAAGGCAACAACGGCCTGCGGGTGGCTGCGCGCAATCTCGATCGCGGCGGAGTGGACAAGCTGGTTCAAGGCGGCTTTGGCGGCCCGGTAGGAATACCATCCCCCCAGACCATTGTCGCCGATAGACCCCACGCGCGCCGACAGGATGCCCACCCGGCAAGGCTTATCCTTTGGCAAAAGCCCGATCAGATGCTTGAGAGCCAGAACTGGGCCAAGGGCATTGACCGCAAACTGCGCCTGCAACGCCTCGGCGGACAGGCTGCGCAAGGTTTTCTCGGGGCGATGCGGGCCGATCTCCAACGCGCCGGTGGCGATGAACACCGTGTCATAGGGGCCTTCAAGTGTCTTGAATGCGGCGGCGATGCTGGCCTCATCGGTCATCTCAAGCCCCGACTCGCGCCGGGACAGCCTCGTGACCGCGCCCCCGCGCGCCTGCAACGCGTCGTACAAAGCGCTGCCGATGCCGCCCGACGACCCTAGGATCAGTGCGTTTTTCATTCCTCGCCCCTTCATTGCCTGACGGCGGAGATAAGCCGGACCCAGCACAAGGCAATCGAAAGCCTGCGGGCCAACCTGCGCGCCTCCCCCAAAATTTCAGCTTTTCTTTCGCAAAACTGCCCGTATAAACGAGGGATGGCACAGGGATCCCATATCGCTTTTGGTTTGGCTGCATTTGCAGCCCCGATCTCCGGTGGCCTGCTTCTCCTTAGCCGCCTCTGAGCGTGCCCCTTGGGTGCGACCGCTCAGAGGTGACCAGCGCCCAAAACGCAAAGGCTAACGGATAATTGGAAAGACATCCCCATGACTGACACAACGCAGCAACCCCGCGTCCTGATTTTCGACACCACCCTGCGCGATGGCGAACAAAGCCCCGGCGCGACTATGACGCATGACGAAAAGCTGGAAATCGCCAATGCGCTGGACGAGATGGGCGTGGACATCATCGAGGCCGGGTTTCCGATTGCCTCGGAAGGCGATTTCAACGCGGTTTCGGCCATCGCCCAGATGGCAAAGAGCGCCCAGATCTGCGGCCTTGCCCGCGCGAATTTCAAGGATATCGACCGCTGCTGGGAGGCTGTGAAACACGCCAAGCGGCCGCGCATTCACACCTTCATCGGCACCTCGCCGCTGCACCGCGCGATCCCCAATCTGGATATGGACCAGATGGCGGACCGCATCCATGAGACGGTCACCCATGCCCGCAATCTGTGCGATAACGTGCAATGGAGCCCGATGGACGCAACGCGGACCGAGCATGATTACTTGTGCCGGGTGGTCGAGATCGCGATCAAGGCAGGGGCGACCACGATCAACATCCCCGACACGGTGGGCTACACCGCGCCGCGCGAAAGTGCCGATCTGATCCGGATGTTGCTGGAGCGGGTTCCCGGCGCGGATCAGGTGATCTTCGCGACCCATTGCCACAACGATCTGGGGATGGCCACGGCGAACTCTTTGGCCGCGGTCGAAGCCGGGGCGCGCCAGATCGAATGCACGATCAACGGGCTTGGAGAACGGGCGGGCAATACTGCGCTGGAAGAAGTCGTGATGGCACTGAAAGTGCGCAATGACATCATGCCCTATCGGACCGGGGTCGACACCACCAAGATCATGGCGATCAGCCGCCGCGTGGCTTCGGTGTCCGGCTTCGCGGTGCAGTTCAACAAGGCGATTGTCGGCAAGAACGCCTTTGCCCATGAAAGCGGTATCCATCAGGATGGGATGCTGAAGAACCGCGAAACCTTCGAGGTGATGCGCCCCGAAGATGTGGGCCTGTCTGCCTCCAGCCTGCCTTTGGGCAAGCATTCGGGCCGGGCGGCGCTGCGCGCCAAGCTGAAGGACCTCGGCTATGATCTGGCCGACAACCAACTGAACGACGCTTTCGTGCGCTTCAAGGCGCTGGCCGACCGCAAGAAGGAAGTGTTCGACGAAGATCTGATCGCCTTGCTGCAAGACAGCGCGACACAGGCGGCTAATGACACATTGCAGGTCAAGCGCTTGCGCGTGATCTGTGGCACCGAGGGCCCGCAGGAAGCCGATCTGACCCTGTTGATCGATGGGCAGGAATGCTCGATTGACGCGACGGGTGACGGGCCGGTCGATGCCGCCTTCAACGCGGTGAAAATGCTCTTCCCGCACAAGGCGCGTTTGCAGCTTTATCAGGTGCAGGCCGTGACCGAAGGCACGGACGCGCAGGCCACCGTCTTTGTCCGGCTGGAGGAAGACGGCCGCATCGCAACCGGTCAATCCGCCGATACGGACACGATCGTCGCCAGCGTGAAAGCCTATGTCAACGCGCTCAACCGGTTGATCGTGCGGCGCGAGAAGTCAGAGATGGGCTATGACACCAAGGGTGTCAGCTACAAGGATGTCAGCTGACGCAGCCCCTGCGCGGTTTTGCGCCATAGTATCAGGATCGAACGAAAGGCGCGGCAAATTCTGCGCCCTTCTACCCTTCCGGGTCGCCAGACCGCAACATAATCGAACCTATCCACAACCAAGGATCCGGGGCGGCCGCGCCAATTGGCGGCTTGATGCCCATGGCGCGCGAGCCGCCCCTTTCCCTTGGCCCATCCGCTCCGTATAAGAAGACGCCTGCCTCACGTTCCGAGTCGCGGGCACATCGCTTATTTTCGACCCCCGGCGCATGGCTTTCGGCTGGGGCATCACAGAGGATCGTTTCAGCATGTGGTTACTTTCGGGCCTGTTCTCGTCGGATATGGCGATCGACCTCGGCACGGCAAACACGCTTGTCTATGTGCGCGGCAAGGGGATCGTGCTGAACGAGCCGTCCGTTGTGGCCTACCACGTCAAGGATGGAAAAAAGCAGGTTCTGGCCGTTGGCGAGGACGCAAAGCTGATGCTTGGCCGGACTCCAGGTTCGATTGAGGCAATTCGCCCGATGCGTGACGGCGTGATTGCAGACTTCGATACCGCCGAGGAAATGATCAAGCACTTCATCCGCAAGGTGCATAAGCGGACCACATTTTCCAAGCCGAAGATCATCGTTTGTGTGCCGCATGGCGCGACCCCGGTTGAAAAGCGCGCGATCCGTCAATCGGTGCTGTCAGCGGGCGCCCGCCGCGCGGGTCTGATTGCAGAGCCGATTGCGGCGGCCATCGGCGCGGGCATGCCGATCACGGACCCGACCGGCAACATGGTTGTCGACATCGGCGGCGGCACCACCGAAGTGGCGGTTCTGAGCCTTGGTGACATTGTGTATGCACGGTCGGTGCGCGTAGGCGGCGACCGGATGGACGAGGCGATCATCAGCTATCTGCGCCGCCATCAGAACCTGCTGATCGGCGAATCCACCGCCGAGCGGATCAAGACGACCATCGGCACCGCCCGGATGCCCGATGACGGGCGCGGGTCGGCACTCCAAATCCGGGGCCGCGACCTTTTGAACGGTGTCCCGAAAGAGACCGAGATCAATCAGGCGCAAGTGGCCGAAGCCCTTGCCGAACCCGTCCAGCAAATCTGCGACGCCGTGATGCAGGCGCTGGAGGCAACCCCGCCCGATCTGGCCGCCGATATCGTTGATCGCGGCGTGATGCTGACGGGGGGCGGGGCGCTTTTGGGCGATCTGGATCTGGCCTTGCGCGAACAGACCGGGCTTTCCATATCCGTTGCTAACGAATCGTTGAACTGCGTGGCGCTTGGCACGGGCAAGGCGCTCGAATATGAAAAGCAACTTCGGCACGTCATCGATTACGATAGCTGACGCGCTGCACCGCCTCCCGCTAACTGGGGGCGGGCAAAACCCGGATCGACTGCTGACGCGAGGCTATGGTGGCAAAGAACCGGACATCTCCGGAAGAGTATACCCGCCCGCTCCGGCGTATTCTGGTCGGTGTGCTGGTGATTGCCCTGCTTGGCGTCTTTCTGATGTGGCGGATCGACAGCCCTCGGGTGGAACGGTTTCGCACCGCGCTTGTGGATACGGTTGTTCCCAACATGGATTGGGCCTTGGTTCCTGTGACCAAAGCCATCGGCATGGTCGAGAATTTTCAGGCCTATGCCCGCATCTATGAACAAAACCAAGAGTTGCGGCGTGAATTGCAGCAGATGAAGGCCTGGAAAGAGGCCGCACTACAACTGGAACAAAAGAACGCGCGGCTGATGGACCTTAATCAGGTCCGGCTGGACCCGAAACTGACCCATGTGACAGGCGTGGTTCTGGCCGATAGCGGCAGCCCTTTCCGCCAGTCCGTTCTGTTGAATGTGGGCGCGCGGGATGGGCTGCGCGATGGCTGGGCCACGATGGATGGTATCGGCCTTGTGGGCCGGATCTCGGGCGTGGGGGACCGTACCGCGCGGGTGATTTTGCTGACCGACAGCAACAGCCGCATCCCTGTCACGGTGCAGCCTTCCGGCCAAAGGGGTTTGATTTCCGGCGACAACACGCCTGCACCGCTGCTCGAATTTCTGGAAAAGCCCGATCTGGTGCGGCCCGGCGATCAGGTCATTACATCGGGCGATGGCAAGGTGTTTCCGGCGGGGCTTCTGGTGGGGACGGTCGCGCAAAGCAACGACCGCCGCCTGCGCGTGCGGCTTGCCGCCGATTATGAACGGCTGGAGTTTCTGCGGGTTCTGCGCAGCCACGAGCTGGAGCCGATCAGTGATCCGGGCGGTCTGGTGGCAGATCCAGTGACGCTTCCCGCCCCGGAAATCGATTCCGAAAACCCGCAGCCGGAGGCGCAGGATGGTTGACGCGTCGCGCGGCGGGCTTTGGCTTTATCGCGGCTTGTTCGTGGCCATATCGCTTGGGCTTTTGTTTCTGCGTCTGCTGCCGGTGGGCGGAGAGGCGGGGGCCTGGCCCGGCCCTGATATCATGCTTTGCCTGATGCTGGCCTGGGTCACGCAGCGCCCCGATCACCTGCCCGCCCCCCTCATCGCCGCCGTTGTGCTGGTCGAAGACATGATCCTGATGCGCCCGCCGGGGCTTTGGACGGCGATCGTCGTGCTGGCCACGGAGTTCCTGCGGGGGCGGTCCGCGCTGACGCGGGAATTGGGCTTTGCGGCGGAATGGCTGCTAATTGCGGGGGTTATGGCGGCGATGCTGCTGGCCTATCGCCTTGCCTTTGCCGTGGCCTTCATGAGCCAGCCCAGCTTTGGTTTTGCCTTTGCGCAAACGGTCGGCTCGATCATAATGTACCCGCTGATTGTGGGGGCGCTGCGCGTGGCCATCAACCTGCGCAAACCCCTTGCCGGCGAGTTGGATGAAATGGGGAGACGGCTATGAGACGTTCAGCCCGCGACACCGAGGAAAGCGCGCGCAAGGTTTCGCGGCGCGGGCTGTTTCTGGGCGGTTCCATGCTGGCCGTGGTCGCCTTGCTGGGCGCGCGGATGCGTCACATGCAGGTCGATCAGGCCGATGAATTCCGCCTTCTGGCCGAAGACAACCGCATCTCGATCCGGCTGATCCCCCCGGCCCGAGGCCAGATCTTTGACCGCAACGGCAAACTGATTGCGGGGAATGAACAGAATTACCGCGTGGTGATCAGTCGCGATGATGCGGGCGACGTGGAAGATGTGTTGCAGCGCATTGCTCGGATCATGCCCGTCTCGCCCGATGATTTCGACCGCGCGATGAAAGAGGCCAAGCGGCGCAGCCCCCTGCCGATCATCGTGGCGGACCGCCTTAGCTGGGAAGATGTCTCGACCGTGGCGATCAACGCCCCTGCCCTGCCCGGTGTATCGCCGGAATTCGGGCTGAGCCGAGTTTACCCGCGCGATACCGATTTTGCGCATGTCGTGGGTTATGTCGGCCCGGTCAGCGAACGCGATCTGGCCAAGCTGGAGGAACCGGACCCCTTGCTGCAAACGCCCAAGTTCCAGATCGGCAAGATCGGTGTGGAAACTTGGATGGAGGGCGACTTGCGCGGCCGGGCCGGGAACCGCCGGGTCGAAGTCAATGCCGTGGGCCGGGTGATGCGCGAATTGGGCCGCCAGGAGGGCGATCCGGGTGCCGATATCCGGCTGACGATTGACGCCGATGTGCAGAATTACGCGCAGGCGCGGCTGGGGGAGGAATCAGCCGCAGCCGTCGTGATGGACGTGCAGAACGGCGATATTCTGGCCATCGCCTCGGCCCCGTCTTTTGATCCGAACCTGTTTGTGCGGGGCATCAGCCATGCCGATTACAACGCGCTGACCGAAAACGATCACCGCCCCTTGGCGAATAAGACGGTGCAGGGCGCTTATCCGCCGGGGTCCACCTTCAAGATGGTGACCGCGCTTGCGGCCCTGGAGGCGGGGCTGATCACCACCTCCACCTCGGTCAATTGTCCGGGGCATTATGAGGTCGGGGGCAGACGCTTTCACTGCTGGAAGCGGGGTGGCCATGGCCGCGTGTCGCTGGAGCGCTCGCTCGCGGAAAGCTGCGATGTCTATTACTACGATATCGCCCTGAAGGTCGGGATCGACAAGATCGCCGAAATGGGGCGCAAGCTGGGCTTGGGCGAGCGGCATGACATTCCGATGTCGGCGATCACCGACGGGCTGATGCCGAACAAACAGTGGAAGCAAGAGCGTTACGGGCAGGAATGGCGGATCGGCGATACGGTCAACGCCTCGATTGGGCAGGGTTATGTGCTGACCTCGCCGCTGCAATTGGCGGTGATGACCTCTCGGATTGCCTCGGGGCGGGCGGTCTCGCCGCGGCTCATCCATTCCATTGCCGAGACCCAGACACCAATCGCCCCCGCCGCAGATCTGGGGATCAGCCCACAGATCTTGCGCGCCGTGCAGCAGGGCATGTTCGCGGTCAGCAACAGCCAGCGCGGAACCGCCTATTCGTCGCGGATCGCGGATAACACGATGCAACTGGCAGGCAAGACCGGCACCAGTCAGGTGCGCAACATTACCGCCGCGGAACGGGCGCGGGGGGTGATCAGCAATGACGCCTTGCCATGGAACCGGCGCGACCACGCCTTGTTCGTGGGTTTTGCGCCGTTCGAAGCCCCTCGCTACGCGGTTGCGGTGGTGGTGGAACATGGCGGCGGCGGCTCAACCGCAGCGGCCCCGATCGGGCGCGACCTGTTGCTGCGGGCGCTCAGCGATGGCATCCCGCCGCTCTCGGCCTATCCTGCCTCGCAGCGCAATCGGATTGAAACCATGCATCGCAACATGCCCCTGCGTGACCCCGATGGATCAGCCCCCGGCAGTTCACGAGCATGAGCTTTCTAGAATATCGCGTCAAAACCGTACCCACCGGGTTTTCCAAGATCCTTTATGTGAATTGGGCCTTGGTCGTCTTGCTTGTGGCCATCGCATCGGTCGGTTTTCTGATGCTTTATTCCGTTGCGGGCGGGCGCTTGTCCGTCTGGGCGGAACCTCAGATGAAACGGTTTCTTCTGGGGATGTCGGTGATGTTTTTTGTCGCCTTCGTGCCGATCTGGTTCTGGCGCAACATGGCGGGGCTTGCCTATGGCGGCTCCATCCTGCTTCTGCTTGCGGTCGAGTTCTTTGGCTCTGTCGGCATGGGCGCACAGCGCTGGATCGAGTTGGGGCCGCTCCGGCTGCAACCCTCTGAGCTTTCCAAGGTGACCTTGGTGATGCTGCTTGCCGCCTATTACGACTGGCTGGACATCAAGAAAACCTCGCGCCCGCTGTGGGTGATGATCCCGGTCTTTCTGATCCTTCTGCCAACCGTTCTGGTGCTGGGCCAGCCCGATCTGGGAACGGCGCTTTTGCTGATGGGGGGCGGGGCGGTTGTGATGTTCTGCGCCGGTGTCAGCTGGCTTTACTTCGGGGCGGTTTTTGCTTTGGGGGCGGGCGCGGTTGCGGCGGTTCTGACCTCACGCGGGACCGAGTGGCAATTGCTGAAGGATTACCAGTATCGGCGGATCGACACCTTTCTGGACCCGTCGAGCGACCCTCTGGGCTCAGGCTATCATATCACACAGGCCAAGATCGCGCTGGGATCGGGCGGCTGGGCGGGCCGGGGCTTCATGCAAGGCACCCAGAGCCGGCTGAACTTCCTGCCCGAAAAGCATACGGACTTCATCTTTACCACGCTGGCCGAGGAATTCGGCTTTATCGGCGCCTTCTCTCTTTTGGGGCTTTACACGCTGGTTCTGGCCTTTTGCATCGCCAGCGCACTGCAAAACAAGGATCGTTTTGCCAGCCTTGTGACGCTTGGCATCGCCGCCACCTTCTTTTTCTACTTTGCCGTCAATATGCTGATGGTGATGGGCTTGGCACCGGTTGTCGGCGTACCTTTGCCGCTGGTGTCCTACGGCGGCTCTTCCATGCTGGTGCTTCTGGCTGCCTTCGGATTGGTGCAAAGCGCCCATGTTCACCGCCCCCGATAAGGGGCCGTTCTGCTTCGGAAAGGACAAAACCGTGCTGACGATTTACTTTGCCGCCGGACAATCGCGCTGGCCCGATTATGCGGCCCCCCTGCGCACAGCCCTTGCCGAAGCCGGGATCGAGGCGCAGCTTTCGCCGCAATGTGACGACCCCTCTGCCGTGGATTACGTCATCTTCGCCCCAGGCGGAGAGATCGCGGATTTCACGCCCTTCACCCGCACGAAGGCGGTTCTGAACCTCTGGGCGGGCGTTGAAAAGATCGTCTCATTGCCCGGACTGACCCAGCCCTTGTGCCGGATGGTGGACCCGGCGCTGACCTCGGGAATGGTGGAATGGGTTGTCGGCCATTGCCTGCGGCACCATCTGGGGATGGACCGCCACATCATCAACCCCGCCCATATCTGGGATCCGACCTGCCCGCCGATCGCCTCTGAACGCCCGATTGCGATGCTGGGCATGGGGGCTTTGGGCGAAGCCTGTGCAAGGGCGCTGCAAGCCCTTGGTTTTCCCGTGACAGGCTGGAGCAGGACCCCAAAAACGCTGGAGGGATTGCCTTGCCTGCATGGTGAAGACGGCCTGCGTTCCGCCCTTGGCTGTGCGCAGATCGCGGTTTTGCTGCTGCCCTCAACGCCGGACACTCAGGGGCTGTTGAACGCCGAAAGGCTTGCTCTGATGCCCAAGGGCGCGGTGATCCTGAACCCCGGCCGCGGGCCACTGATCGACGATGATGCCCTGATCGCCGCCCTTGACAGCGGCCAGATCGGCCATGCGACGCTGGATGTCTTCAGAACCGAGCCTTTGCCCGCAGCGCATCCGTTTTGGTCCCATCCCGGCGTGACCGTCACCCCGCATATCGCGGCAGAGACCCGACCCCAAAGCGCTTCGCGTGTGATCGTCGAGAATATCCGGCGCGGCGAGGCGGGGCTGCCCTTTTTGCATTTGGTCGATCTTGCGCGTGGGTACTGACGCGCGCGCCTGTGTCGCGAACAGGCTGGCAACTCGGCTTGCGAGAGGCTAGCGTGCAGCCAAAGCGGCAACGGAACCTTTCTTTTGATGATTGAAGCGATCGACCACCTTGTCCTGACGGTGCGCGACCCCGAAGCAGCGGCGGCTTTTTATGGCCGGGCCTTGGGGCTGCCGACGGTCCGTTTCGGGGCGGGGCGGATTGCCTTGCAGGTCGGCGCGCAGAAAATCAATCTGCAGCGTTTGGGGCAGGAAACGCGCAATCATGCCTGCATCGGGTCGGGGGATCTTTGCGTGATCACCAAAGACCCGTTGGACAGCATTGTTGCGCATCTTTCGGCGCAAGGCATTGCCATTCTGGAAGGCCCGGTTGAAAAGACAGGGGCGCAAGGGCCGTTCCTGTCGGTCTATTTCAATGATCCTGACGGGAACCTGATCGAGGTGAGCCGCTACCCATGACCCAGCCCAAGCAAAGCCCGCCCCGGCCCCGGCAGAACCCGACCGAAATCGCGATCCTCGGCGCGGGGGTGATCGGCTTGACCATCGCCGTGCGTCTGGCGCGCGAGGGGCGCGATGTGACGCTGGTTGATCCCGGCGATCCGGGCGCAGGGGCCTCTTACGGCAACGCGGGCACGATTGCAGATTATGCGGTCCAACCCGTTGGCACGCCTGATGTCTTGCGCAACCTGCCCTCGCTGCTGTTCAACCGCAATTCACCCCTCAGCCTGCGCCACAGCGCATTGCCAAGCCTTGCGCCCTGGCTGATGCGCTTTGCGCGGCAAAGCCTGCCCGCCGCTGCCCGCGCCAATGCCGCAGCCATTGCCGGGCTGATGGCAAATGCCTTGCCCGAATGGGAAGACCTCGCGACCGAGATTGGCGGCAAGGAGTTAATGCAGCGCCAGGGCGCCCTCTATGCCTACGAAACCGCTGCCGGATTTCGCGCGGCACAGTCAGATCTGGCCTATCGCCGCAAGCTGGGTATTCAGGTTGAGATGGTGGATAGCGCAACCCTCGCCACGATGGAGCCGGGATTGCCGCCGATGCCCGGCGGTGCTGCCTATTTCACGAAGGCGGTTTTTCTGTCGGATCCGGGCAAGATGGTCGCCCTGATCCATGCGGCTGCGGTGGCGGCCGGGGTGCGGATTGTCCGGGCGCGGGCCGAAACCCTGCAGCGGGATGCAGGTGGCGTGCTGGTGGGGGGCAAAGACCTGAAACTGCGCGCAAGCCGTGTGATCATCGCGGCGGGCGCCCATTCCAAGACGTTGGCGCTGCAAGCGGGCGACAAGGTGCCCCTAGATACCGAGCGCGGCTATCATGTCGAATGGGATATGAAAACGCCGCGTCTGACGCGCCCGACCTGCCCAACGTCGCGGGGCTTTTATCTGTGCCCGATGTCGGGGCGGCTGCGCGTGGCAGGCACGGTGGAGCTTGGCGGGCTGACGGCCCCCCCCTCTCCGCATCGGATTGCCAAGCTGATCGAGGGGGCGCGGGCGTTTTTCCCGGACCTTGGAAAACCCGACCGGGATTGGATGGGCTTTCGGCCCTCCATGCCCGACAGCCTGCCCGTGATCGGCCCAAGCCGTGGCGGGGATGAGATTATTCACGCCTATGGTCATGGGCATGTCGGCCTGACACTTGCGCCTGTGACCGCGCGGTTGGTGTCGGACTTGATCGCGGGGCGCAAACCCGCCGCTGAAATGCTGCCCTGCCTGCCGACCCGCTTTTAGCGGCGGGCAGCGCGTTCAGCCCCCGGCGACGTTCAGAACGATCTTGCCGATATGCCCGGCACCCTCCATCCGGGCATGGGCGTCACAGGCTTTTTCCAAGGCGAATTCACTGTCCATCACCGGGCGCAAAGCCCCCCGCGCGATCATCGGCCAGACATGCGCCTCGACTTCAGCGGCGATCCGGGCCTTGGCGAGATCGGATTGCGGACGAAGGGTAGACCCGGTGATCGTCAACCTGCGCATCATGACCTCGGCGAAGTTCAGTTCCACCTTCGGCCCGGTCAGAAAGGCGATCTGCACAAGCCGCCCGTCATCGGCCAGACTGCGCACATTGCGCGGCAAGTAGCTGCCACCGACCATATCCAGAATAAGATCAACCCCGCCAAGGGCCTTCATCTCGGCCACGAAATCCGTGTCCTTGTAAGGGATCACCCGTTCCGCCCCCAAAGCGGCGACAGCTTCGCATTTTTCGGCGCTGCCCGCGGTGGCAAAGACGCGGGCCCCCAAGGCACGGGCGATCTGAACCGCCGTTGTGCCGATCCCGGAAGAGCCGCCATGCACCAAGAAACGCTCTCCGGCGCGCAGACCGCCGCGCATCACCATATTGGACCAGACGGTAAAGCAGGTTTCCGGCAGGCAGGCAGCCTCGGCAAGGCTTAGCCCTGCGGGGACGGGCAAGGCATGATCGGCGCGCGTCAGGGCATATTCGCTATAGCCGCCCCCCGGCAGCAGGGCGCAGACCGCATCGCCCACGCCCCATCTTGTGACCCCCGGACCAACGGCAGCCACATGCCCCGCAGCCTCCAACCCCGGCAGGGGCGAGGCGCTGGCGGGTGGGGCGTAAAGGCCTGCACGCTGCAAACAATCGGGCCGGTTCACGCCTGCATAGGCCACCTTAATGACAATCTGGCCATGGCCCGGAACCGGCACCGTCACTTGACAGGGACGCAGAACCTCCGGCCCTCCGGGAGAGGAGATTTCGATCGCTTGCATCGCATGCGGCAGGGACATCGTCTTTCCTTTCAGGCCAGCCTTCTTGCCCCGCTTGGGGTCAGGGCCGAAAGCGCCCCGGAAGATCGTCGGGCATTTGCGGCGCCGCTGGCGGCTTTATCTTTTCCATCAGCCGCATGGCACCCGAAAACGGCCCCTCGCGCAAGGCCTTCGCCATCGGATTATCCCGAACCGAGGCTTTCAGCTTTTCGATCTGCATGACATCCGCGATCCGCCGATCCAGAAAGGCCCAAGTATTTTGTTGCCCTAGGCTGTCATCCCCCAGCCAGAACAGCACGGTGGAGCCATAGACGGCAGAAAGCGTCGCCCGTTTGGAGTACCAATTGAAATCGGTCGATGTATCGCCCAGCGCTTTCCAGATCGCATCCGCCGTGCCCCAGATCGCCTTGGCCCCTTCGGGCGCGTGTTGCGGCAACGCAAACAGCGTGGTGCCGCGACGGACCAGCTCTTTATCCTCGACCAGATCGAGCCGTTCCCGGATGGCGCGGGCGACCCTGTCGGAATAGCGCAGCGCGCCCAGATCAATCGCCGCCAGACGCTCGGTCATCAACGCGTCCCCGCGCCGATGATAAGCCAGCGCCAGATCGACGCCCCCCCGAGGGAACAAAGCGCGGGCCAAGCCTTCGGCGACCCCCGAATCGGCAATCGCAGCGCGCAGCGTCACATCGGACCAGCCGTCAAAGGGCACATGGTTCAGCGCGGCATCCAAAAGCCTTTCCTTGGCGGTTTCCGGGGCCGATTCTGAAGTATCCTGCGATTTGGTCTTGGTCATCTTGCGTTCCCATCCTTCCTTGGCCCGGTCTAACGGTCCTTGGATTGAAAACCTAGCATGGTCGCCTTGTGTTTCCAGATCCTCGCACAGCCTGCACCCTTCCGGGAAGCTGGACAAGCGGGTCGCGCTTTGCTATGGCCCACGAGCCTGCACAATCGTGCAAATTTAACTTAGGAAGGTGGTGACAACCACATGCAGGTCAGCGTACGCGATAACAACGTCGAACAAGCCCTTCGGGCCTTGAAGAAAAAGCTCCAGCGCGAAGGCGTGTTCCGCGAAATGAAGCTCAAGCAGCATTTCGAGAAACCCTCCGTTAAAAAAGCCCGTGAGCAAGCTGAAGCGATCCGGCGTGCGCGCAAACTCGCGCGCAAGAAAGCCCAACGCGAAGGCGGTCTTTAAGCCGGGGATACCCGCGCTTTTTGGCGTTTTGCGGACACTGGCAGGGTTTGCCCCTGCTTTGTCAATGAACCTCCGTGGCCCTTCCGGCTCCGGGGGTTTTTTTATGCCATAGGCGGCGGCTTTGTGGCTCTGCTGCATTTCTCTTGCAGTTTGACGGAGGATGGATTGTCATGTCGCATCGCCGTCCTTCCTGATTTTGGCGGCGGCGTCGAAGAAACAAGCCAGCGCGCTGTGGCTGGGCTTTGTGCATGGGGCCCCGGTGGCCAGTGAAGGGAACGCTGTGAAAACCCTGATGACGACCTGGCAGTTCTGGGCCCTTGCCTCGGCCTTCTTCGCGGCGATGACGGCCATTCTGGCCAAGGTCGGCGTGGCCCAGATCAACAGTGATTTCGCCACCCTGATCCGAACCATCGTCATTTTGGCGATGATCTCCGCCATCGTGGCCGCCTCAGGCGCGTGGCAACCGTTGCAAACAGTGCCGCCCCGAAGCCTTCTGTTTCTGATCCTCTCGGGCCTGGCAACCGGGGCCTCGTGGCTTTGCTATTTCAGGGCGCTCAAGATGGGGGATGCGGCGCGCGTGGCCCCGATCGATAAATTGAGCGTGGTGATGGTGGCGGTCTTTGCCGTGCTCTTTCTGGGCGAGAACCTGAGCTTGCCAAACTGGTTGGGCGTGGTGATGATTGCGGGGGGAACAATCCTTTTGGCGTGGCGCGGGTGATGTGCCGCTGCGTGGCCGTTGTTTTCCGGATGGTTATGTGCTTAACGCCTTGAACCCTTCTTCCAGACCGCAGGTTATCTGAATGTCCGCCGATATGCTCTCTACCGTTATCAAGCCGATTCACCGTGAGGGCTGGCGTTTCATCCCGATCTTTGGCGCCGTGGCGCTGGTTCTGTTCTGGGTCTGGCAACCTTTGGGTTGGATCGGGCTGGGATTGACCGTCTGGTGCTATTACTTCTTTCGCGATCCCAAACGCGTGACGCCGACCCGCGAAGGGCTGATCATCAGCCCCGCGGATGGGGTGATCTCTTTGATCGAACCCGCCGTTCCGCCGGCAGAGCTGGAAATGGGTGACAAGCCCATGCTGCGCGTGTCGGTCTTCATGAACGTGTTCAACTGCCATGTGAACCGCCTGCCCGTTCCCGGTGAGGTCACAAAGATCGCCTATCGCCCCGGCAAATTCCTCAACGCCTCGCTGGATAAGGCGAGCGTCGATAACGAACGCAACGCCCTTGTCGTGCGGATGGATGACGGACGGGAGCTTGCCGTGGTGCAGATCGCGGGGCTCGTGGCCCGGCGCATCGTCTGCGAAGTGCCCGAAGGCGCGCGTCTTCAGGCCGGAGAGCGTTTCGGCATGATCCGCTTTGGATCGCGGCTGGATGTTTACCTGCCCGACGGTGTTGAACCCCTTGTCTGCCTTGGTCAGACGATGGTGGCGGGGGAAACTGTCTTGGCCGATATGACCAGCCCGGAGCCGCGCCGCGAAGGACGTGAAAGATAATGCCAATGCCCGAGCGTAAGCCCCGTGAAAGCAGCCTGTCGATTTTCATGCTTTTGCCGAACATGGTGACGATCCTCGGGCTTTGTGCGGGGCTCACGTCGATCCGCTTCGTCTTGGTCGGGAATTATGAAATTGCCGCGACGCTGTTGATTTTCGCCGCCTTGATCGACGGGCTGGATGGCTTGCTGGCACGCCGCCTGAACGCCGCCAGTGACATCGGCGGAGAGTTGGACAGCCTGTCGGATTTCGTGAATTTTGGCGTCGCACCGGGGATCTTGGTGTTCCAGTTTGCGCTGTCGCGCGATTTCGCAACCGGCTGGATGTTCGTGTTGATCTTTGCCTGCTGCTGCTGCTTGCGGCTGGCCCGGTTCAACGTCAACCGCGATGCCCCACCCCCAAGCGGCAAGCCGCATTTCACCGGCGTTCCGGCACCGGGCGGGGCGATGCTGGCGCTTTTGCCGATCTTCCTGCATTTCTATGGCCTGATCGACGCGAAGGCCCACCCGTTCCTGTTCGGACTTTGGATGGGGATCGTCGGCTGGATGATGATCAGCAAGATCCCGACCATTTCGTCAAAGGCGCTACGGATTCCGCGCGAAAAGCAGATCTTTGTCCTCGTCAGCGCCGCCGTGATCGTGGGCCTGATGGTCACCCGGTTCTGGCTTTTGATGGCCCTTCTCGACCTCGCCTACCTCGGCGTCGTGCTCTATTGCATCTTGCAGCATCTGCGCAAACGCCCGATCTGATCCTCAGACAGACAGGGCCGTTGTTTTCAGAACCGTGCGCAGCGCGAAGGAAGATTGCATCTGCGCGACACCCGGAAGCCGCGACAGGTATTGGCGATGGATGCGGGCGAAATCCTCGGTGTCTTGCGCCATCACCTTGAGAAGGTAATCCGCAGACCCTGCCATCAGGTGACATTCCAGAATGTCGGGAATGCGCGCGATCTCACGTTCGAAAGCGTCAAGCACTTCGTCGGCCTGCCCCTGCAAGGTGATCTCGACAAAGACGGTCGTCGGACGGCCCATTTTGCGGGCGTCCAGCAAGGCGACATAGCCGCTGATGTAACCTTCCTCCTCCAGCCGTTGAACACGGCGATGACAGGCCGAAGGCGACAGGTTGATCCTCTCAGACAGTTCCGCATTGGTCACACGCCCTTCGGCCTGAAGAACGGTCAATATGCGGCGGTCTGTTGCGTCAAGATCAGTCATATTATGGTTATCTTCTGCCAGAGTGGAAATATGCCGAATAATATCCCGAATCCTCGCCCAACGTCACGAGATAATTCGACGGATCGTAGCAACACTACAGCTTGCTGAAACCGCGCCACAGACCTCAAGACATAGTACAATTTGGCGCTACGGCTGCCGCATCTTGTTTTTGTTCTCTTTTTGTTCTATGCCTGATTCCAGATGGAACGGAGGCCAAGATGAACAGCACCCAAACCCTGCCCATGACGCCCGGCACCTCGGCGGAGCCGTCCAACGATTATCATCGCTTGCCCGTCACCCCCAAACAGATCGCCTATGCCCGCCAGATTGCCGCCAGCAAAGGGGAGCCGCTGCCGGGTTCGGCCCTGCAGGATCGCGCCGCCCTGTCGGATTGGATCAGTGAAAACCGCGCGCCCTTGGCGGAAAGCAGGTTTTCGAACTACCCCTCGTCAAAGCAGGTGGCCTTTGCCGAACGCATCGCCCGGATCAAACGACGCGAAGTGCCGCGTGATTGCTTTCAGGACCGGCTGCGCATGTCGAAATGGATCGACAGCAATCGCTAGGACAATCGCAACGGCTTGTCTTGGGCCAGAGCGAAGGATTACTCTGACCTTCCAAGGATAGGGAGGCAGGCAATGACGGCAACAGGTCAAAGACAGGCGCGGAACACCCCGCAAAGAGGCGGAGCGTAATGGCGCGCATCGGTTTTCTCGGGACCGGAGAAATCGCAACCGCCATGGTCGAAACCTTGGCGGGCAAGGGCCACAAGATCTTTGTGTCGGAACGCAATGTCACTGTTTCATCCGGGCTTGCGGCACGGTTTTCCGACGTGACGGTCGCCCCGAACGATCAGGTCGTCGCCCAATCCGAGGTTGTCTTTCTGTGTCTTTTGGCCCCGGTCGCCAAAGCTGTTCTGCCAGAGCTTCCCTTTCGGACGGATCACGCCATCGTCTCCGTCATGGTCGATCTGGGCCATGACGCGCTTTTAGAGCTTTGCGCGCCGGCAGCGACTGCCTCTATCGCGATCCCCCTGCCAAGCCTTCCGGGCGGGCAAAGCCCGTTGGTCTGCTATCCGTCATCAGAGACCTTGCACCCGCTCCTTGGCGATAGCGCAAAGATTCAGGTGGCCCCAACGGAAACCGCCCTGAACGCCCATTTCGCCGCAACCTCCCTTTTGCTGCCGCTTTTTACTCAGCTTCGCGTCGGGGCCGATTGGCTGGCGGAGTTCACCGGCGACAAGGCCATGGCCGAACATTATCTGACCGCCCTGATGGGAAGTTATTTTCAGGAGTTTGCGCAGAACCCCGACCTTCGGATCGAAACGGTTCAGGCCGGTTTGTCCGTCGCCGGAGGCTTGAACGACACGCTGAACCGCCACTTGGCACAAGAAGGGATGCTGACGGCGTTGCGCACCGGACTTGACGGTTTTCGGGATCGGTTGGGCTTGCCTGCGCGCGCCCTCTCAGCGTCGGATCAACCGAACCGATGAGGCCGCATTGCATGACAACAGCACGGCGTAAGGGCTACCCTCAGGCAGAAAAGATGTCAGCATGACGGAACGCAGCCGATTTTTGCAAAAGGGCGCGGCCTCTTTCCCGATCCGATATGACGGGCCGGTGCATGAATTCTATTTCGCCCTGCTGCCAAAACTGACGATGCTGGCCCTGTCTTCGGCAATAGAACCGCTGCGGATCGCCAATCAGATCGCGCAGAAAGAGCTGTATCGCTGGTATACGATGACCGCTGACGGCAAACCGGTGACCTGCTCCAACAATCTGACGGTGGTGCCTGATAGCAAGCTCGCCCCGGTTGCGCGCACCGCCACAGCCTTTGCCTGTTCGGGGGTGGAGCCATTGGAAACGCTAGACCCTGCGGTGACGGCTTGGCTCCGGCATCAGCGCAAGATCGGGGGGCGCGTCGGCGGGTTGTGCACCGGGGCTTTCACGCTGGCAAAGGCTGGCCTGCTGGGCAAAGCCCGTTTTACCCTGCATTGGGAAAACCAGACGGCCTTCATCGAAAGCTTTGTGGACCTGCTGCCCAGTATGAACCTCTACGAGATGGAAGAGGGCGTTATTACCGCGGCCGGAGGCAGCGCTGCGACAGATTTGATGCTGAAACTGATCGAGGCGGACCACGGCCCGAAATTTGCGCTGGTTGTTGCGGATATGTGTTTGCACGGACGCAGCAATGCCGCCAACGCCGCCCAACGCAGCAGCGCCTCTGTCACGCTGGGCAGTCGCAATCAGCATCTGATCGCTGCCGTTCAACTGATGCAGGAAAACCTTGAAGAGCCGCTGGGCATGTCGGAAATCGCGTCTTATGTCGGCCTGTCTCGGCGACAGCTAGAGCGGAACTTTGCCACCCTTCTGGGTACCTCGCCCCGCAAATATTACGTCGACCTGCGCATCGCGCGCGCCTATGCGCTGCTGAGTGAGACCAATCTTTCCGTGCAAGCCATCGCGGCCGCGACAGGGTTTGAAACCGGGTCAAACCTTGCGCGGTTGTTTCGGGCGAAATACGGGCAATCGCCCAGCGGGTTCAGCAAAAGCTGGAATGATCACGCCCCGCACCCTTCATCACAACGCCGATAGCGACCACAGGCACGCAGTACGGCGCGCCTGTGGTGGGCCGTCTTAAAGCATCAGGTGCGGGCTTTTAGCAGGTCACGAATATCGGCCAAAAGCTCTTCCTGCGTCGGGCCTTTGGGGGCTGTCGCTACGGGGGCTTCTTTGGCGATCGCCGCATCTTTCACGCGATTGACCATCTTGACGAGCATGAACACGACGAAAGCGATGATCAGGAAGTTGATAACCGCCATGATGAACGCGCCATAAGCAAAGATCGCGGCCCCTGCCTCGCGGGCGGCGGCGAGGCTTGTTCCCGGCGCAACTTCGCCGCTCAGCACCAGATACATGCCGGAAAAGTCGATCCCGCCAATGATAAGCCCGATGATCGGGTTGATCAGATCCCCCACCAGCGACGAGACGATGGCCGTGAAGGCCGCCCCGATGATGATGCCCACGGCCATATCCATCACATTGCCCTTGGCAATGAATGACTTGAATTCATTAATCATACTGACTGTCCCCTGACTCAGCCGGTCGCCCCGGCTATTTGTTTTTTGCGCAGTACAGCGCCGGAACAAAGTGGCACATGTTTTAACGCGAGTTTAGGGGAATTATCGCCCGTTGGTGCCCGTTCGGTTTTACCCGTCAGGCCGGACGCGGGGCGGCTGCACGGCGCAGCCGGTCGTTGATGGCCCGCCCAAGGCCCATTTCCGGCACCGGAGCAAAGGCGATGGCGCCCTGTGGGCCTGCGCGTTCATCGGCCTCCCGCAGGCAATGAAAGAGGGCGGCAGCCGCCTCGACCAGATCGCCAGAGCGTGAGAGGCTCAGTTGCGCGCCCACCGAGTTTTCGCCGAAACCGACCCAGATCTCGGCGGGTTCCGGATGGGTCACGCCAAGACGCACCCCTGCGCGGGGCGCGTAATGAGACGCCAGTTGGCCGGGTGCCGAGGGCTTTGCCGCATCGCCACCGCTGGCAAGTGCCTGCCCCAACATCGCCTCCAGCGCCTCCACCGGAACGCCGCCGGGGCGCAACAAAACCGGGCCATCTGCAAGCCCCAGAATGGTGGATTCAACGCCCACTGCACATGAGCCCCCGTCCAGCACCGCCCCGATCCGGCCCGCAAGCCCGTCCAGAACATGCGCCGCCCTTGTGGGCGACACCCGCCCCGAAGGATTGGCCGAAGGCGCCGCCAAAGGCCCATCGAATGCCCGCAGCAAAGACTGCGCAACCGGATGCGCCGGTACCCGGAGCGCCACGGTGTCAAGCCCGGCTGTCACCAGCGGCGACAGGATCGACGGCTCTTTCAAAGGAAGGACAAGGGTGAGCGGGCCGGGCCAGAACGCCGCAGCCACCGCCCGCGCCTGAGGCGTGAACTGCGCATAGGTTTCGGCGGCCTCCAGATCGGGAAGATGCACGATCAAAGGGTTGAAGCGGGGCCGCCCCTTGGCATCGAAAATACCGGCTACCGCAAGATCGCTGCGCGCATCCCCCCCCAGCCCATAGACCGTCTCGGTGGGGAAGGCGACAAGCCCGCCCGCGCGAAGCAGATCCGCAGCCTTGGCAATGCCGCTTGCCGTTGGGTCAAGGGTCAGGGTTTCAATCATGATTGTGACGCAGCGTTGGCCTTGATGAGGAAAGCCAAGTCGTTACCTTGGCCGTCAAGCCCTATACCTTGGCCTGTTCCACTTTGCAAAGCACCCGCCTGACAAATTACCCCGATGACATTAGCCTGACGAAAGACGAGGTTCATTATGCCCTACAGCGCCCCGCTCGCTGATTTCCGGTTCCTGCTTGACCATGTTGTCGGGTTTCAGAACGTCCCCCAGACCGAGCTGTTTGCAGAGGCCACGCCCGAAACGGTAGAGGCCGTTTTGTCTGAGGCTGCCAAGCTGTGCGAAACCGTGCTTGCGCCCTTGCAGCGGGCTGGCGATCTGCACCCCTCCCGGCTGGAGAATGGTGTTGTGCGCACGCCCCCCGGCTTTGCCGAAGGTTACCGCGCGATTGTGGATGGAGGCTGGGTCAGCATTGCCGCCAATCCTGAACATGGCGGCATGGGGTTGCCGATGACCGTCACCTCGGCGGTGAATGAGATGATGGGCTCGGCCTGTCTGGCGCTGCAATTGAACCCGCTGATGACCCAAGGCCAGATCGAAGCGCTGGAGCATCACGCCTCAGACGAGATCAAGGCGCTGTATATTCCGAAGCTGATTTCCGGCGAATGGTGCGGGACCATGAACCTGACCGAACCGCAGGCCGGTTCTGACGTGGGGGCCTTGCGCACCAAAGCAGAGCCGATGGCGGATGGCACCTATGCGATCACCGGACAGAAGATCTATATCACATGGGCAGATAACGACTTTTCAGAAAACGTCTGCCATCTGGTTCTGGCCCGGCTTCCCGATGCAGGGCCAGGCACCAAAGGGATCAGCCTGTTCATGGTGCCCAAACTGATCCCCGATGCAAACGGCAACCCCGGCCCGCGTAACAGCCTTTCGGTTGTCAGCCTTGAGCATAAGCTGGGGCTGCACGGCTCCCCTACGGCGGTGATGCAATATGACGGCGCGAAGGGCTGGTTGATTGGCGAAGAACACAAAGGCATGGCCGCGATGTTCACCATGATGAACAACGCCCGGCTGGGCGTGGGCGTGCAAGGGGTGGGCATTGCGGAAGCCGCCTATCAGCATGCCTTGGCCTATGCGATGGATCGCAAGCAGGGCAAAACGGCGATGGAAGGGTCCAGCAGCATCGCAGGACATGCCGATGTGCGCCGGATGCTGGCCTTAATGAAGGCCGAAACCTTCTCAGCGCGGGCGATCTCTCTGGCCTGCGCGGTGGCGATTGACATGGGGCGGGCAACCGGCTCGCCCGAATGGCAGGCCCGCGCCGCCCTGCTGACGCCGATCTGCAAGGCTTTTGGCACGGATACCGGCATTGAAGTCGCGAATATGGGCATTCAGATCCATGGCGGTATGGGCTTCATCGAAGAAACCGGGGCGGCGCAATTCCTGCGCGATGTTCGCGTGACCACGATCTATGAAGGCACGAACGGCATTCAGGCGATGGATCTTGTCGGGCGCAAGATGATGGACGGGGGCGAGGCCGCCTTCCGCCTGATCGAAGAGATCGAACAGACCGCCCATGGCGTGCGCGCGCAATACCCCAACATCGCGACCGCCACTTGGAACGCCGCTGAAAGCCTGCGCGAGGCGACGGAATGGCTGGTGGCGCAAGACATGAACGACCGTTTTGCCGGGGCTGTTCCCTATCTGAAGGCTTTTGCGCGGGTGCTTGGGGCGCATTTCCACCTGCGCGCCGCGATTGCCGAAGGCGTAGACGGCCCGCGCACTGCTTTGGCACGGATTGCAATCAAACGGCTTTTGCCGGAACATGCGGGGCTGCTGGCTCAGGTACGCGAAGGCGCTGCGGGGCTTTACGCCCTGTCGGATGAGGATCTCGCTGCGTGACACAACAAGGCCAGATCGGCATCCGCAGCCCTTTCGAGGCGCCTCCCGAAACCGGACAGGCGATTGAGGTTGCTGAGGGTGTCCTCTGGATGCGGCTTCCCCTGCCGATGGCGCTGGACCATGTAAACGTCTATGCGCTGGACGACCCGGACGGCTGGACGATCATCGATACCGGGTTTGACAGCAAGCGCAGCCGCGCAATCTGGGAAAGCCTGCTGGCAGGCCCCTTGCAGGGCAAACCGGTGGCGCGGGTTCTGGTCACGCATCATCACCCCGATCATATCGGGCTGGCGGGCTGGTTTCAGGCGCGCGGGGCGGATCTTTTGACCACGCGGACAGCTTGGCTTTACGCCCGGATGCTGACGCTTGACGAACAGGGCACCCCCGCGGCCGAACAGCTTGCCTTCTGGCGGGCGGCGGGGATGACGCCCGACCTGATCGCCAAGCGGCAGTCAGAGCGCCCCTTCAACTTCTGCGATGTCGTGCATCCCTTGCCCTTGGGCTTTTCGCGCCTGACAGAGGGGCAGGCCCTCCGGCTGGGCGGTCGGGACTGGATTGTGCGGATGGGCAATGGCCACGCGCCGGAACATGCGACGCTTTGGTCGCAAAGCGATGATCTGATACTGGGCGGCGATCAACTGCTGCCCGGCATCTCGGCCAATATCGGCGTTTACCCGACCGAACCTATGGCCGACCCGCTGGGCGAATGGCTCGAAAGCTGCCGCAGGTTCCAACCCCTTGCAAAGGCAGATCATTTCGTCTTGCCGGGGCATAAGCTGCCCTTTACCGGCCTGCCGCTGCGCCTGACGCAGATGATCGACAATCACATCGGCGCGCTTGCCCGCCTGACCGAGCATCTGCAAAGCCCACGCACGGCGGCAGACTGTTTCTTGCCGCTGTTCAAACGCGCAATCGGGCCAGCAGAATACGGGCTAGCGCTGGTCGAGGCGGTCGCCCATCTCAACCACCTCTTGCAAAACGGGCAGGTTTCCCGAAGCATGGGGGCTGAGGGGGCATGGAAATGGCAGGCAAAGACGGCAACGTAATGCAGGACGAGATCATGACGGCGGCCGAAGTGCATGAGGCCTCGGCCCTGCCCTGCGCCCGCGTCGTCCATTCCGATCCGCACTCCCCCGCCACCGCCGAACAGCAACCCCTTCCGCAGGCTGTCGCCCAAAAACCCGTGGACGAAAAAAGCCCCGCCGAATGGGCCTATGAACGGTTGATCCTCTATCTCAAGAACTTCGAGGATCAACTGGACCCGGAACATGAGGTCGCGATGGGTTTTACCGGTGGCACCGCAGGAATTCTGCGGATTGAGGGTATCGGCTATTTCGACCCGGATATCGTGACCTTCTACGGCAAGGATGAAAGCGAAACGCGCACTCAGCTTATCCAGCATGTCTCACAGTTGAACGTGCTGCTGCGCGCGGTGTCCAAAGCAAGCCCCGATGACACGCCCGCCCGCCGAATCGGGTTTCGCCTTGTTCAGGATCTGGGAAAGGCGTGACCCTGCGATCACAAAGCCCTTGGCGCATGTCTTCCCCTCGTGACAGGGGCGAAAGATTGAGCTAAACGGCAGGAAATTGACCGTCAGACAGGAGTGCCCGCAATGGCCGAACACAAGCATGGCAGCATGGATACCAAGGTGCAGGAAAAGACCTTCGAAGGCTTTATCCGCTTCAGCGTCTGGGGCGCCGGGATTTCGATCGGCATTCTGATTTTCATGGCTTTGGTCAACGCCTGAGGCCTTCATGGCCGGTGCATGGCGCGCCGCCTCCCAAATTTACCGCTGCAAAAAGTTTGGGGGGCCGGATATGCCGCCCCCTTTCTGAGGGATTGCAATGCACCGTTTGATGATTTGCTTGGTTGCGCTTCTGGCCCTTGCGGCTTGTGGGGGTGCTGAACCCAAATGGGCATCTGATGCTGCCGTGGCTCAGGCGCGCTATGTTCACAGCACGCCCCGCACCCTTACGCTTTACACCGTTTTGAACAAGCGCAGCGGCGCAGGTGCCCATGCAGGCCTGCTGATCAACGCCTCACAGCAAGTGATGTTTGACCCCGCAGGAAGCTGGCAGCACCCAAAACTTCCGGAACGCAATGACGTTCACTTCGGCATCACCCCGCGCATGGTCAGCTTCTATATCGACTACCACGCCCGTGAAACCTTTGATGTAATTGAACAAACCATCGTCGTCTCGCCCGAGGTGGCCGAATTGGTGCTGGCGCGGGCGATGGCCTATGGCGCAGTTCCCAAAGCCCAATGCACGCTGAGCATTTCCCGCATCCTCAAGGATGTGCCGGGGTTCGAGTCCTTGCCGATCACATGGTATCCGCGCAACCTGATGGACGCGTTTGAAACCCTGCCCGGCGTCAAGTCCCGCATGATCACAGACAACGATGCCGACAACAACCACGGCGTCCTGCTGGTTCAGGCAGGCGACCCACGGCTTCAATGAGCGTTCGGGTTCTGCGCGGGCTGCCCCCCGCGCTGCGCCCTGACGCAGCCGCCCTGTATTGGGAGGCGTTTGGCGGCAAGCTTGGCCCGGTTCTGGGGCCACAGGCCAAGGCCCTTGAGTTTCTGGAGCATGCCTTGCAACCCGATCACGCCTATGTCGCCCTTGATGCCGAGGGCGCTTTGATTGGCTTGATTGGCTTCAAATCTCCGCAAGGCTCTTTCGCGGGGGGCAGTTTTGAGCAGATGTGCGCGGTCTATGGCCGCTTTGGCGCCTTCTGGCGGGCGGGCCTTTTGGCGCTGCTTCAACAAGATACCGAGAATCAGCGTTTCTTGATTGATGGCGTCTGCGTCACCCGTGCCAAACGCGGCAACGGGATCGGCACAGCCCTGATGGAAGCGCTGTTTCAAGAGGCGGCGGCGCGGCGCTACCAATCGATCCGCCTTGAGGTGGTCGAAGGGAATTGGCGGGCGCGCGCCCTTTACGAAAGATTGGGCTTCTTGCCGGTTCACACGGAAAGAATGGGGTTGGTCCGCCACGTCTTTGGCTTTGCGGCCTGCACAACGATGGTTCGGCCCCTTTAGCCCGAAATCAGCTCGGGGTGGCCGCCTCAGTTCAGTCGAAGGTTCCCGTGACCCGACCCAAAAGCATAAAGGCGCGCGCCGTGCGGGTTTCGGCCAGATCCGCAAGTTCGGCATCCGAGGCGTTCTTTTCAAACTCTGCAAAGGTCTTGTCGAAGCTGCGCAGGAAATGATGCGCCGCATCGCGAAAGACCGGATCTTCGCGCATCCGCGACGCGGTCAGGGCAAGGCTTGAGCGATCACGCACGCCACCCAACCCGGCAATGCCGCGCCCCCGTTCACCGCTGGCGAAACGACGCCAGACTTCGGGGCGGCAGCGTTCAGGCTTGAGGTCATCCATGTAAATGCCCTCTTGGCTGAGCAAGGTAAGCACGTCCTGCGCCGCCCGGATCAGACGAGAGGTCTGCCGATCTTCCAACGCCAGCCGCAAAGCGCGGAACCCCGCCTTGTCATCGGGGCTTTCAGGGAAATGCAGCGCCCGCACGAAATCCGCGACCGACAAGGGCGCGCGCAATTCTTCGGCAGGCGTTCCAAGGGCAAGGGTGGGTTGTTCATCCGCCAGGACCTGACGCGGCACGGCAAGCGCCGCCTTGCGATCCGCCGAAGGCACCGTCAGCGCCGTGTCGCGGCGCGATGTGAACATCGCCAGGGCATTTTCCGTTTTGCGCTGCGCGGCGACAATCTCATCCAGTTTCTTTTCGACCGAGGGCTTTGTGGCCGTTCCGGTTTGCTGGCCCACGACATAGGCATGGCGCATCGCATCAACCGCGACTTGCAGGCGCGCGGCCTCTTCCCGCAAAGCGCGGATCGTACGCGCGGTCGAAACCGTGCCCCAGATCAACGCCAGCGGCAAAAACAACAAAAGCAGCACAAGCAGCGCCGAAAGCGGGCCTGAAAATACATCTTCTGTCTGGGTGAAAACCTCTGCCACAAGGGCCGCGACCCAGACAAGCGCAAGCACCAGCGCGACCAGCTCTGACATGGGCCGTGCTTTGCCCGCCCCGCGATCACTGCGGACAGGGGCTTTGGGTGTGTCTTGCGTTTCCGTCATCTGTCATTCCTGCCTGATCGCTGGCCGAGGGACCGGCCTGTCAGATATAGCGAATGGACAATATCTCATAGCTACGCTGGCCGCCGGGTGTCTTGACCTCAACCGTATCGCCTTCATCCTTGCCAATAAGGGCGCGGGCGAGGGGCGACTTGATGTTCAGAAGGCCTTTTTCAAGATCGGCCTCAGGCTCACCGACGATCTGGTAAGTCTTTTCCTCTTCGGTGTCTTCATCGACCAAAGTCACCGTGGCCCCGAACTTGACAGTACCCGACAGTTTCGACGGGTCAATCACCTCGGCCAGAGACAAGATCGCCTCCAATTCCTTGATCCGACCTTCGATGAAGCTCTGCTTTTCGCGGGCAGCATGGTATTCGGCATTCTCTGACAGATCGCCATGCTCGCGCGCCTCGGCAATCGCGCGGATCACCGCGGGCCGTTCCACCGATTTCAGCACTTTCAATTCTTCGTCCAGCGCGGTGTTCCCCGCGCGTGTCATTGGAATTTTTTCCATAGGCCATCACAGAAATTAAGAAAGCCACAGCCAGCAAAGGCCATGACCTTGTTTCAGGTTTTGTCCCGTTCACCCAACATCAGCCCACCGCCAAATGCAAGCGGAATGCCGCAAGCTCGGCAGCTTGATGCTTTCGGCAGGAAAATCACGCTGCGTTGCGGCGCCCGGCCCCGGTGTTTCGATTGACGCCCGCACCCTGATCGGGCAAACCAAGGCGAAGTTTTTCAGGTTTTTTCCGCGCAGGGGGCAGGCATGGCCGATCAGATCGAACGCGAGCAGATGGAATATGATGTGGTCATCGTGGGGGCCGGCCCTGCGGGGCTTTCCGCAGCGATCCGGCTGAAACAGCTTGATGCCGATCTGAACGTGGTTGTTCTTGAAAAAGGCTCCGAAGTGGGCGCGCATATCCTGTCGGGTGCCGTGCTGGACCCAAGCGGGCTTGACGCCCTGCTTCCCGATTGGCGCAACATGGGGGCCCCGATCAAGACGCTGGTGGCCGAAGATAATTTCTACATGCTGGGCGAGGCGGGCCAGATCCGCATCCCGAATTTCCCGATGCCGCCTTTGATGAACAACCACGGGAATTACATCGTCTCGATGGCGAATGTCTGCCGCTGGATGGCGGAACAGGCCGAAGCGCTTGGGGTCGAGATTTTCCCCGGCATGTCCGTTTCAGCCATGGTCTATGGCGACAAAGGCGAAGTCACGGGTGTTGTCGCCGGTGAGTTTGGCAAGAATGACGATGGCACCCCCGGCCCGAACTATGAGCCGGGGATGGAGCTACTCGGCAAATATGTGTTCCTGTCGGAAGGCGTGCGCGGCTCTCTCGCGAAAGAGGTCATCGCCAAATACGACCTTTCGAAGGGCAAAGAGCCGCAGAAATTCGGCCTCGGCATGAAAGAAATCTGGGAAATCGACCCCGAAAAGCACAAGCTGGGCACCGTCACCCATACGATGGGCTGGCCGCTTGGCTCCAATGCGGGCGGCGGTTCGTTCATTTATCACCTTGAAAACAATCAGGTCTATGTCGGCTTTGTGGTTCACCTGAACTACCAAAACCCGCATCTTTACCCCTATATGGAATTCCAGCGCTTCAAGCATCACCCGATGGTGGCCGAACTGCTGAAAGGCGGAAAGCGCGTGGCTTACGGCGCGCGGGCGATTTCCGAGGGTGGCTATCAGTCGATGCCGAAAATGGTCGCACCGGGCGTGGCGCTTTTGGGCTGCTCGGTCGGCATGGTCAACGTGCCGCGCATCAAGGGCAATCACAACGCGATGCTGTCGGGCAAGGCCGCAGCCGAGGCGGCCTTCGCCGCGATTGGTGCCGGCCGGTCGGCCGATGAACTGACCGAGTATGAAGCCGAAGTGCGTAAGGGCGCAATTGGCTCTGACCTCAAGAAAGTCCGCAATGTCAAACCCTTGTGGTCAAAATACGGGCTGGTTGCCTCGCTCATGGGGGGCGGGCTGGATATGTGGACCAACACGCTGGGCTTCTCGCTCTTTGGTACGCTGTCGCATGGCAAGACCGATGCGGCCTCTACCGGGAAGGCCAAAGATTTCGCCCCGATCGACTATCCCAAACCCGATGGCGTCTTGTCCTTCGACCGTCTGACGAACGTCGCGTTCTCTTTCACCAATCATGAGGAATCGCAGCCCGCGCACCTGACGCTGAAGGATGCCTCGGTGCCGATCTCGGTCAACCTGCCCGAATATGCCGAACCGGCGCAGCGTTATTGCCCGGCTGGCGTCTATGAGGTGGTGGCCGAGCCGGGCAAGGACCCGCGCTTTGTGATCAACTTCCAAAACTGCGTTCACTGCAAGACCTGCGACATCAAGGACCCGTCGCAGAACATCCACTGGACCGTGCCGCAGGGTGGCGACGGGCCGAACTACCCGAATATGTAAGCCAAACCGCTGACAATCGCGCGAGGCGGCCGCAAACCGGCCGCCCGCCTTCTGCCTTGCATTGCCATGCCTTTCCGGAGGCACTAGCTTACCCTCAGATTTATCGGAGGCTCTTTGCCCATGGCGCAATTCTTTCTTCGTCCTGTAATGGTTGCGGCCCTTACGCTGCTCACGGCCCTGCCGGTCAAAGCGCAGGATCAGTTCGATGCGGGGGCCTATCTGGCCGCCCGTATTGCCGGAAGCCGGGATGATTTCCGTGAAGCCTCCAACTGGTACACCCGCGCGCTGATCGCGGACCCCTCGAACAGCGGTTTGATGGAAGGCGCGGTGATTGCCCATATCGCTGCCGGCAATTACGAGGCCGCCTTGGCTGTCGCCCGCCGGTTGCAACAATCCGGGGCCAAATCTCAGCCTGCCGATCTGATCCTGATTGCCGATCAAGCCAAACGCGGCGATTTTTCGGCAATGATTGCCGATCTGGACGCGGGCCGCAGTGTCGGGATGCTGCTGGACGGGCTGGTGCGCGCTTGGGCCGAACTGGGCACGGGCCAAATGTCTGACGCGCTGGAACAGTTTGAAAAGCTTGCCGAAACCAAGGGCCTTGAGGCGTTTGGGCTGTATCACAAAGCCCTTGCCCTTGCCTCGGTCGGGGATTTCGAAGGGGCGGAGGCGATCCTCTCAGGCAAGGACAATGGCACGATCAACGTCCGGCGGCGCGGGACGATTGCCCATATCCAGATCCTGAGCCAGCTGGAACGCAACGCGGATGCGCTGGCCCTGCTGAACCGCGCTTTGCCGATTGATACAGACCCGGTTGTCGCCGCCTACAAAGCAAAGCTGGAGGCCGGAGAGACCCTGCCCTACGACATCACCCGAAATGTCACCGATGGGATCGGCGAGGTGTTTTTCACCCTGTCGCTCGCGCTCAACGGTGAGGCGTCGGACAGTTACACCCTTCTCTACAGCCGGATCACGACCTGGCTTCGCCCCGATCATTTCGAGGCGCAGCTGATGTCGGCCAGCCTGCTGGAAAACCAGTTGCAATATGATCTTGCCGCCGAAGCCTATGGCATGGTGCCGCGCACGGACGGGGGCTTTTTTGCCGCTGAAATCGGGCGTGCGCGGGCGCTGAACGGGGCCGGACGGCTTGAAGCCTCGCTGGAGGTGCTGACCACTCTGGCACGCGACACGCCGGAATTGTTCTCAGTCCATCTGGCGCTTGGCGATACACTGCGCCGGGCCGAACGCTGGCCCGAAGCGTCGGCGGCTTATGACAAGGCCGTGGCCCTGATCCCAACGGCTGCCGCGAATTACTGGTCGGTCTATTTCAGCCGCGGCATCAGCTATGAACGCCAAGGCAAATGGACAGAGGCCGAGGCCGATTTTCGCAAGGCGCTGGAACTGCGCCCCGAGGAGCCGCAGGTTCTGAATTACCTTGGCTACAGCTTTCTGGAGCGGGGCGAGAATTTCGACGAGGCCATCGCCATGATCGAAACCGCCGTGAAGGCCCGCCCCGATAGCGGCTATATCGTCGACAGCTTTGCCTGGGGCTTGTTCCTGCTTGGTCGTTACGAAGAATCGGTGGAACATATGGAACGCGCCTCGGTTCTGGAACCGGTCGATCCGATCGTGACGGACCATCTGGGCGATGTATATTGGGCCGTTGGCCGCAAGCTAGAGGCAAGCTTCCAATGGCGGCGTGCCCTGTCCTTTGGCCCCGAAGAGGATGATGCCGAGCGCATCCGCCGCAAGCTGGAGGTCGGGCTGGACGCCGTGCGCGCGGAGGAGGGCGAAAAGCCCTTGTCCGAAGTGCAGAATGCGAACTGAGTTCGCCCCTGCCAAGATCAATCTGACCCTCCACGTCACCGGCCAGCGGGCCGATGGCTATCATCTGCTGGACAGTTTGGTGGTTTTTGCCGGGGTCGGGGATCAAATAACCGCCGATCCCGCAGCCAAGGGGCTGTCCCTGTCAATCACCGGGGCGCAGGCGGCCAACCTGCCCGTCAGCCCCGACAACCTCGTCTTGCGGGCCGCGCGGGCCTTTGGGGCGGATCTGGGTGCCGGTTTGACGCTGGAAAAACGTCTGCCTGTCGCCTCGGGGATTGGGGGCGGGTCTGCGGATGCGGCGGCAACGCTGCGCGCGCTGGCAGCACTTTGGGGCCTGCCCCTACCCGCGCCTGCGGAGGTGACCGCGCTGGGAGCGGATGTGCCGGTGTGTCTTGCCGGGCGCCCCTGCCGGATGCAGGGAATTGGGGATTGGCTTGAACCCTTGTCAGCCCCGCTGCCAAAGGCGCGGCTGGTTCTGGTCAATCCCGGTATTGCGCTCTCGACACCCTTGGTCTTCAAGGCGTTGGAAAAGCGCGACAATGCCCCCATGCCCGCCGACATCCCCCTGTTCAGCACGATCGAGGCGCTTGTCGATTTCCTGAAAGCCGGGCGCAATGATCTGGAAGCCGCCGCAATTTCCGTGGCTCCCCGGATCGGGCAGGTGCTGGACAGCCTTGCCTCTGAACCCGGATGCCTTCTGGCCCGGATGTCCGGCTCGGGGGCGACCTGTTTTGGCCTGTTCGCGGAGGCTGACCACTCGGGCCGGGCAGAGGCAAAGCTTCAGGCCGCCCACCCCGATTGGTGGGTCGCCGAAGCCGAGATGCTGGAGTGAACCCGGTCAGTTGATCCGGGAAATGACGTAACCTGCCAGATCATCCAGCATGGCCCGCAGCGGATGGTCGGGCAGTTCACCCAGCGCGTCGCGGGCAATCTTTGCCCAAGCCAGCGCATCGCTCCGCGCAGCCTCCATCGCGCCATGCCGCGCCATGATCGCCATCGCTTCGGCCAGATCGCCCTCGTTTTGCACACCTTTTTCGATGGTGCGCTGCCAGAAGGCCCGCTCCTTTTCCGAGGCTTGGGCAACGGCTTTGATGACCGGCAGCGTCAGCTTGCGTTCACGGAAATCATCGCCGGTATTCTTGCCGATTGCTTCGGCCGTGCCGCCGTAATCCAGAAGATCATCGACGATCTGAAAGGCCACGCCCAAGGCATCGCCATAGGTGAACAGGGCTCGGACCTGCGCCTCGGGCGCGCCCGCGATGACGCCGCCCACTTCGGTCGCCGCCGAAAACAGCGCGGCGGTTTTCCCGCGCACCACTTGAAGATAAATCGCTTCGGTCGTCGCCAGATCCTGTGCTGCGGTCAGTTGCAGAACTTCGCCTTCCGCAATCGTGGCCGAGGCATTCGCCAGAATATCGAGAACCCGCAAGGACCCTGTTTCGACCATCAACTGGAAAGAGCGGGAAAAGAGGTAATCCCCCACAAGCACGCTCGATTTATTGTCCCAAAGCAGGTTCGCCGTTGGCCTGCCGCGACGCCGCGTGCTTTCATCCACAACATCGTCATGCAGCAAGGTCGCGGTGTGAATGAATTCCACCGTGGCTGCCAGATGAACATGAAACGGGCCCGTGTACCCACAGATCCGCGCCGCAGCCAGCGTCAGCATCGGGCGCAGCCGTTTGCCACCTGCCTCGACCAGATGCGCTGTCACCTCCGGGATTCGGGGCGCGTGTTCGGACGCCATCCGTTCCCGGATCAAGGCATTCACCGCGATCATATCCTCGGCCAGCCAGTCAGCCAGCCTGTCTTGCGGTTTGCTTTCGCCGTCGTTCATCCGAGTGTCCACAGTTGTTTCATTCCCCTTGCCGCCCCGGTTCTGTCACGGAAGCGTCAGCGAACTCGACAGTTCCTCATTCGCCCACTATGTCCATAGCATGAAAGAAGTTTTGCGCACCACCGATCCGACGATCATCGCATGGGCCTCCGCTCTTTTGCAGGGCGAGGGTATAGCTACATTTGAAATGGACGTCCATATGAGCATCCTTGAAGGGTCAATCGGGCTGTTTCCCCGCCGCCTTATGGTGCGAGAGGTCGATCTGTTCATGGCGCGCAGCGTGCTTTCGGACAACGAAATCCCAACGGGGCTTTGAATGTTTCCGCTTGAAGAGACCAGCGACGATGCCTTTCTGGGCGGAAAGCTGTACCTTTTCCAGCCGTTGAAAGGGTATCGCGCCGCGACCGACCCGGTGCTGTTGGCGGCCTGTTGCGGGGCCGGGCCGGGCCAGTCGGTTCTGGATCTGGGCTGTGGCGTCGGGGCGGCGGCCCTGTGCCTTGCAAGCCGTGTGCCGGGCTTGCAACTGTCAGGGCTGGAGCTGCAACCCGCCTACGCCGACCTTGCGCGACGCAATGCCGCGCGGGCCGGCGCGAATATGGAGATCTCTACCGGGTCAGTCCTGGAGATGCCAAGGGAACTGCGCCACAACTTTGACCATGTGATCACCAACCCCCCTTATCACCCACCGGGGGGCACGCCCGCCCATGATGCGGGCCGCGATGTCGCCCGCCGCGAAGAGGTCAGCCTTGCCGATTGGATGGCAGCTGCCGTGCGCCGCGTGGCCCCCGGCGGCTGGCTTACCCTGATTATCCGGACCGACCGTCTGACCGATGCGCTGTTGGGCCTCGCGCCGCGGATGGGATCGGTCACCGTGCTGCCGTTTTGCCCCCGTCCGGGGCGGGACGCAGGCCGGATCGTGCTGCGCGCGCGCAAGGGCGGGCGCGGCGGATTGCGCCTGCTGGCCCCCTTTGTCCTGCATGAGGGCGTTGCCCATCCGGGCGATCGCGACAACCACAGCCCTGCTGCCGAGCGTGTCTTTCGCTATGGCGAAGGCCTTTGCCACCTGTTCGATTGAGTTTTAGGCAAAGCTTGGCTTAGGGCTTTCGGTTTTTGGTGACAAACACCGCGTCCTGTGGTGCACTAAGGGTTCATGAATCTGTCATAGGAGGACAAGGATGACCGTAGCTTCGCATCTTCAGGAATTGCGCCGCAAACACGAAAATCTCTCTCACATGGTTGAACAAGCCCAACGCAGCCCCGCGACAGACGCTTTGAAGATTGCCGAACTCAAGAAGCAAAAGCTTCGCCTGAAGGAGGAGATTACGCGCCTCGCGCCATAATCCTCAGGAATTTCAGGCACTGGCGCGCGCCGCCAGTGCCGCACCCGCCGTGATAAACCCGGCAGCGACAAGCAGTTGAACTGTTGGTTCAGCAATGCCCGCCAGAACAAGCGCGATGGTTGACAAAAGAGGTGCAGCGTAGGACGCGACGCCCAAAAGCTGGATGTCTCCGCGCTTCATTCCGATATCCCAAGTGAAAAACGCGAGCCCAACGGGGCCAAGGCCAAGCGCCACCAATGCCCCCCAACCCCAGAGGTCGAGGGGAAAGACGGTTGTTTCAAACATCAGATGGGCAATCGTTGAAAGCAGGGCTGTGCCCAAGCAGAACAGAACCACCGATTCTGTCGGAACGCTGCCCAATTTGCGCGACAGGACCGAATATCCCGCCCATGTCAGCGACGCCAGAAAGGCCAGTCCGAAACCGGGCAATCCCTCTGCCTGAAACGATGCCCCGCTGCGCAGAACGATCATTGCGGCCCCGGCAAAAGCAAGCAGGGCGCCGAGGATATGCAGGCGGCTCAAACGTTCTCCGGGCAAGAGGCCCGAGAACAGAACGATAAACAAAGGCCACAGATAGGCGATCAATCCGGCTTCGGCAGCCGGAGCCATGCGCAAAGCCGAGAAATACAGGAAGTGATAGCCAAAAAGCCCTATCACTCCAAAGGTATAGACTTTCCAGCCGATCCCCCTGAAAATTCCAGCGTCCCGTGTCGCAAGCACCCAGATCAGCGAGAGCCCCCCGCCGATGCCGAAGCAGAGGGCGTTCAGCAAGAACGGTGGCACCGGGGCGGACCCGACGGTGAACAAGGCCAGAAGCGCCCACATCAAGACCGCGGTAAAGCCGATGAGGGTGGCCCGGTTGCGTGTCATTTTGCGCTTATCCCTGATTGATCTGTCGGGATCAGGTATTTTTTCCAAGAAGAAATCACAACGGAAAAAGGGGCCAGCAGCGATGCTCTGGCCCCTTTTTGCATTCAAAGCTCAGGTCTTAGACGAAGAATTGGCCGCCGTTTGCGCTGAGCGTGGATCCGGTGATGAAGCCCGCATCTTCGGAAGCGAGGAAGACCACACAGCGCGCGATCTCTTCGGGTTCACCCAAACGTCCGACCGGAATCTGCGGGATGATCCGCTCTTTCAGGACTTTTTCGTCAATGGCGCGGACCATTTCTGTCCCGATATAGCCGGGGCAGATCGCGTTGACGGTGATGCCAGCGCGGGCGCCTTCCTGAGCCAAAGCCTTGGTAAAGCCAAGATCGCCGGACTTGGCGGCGGAATAGTTCGCCTGACCCGCTTGGCCCTTCTGGCCATTGATCGAGGAAATATTCACAACGCGGCCGAATTTCCGGTCGCGCATGCCGCCCCAAAGTGGGTGGGTCATGTTGAACAGGCCGGTGAGGTTTGTGTCGATGACCTCTTTCCACTGCTGCGGAGTCATCTTGTGGAACATGGAGTCGCGCGTAATACCGGCGTTGTTTACCAGCACGGAAACCGGGCCCAGATCAGCCTCCACCTGAGCAACGCCTGCGGCGCAAGCGTCATAATCCGCGACGGACCACTTATAGGTCTTGATCCCGGTTTCGGCGGTGAACTTGGCTGCGGCTTCATCATTGCCAGCATAGTTGGCGGCAACGGTATAGCCGGCCTCTTTCAGAGCGATAGAAATAGCCGCGCCAATACCGCGCGACCCCCCGGTGACAAGGGCGACTTTGGACATGAGGTTTCCTCCAGAAGATTGACTTGAAATACTATTAGCGAAAGGGTGACGAGAGCGCAATATTATTGCGCCCTCGTTTTCCGCAAAGGATTAGGCGCGCTCAAGGCACATTGCGACGCCCATGCCGCCGCCGATGCACAGCGTTGCCAGACCCTTATTGGCCCCCTGACGTTTCATCTGGAACAAGAGCGTGTTCAGGATCCGTGCCCCGGAGGCACCAATCGGGTGACCAATCGCGATCGCGCCGCCATTGACGTTCACCTTCGCCGGATCCCAGCCCATATCCTTGTTCACAGCACAGGCTTGCGCGGCGAAAGCCTCATTCGCCTCGACCAGGTCGAGGTCAGCGGCGTTCCAGCCCGCTTTGGCGAGCGCCTTGCGGCTAGCGTGGATCGGGCCGACGCCCATGATTGCCGGATCAAGGCCCGCCGTCGCATAGGAGGCAATGCGTGCAAGTGGGGTCAAACCGCGCTTTGCAGCTTCCTCTTCCGACATCAGCAACACAGCCGCAGCGCCATCGTTCAGACCCGAGGCATTTGCCGCCGTCACCGAGCCGTCCTTGGTGAAGGCCGGGCGCAGCTTTTGCATGGATTCAATCGTGGCACCATGCCGGATGTATTCATCGGCATCCACAGTCACATCGCCCTTACGGGTCTTGATCGTGAAGGCCACAATCTCATCCGCGAAACGTCCGGCCTTTTGCGCGGCCTCTGCTTTGTTCTGACTGGCGAGCGCGAATTCATCCTGCATCTCACGGCTGATCTGCCATTTATTCGCAACATTTTCAGCGGTTTGTCCCATGTGGTAGCCGTTGAAAGCGTCCCAAAGGCCGTCCCGGATCATGCTGTCGATGAAGTTGAGGTCGCCCATCTTCTGGCCCGCGCGCAGATGCGCAACATGGGGGGAGAGGGACATGTTTTCTTGGCCGCCAGCAACAACAATCGCCGCGTCACCCAACTGTACATGCTGTGCGCCCAGCGCCACGGCGCGCAAACCCGAACCGCAGACCTGATTGAGAGACCAAGCAGAGGCTTCCTGCATCAGGCCAGCTTTGATATGGGCCTGACGCGCCGGGTTCTGGCCCTGACCCGCAGTCAGCACCTGGCCAAGGATGGTCTCTTCCACTTCCGCCTTTTCGACGCCCGCGCGCGACACGACTTCGCTGATCACCGCGGCGCCCAGATCATGGGCGGGGGTGGATGCGAAAGCGCCGTTAAAGCTGCCAACCGCGGTTCTTGCTGCCGAAACGATAACGACATTGGTCATTCTGGGGTCCTTTCCATTGGCCATTGACGGGGCAAACGCTGTGCTTTGCCCCCCTCGAGTTTGGCCTAAGCGCAATGCGTCGCAAAAGCAAGGAAATCGGCGCGCCCAGAAAGTAGTTTAAGGGTAAACTATCTTTTTCAGGCGGATTTTGCGGCCCTATCCGCCATCCAGACAGGGCGGACAGTCGGGGCACCGAACAAATACCCCTGCATTGCACCGACCCCCGCTTGCTGCAACCAATGCGCGTCCTCCACCCGCTCTACCGACTCAGCGACCGTCAGCATATCGAAATGCCCCCCAATCGACATTAGTGCTTGCGTCAGGACCTGATTGTCCGGGTTGCGGCTGATGTCACGGATAAACTGACCATCTATCTTGATGATATCGAACATAAAATCTTTAAGGTAGCGAAAGGCCGTGTACCCTGCCCCAAAGTCATCCAGCGCAAAGTTTATACCGTGGGACTGCATTTCATCCATGAAGGATATGACCAGTTCCGGCACAAGCATCGCGGAGCTTTCTGTGATCTCAAGGATCAACCGCTCTCCCACCGTGGGTTCTTGCGCAAGCCCGCGCTTCAGGATTCGCATCCAGCGCGCGTACCCAATCGAGCGCGCAGACATGTTCACCGAGATCCGTAGGTCACGCTGTCGCACCAGCGTCGTCAAGCCCATATCAAGCGCCGCACAGTCGACAAGCCGGCCCAATTCATCGGTTTCAATCGCCGCCATGAAGTCCCGTGCGGGAATGGGCCGCCCCGATTCGTCCAGAACCCTCATCAATCCTTCGTGAAAAACGATGCGGCTGGGGTCACGCCCGGTGACAACCGGCTGATAGGCCAGACGCAAGCGCCGCCTATCAATCGCATCCCGAACCATTATCAGGGTCTGGGCATCGCGCGCCGTAACGGCAGCGGCAAGCGGGCTTTCCACCCCCCGGTCCAGATCTGCCTTATGGACTCGCGCCATTTCCCTGCCCCCAATACGATCCGCGCCAACCACGCATCGGCCCCGCCAAAGCCTCGACAGAATGCTGCCGCAATCGTAAAGGGCTGGTAAAGATCGCCCATCCGTTCCAGTTTTAACGACATATTCCGGAGGCTTTCCATGACACAGACCCCCCCGACACGTTGCAACTGGTGCGGCACGGACCCGCTCTATATCGCCTATCACGACACGGAATGGGGCGTGCCCGAATGGGAGAGCCGGGCCCTGTGGGAAAAGCTCATTCTGGACGGGTTTCAGGCAGGCCTGTCCTGGATCACCATCCTCAAGAAACGCGACGCTTTTCGGGAGGCCTTTGCAGGTTTTAACCCCAATGAGATCGCCGAATGGGGATCTGCCGAAACCGAGATATTACTGCAAAACAAAGGGATCATTCGTCACAGAGGCAAGATCGAAGGCGCCATCAAATCAGCGCGCGCCTTCCAAAAGATCGAGGCAACGACCGGGTTTTCCAACTGGCTCTGGGCCTATGTCGACGGCGCGCCCTTGCAAAGCAATCTTGCAACCATGGCAGAGGTTCCTGCCCACACGCCGCTTTCACAGCAGATCTCAAAGGACCTCCGCAAAGCAGGCTTCACCTTTTGCGGGCCAACGATCACCTATGCTTTCATGCAAGCCACGGGGATCGTGAATGATCACATCGGCCCCTGCCACCGCCACGCCGATGTGGCAGCCCTCGGCCAACGCCCATAAGCGTCACTCCTGAATTTCATCTGTTCAAAAATATCCTCAGGGGTGACATTTACAGTCCTTCATAAAAGCGAAATACACTTATTTTGCTGATGTTTTACACACATGTTTGATCTGATCTGCTA
>JAQWYA010000125.1 GCA_029254215.1 Pseudorhodobacter sp. | reverse complement strand
GCAGCATAGGGGTGAAACACGCCCTTTTCGATCAGGGCGCAGAAGTTGGACTGCAGAAACTTCTGAATCGTCGAGGTCGCCGTCCGATGCGTGCCAATATGAAGATAAAGCTTTCGTTTCATCCCATTACCCGCTGCGCCCATTAGTCGGGCCTGCCCCTTTCAGCGCCCCAAAAGGGCCATCGCGCCATGCAGGACCGCGCGGCGCCCTTAATTCGCAGAGGCCTGATTGACGATGCCCAGCGCAGACCCCATCAACCCCAGCACTGACCGCGCAGAAGTCACCCGGCTTTCGGTGGCATAGACCAGATCCCCCGGCATGATCGCAAAGCTGCGGGCCGAGAAAAGCCCATCCGCCGAAGTCAGATCCAGCGTGAAAACAACCCGTTGCTGCGCCGGGCCCTTCGACCCCGCCTTGACGGCTTTTGAAGGATATTCGCGCAGAATCAGAATGCCCTGCGGATCGGCCCGCGTATCCTGAACCCCACCGATAATTGACAAGGCATCCAGCGCCGAGACCTCATCCTTGGGGAAGCGGTGCAGCGCCTCAGACCCGGCGGCCCCAAGGGAAAGGAAGTAGCGATCATCCTCTTCCACGATAATGCGGTCGCCACCCCGCAGCGTTGTATCCAGCGTCGGGTGATCGAAAAGGCGCGAGACAGAGGTGCCATAGACATCATTGCCCCGCATCAGGCGCACCTGCGGGTTATTGAGGCCCGGCAAAACGCCCCCGCCATCCGCCAGCAGCGACAGCACAGTATAATCCCGGTCCGGCACAGGATAGCTGCCCGGAGCGGCCACGCCCGAGACCAGATTTGCGGTGTTTGCCCTGCCTTGCGTCACGTCAATCTGCACCTGAGCCGAGGGGATCGCCTCGGCATATCGTTGTTCAATTGCGGCCCTCACGGCCTCAGGCGTTTGGCCCGAAACCCGAAGACTGCCGACAAAAGGTAAAGAAATCGTGCCATCCGCCGCGACTTTCAGGTTCCTGATCTCGGATTTCCGCGCCCCTGCTTCTGCCAGAAGCGAATCAGCCTCGGTATCCCAGACGGTCAGGCCGATCATGTCGCCCACCGCAACATAGCTTTCCGCAGAGCCCGCCCGACGCGGCACCCAAGCATAGCGACGCTCGCCAATCTTGGGCCAGCTTGTCAACGCGGGCAGCGAGGCTTTCGTCACCGGATAGACCGCAAATTCCGCCGCCGCCTCCCCCTTCGCCTCAGAGGCTGCAAGCACTTCGCTTTGAAATCCGGCCCCGCGCGGGGTCACACAGCCCATCAGGGCAAGACAAAGGGTCAGCCCGATCAAGGGCCGAATTGCAGAAGTTCTTTGTCCAGTCAGCACGGCCATTTCGCCTTTCCACAGAAAACCGAAACGCGGTTTCCGAAAAATTAAACTCTCATCCGCAACACTTGAGGTGTCGCAGATAAGCGGGCGTTCGCCCATCGGTTGTCGGTGACCTTAGCTAAAGGTACGGTATGGCGAAAGACTTTGTATATCAGGGACAGAGAATTGGAGTCGTCGGGGCTGGCTTTTCGGGCACAGTTCTGGCGCGGGAACTGGCGCAAGCAGGCTATCTGGTGACCCTGCACGAATCGCGCAGCCATATCGGCGGCAATTGCCATACAGAACGATGCCCGCAAACCGGGGTCATGGTGCATGTCTATGGCCCCCACATTTTTCACACCAATGATGCTGAGGTGTGGGGATATGCGGGGCGATTCGCCCGGTTTCGGCCCTATTGCCACCGCGTAAAGGCTACCGCGCAGGGCCGCGTGTTTTCGATGCCGATCAACCTGCACAGCATAAACCAATTCTTCGGCACTTCCCTTTCTCCGAAGGAGGCGCAGCAGTTCATCGCCGCACAGGCCATCCGGGGCGATGAGGCGCCGCAAAACCTTGAAGAACAGGCACTGTCACTGATGGGGCCCGCGCTTTATGAGGCGTTTTTCAAGGGCTATACGCAAAAGCAATGGGGCTGCGCGCCGTCCAGCCTTCCTGCCTCCATCCTTCAGCGGTTGCCGTTGCGGTTTTCCTATGATGACAACTATTTCTTCCATCGTTTTCAAGGCATTCCTGAGGATGGTTATACGGCCTTGATGGGCCGGATGCTCGATCACCCCAACATTGACGTGCATCTTGACAGCCTCGCAAACCGGGACACGGCGCGTCGCTATGACCATTTGTTTTGGACTGGCCCGCTGGACGCTTATTTCGCTCACAGCCACGGGCGTCTGGGGTATCGAACGCTCGATTTCGACCGGTTTGAGGTTGAGGGTGATGGGCAGGGCTGTGCCGTGATGAATTACCCCGACGCGCAAATCCCCCACACCCGCGTGACCGAACACAAGCATTTCGCCCCATGGGAAACCCATGATCGTTCGGTCCTGTACCGTGAAACGCCAAGGTACTGCGGCGTGGCGGATATTCCTTACTATCCCGTCCGCCTGACAACGGAAAAAGCGCTCCTCTCAACCTACGAACATCTGGCCGCGGCCGAGGGCAACACCCGCTTTCTGGGGCGGCTTGGCACCTACCGCTATCTTGATATGGATGTGACGATTCGCGAAGCGCTGGACGCCGCGCGCGCGTTCTTGCGCGGTCAAAGCCTGGCCCCACAGCTTAGCGGGGCTGCGTGATGCCAGAAGGGCGGCTTGTTGCCATCGTTGTAACCCATGATCGGCCCGCCCCCCTGCGGGAAACACTGACGCGCCTGCTGGCCCAGCCCATCGGCGGCGTGGTCGTTGTCGATAATGCAAGCGGGATGGAAACGGCGCAAACCCTCGCCACCTTTTCGGACCCACGTTTGTCGGTTGTGCGGTTGCCCCAGAACAAGGGCGGCTCTGGCGGGTTTGAGGCTGGAATGGCTTTTGCCATGGCCCATACCGGGGCCGACTGGCTGGTGCTGATGGATGATGATGCAAGGCCCGCCCCCGGCGCGATTGAAGGCTTCCTTCATCGCTACGCGGCCCAAGTCACCACAGCGCCCCTCGCGATTGCTGCTGCCGTTTTCAGCCCCGACGGCCCCGTGGCCGAGATGAACCGCCCGTCCCGCAATCCGTTCTGGTACCCAAGGGTGTTGCTTCAGAGTCTGCGGCACGCGATCTGCGGCTCTGGTCGGCAGGGGTTTCACCTTCCGGATGCCGATTTTCAACCCGACGCGCCGGTACAAAAGATCGATGTCGCCTCCTTTGTCGGGTTCTTTGTGAACAGGTCCGCAGTTCGGCTGGCGGGCCTGCCCGAAGGCGGGTTGTTCCTTTACGGCGATGACGTGCTTTACAGCCTGTGCCTTCGCAAACTGGGCGTGCCGATCCTGTTTGATCCAGGACTTCGCTTTGAACATGCCTGCGAAACGCTGGGCCCCGGCCTCATCACCCGGCCGCTCTGGAAGGTCTATTACCTGTGCCGCAACGGGGTTTCTGTGGCTGCGCAGGCGGCGGGGCCCTGGCTGTTTCCATTGGCTTTGGCGTGGTTTGTGGCCCTTTGGCTGCGCAAAACGCGCGCCTACCCAGCGGCAGATCGCCCCGCCTATCTGCGGATGGTGCGCGCCGGACTCTGGGATGGCTTGCGGCAAAAGCGGGGCCGTAAAGAAAGCATTCACCAAACGCTGGCAAGATCCGGCACGGAACTGAAAGGGATATCAGCATGAGTCTCGCCGAAAATGTCGATCTGCGGCGCAGCGCGCCCCAAAGGCCGGGGGTGCCCTTTCCTTTTGCCCCGCAATTGCCAAAAGGCCGACCCGTTGCGGGGCCGGTTCGGGCTGCGCCCCGGCATCGCGTCTTGATGTTTTCCTTCTTTCTGTTCGTTCTCGGCCCGGTCTTTGCGGCCTCTGGCTATCTCTACAAGAACGCTGCCGATCAATATGCCTCTACGCTTGGTTTCACCGTCCGAAGTGAGGATGTAAGCAGCCCTGTCGATCTTTTGGGCGGTTATGGGGGAAGCATCGGGGGAAGCGGCTCTCGCGACAGCGATATCTTGTATGAATTCATCGGCAGTCAGGAACTTGTCGCGCGGCTGGAGGCACGGCTGGACCTCAAGTCGCTATATGGCCGCCACGCCCAGACAGACCCGGTTCTGGCCTTCGCCCCCGAAGGCACGATTGAAGATCTGGTGGATTACTGGCAACGCATGGTGCGGATTTCCTATGACTCGACGGCGGGGCTGATGGAGTTGCGCGTGCTCGCTTTCGACCCGGCAGAGGCGACGGCGATTGCAGAGGCGATCTATGAGGAAAGCTCGCTAATGATAAATGAGCTTTCCGCCATCGCCCGCAACGATGCCACCCGCTACGCCAAACAAGATCTGGATGCCGCGATCCTGCGCCTGAAGGCGGCGCGTGAGGCGATGACAAGCTTTCGCGTGCAAAATCAGATCGTCGATCCGAAGGCGGATATTCAAGGGCAGATGGGGCTTTTGAATACGCTTCAGGCGCAACTGGCCGAGGCTTTGATCAATCAGGATCTGCTTGACGGGGCCTCCTCGCGCCGGGATGACCCGCGCCTTGCCCAAGCCCAGCGCCGGATCGACGTGATCGAGGCCCGGATCGCCGACGAAAGGCGGAAATTCGGCGTTGGTAGCGCCGATCCGGCAGAGACGAATTACGCCACCAAGATGGCGGAGTTTGAGCGGCTTTCAGTGGATACACAATTCGCGGAACGGGCTTATACGATTGCCTTGGCAAATTTCGATGCCGCCATGGCCGAGGCAAATCGCAAAAGCCGCTACCTTGCCGCCTATATCAAACCCACCAAAGCCGAAAAATCGGCCTATCCGCAAAGGGGGCTGTTTGTGGGGTTGATCGGGCTTTTCACCTTCCTGATCTGGTCGATCCTTGCACTTAGTTTCTACGCAATCCGGGATCGTCGCTGATATGATCGTGCTCGACGGGATTTCAAAAAGTTTCGCGATGCCGGGGGGGCGAAAGTCCATTCTCCAAGATGTCAGCCTCGTCATTCCCCCAAAGCTTTCGGTCGCCCTTCTGGGCCGGAACGGGGCCGGAAAATCCACCTTGCTGGAATTGATCGGCGGGCGGCTTTTGCCGGATGCGGGGCAGATCCGATGCAGCGGCTCAATCTCTTGGCCCGTCGGGTTTTCGGGGGGGTTCCATGGCGATATGACCGGGCTGCAAAACACCCGTTTCATCGCTCGGATCTATGGCGTCGACAGTGAGGAGCTTTCGGCTTTCGTGCAGGAATTTGCGGAACTCGGGCCTTCGTTTTTCATGCCCGTCCGCAACTATTCCTCGGGGATGCGGGCGCGCCTGGCCTTCGCCGTTTCAATCGGGATCCCGTTTGATACCTATCTTGTGGATGAGGTGACAAGCGTCGGCGATGCTGCCTTCAAACGTAAAAGTCAGGCGATATTTGAAGAGAGGATGCAAAATGCGGGCGCGATCGTTGTATCCCACTCCATGCCACAGATCCGGCGCATGTGTGACGCGGGGATTGTGATTGAGAACGGGCGCTTGCGCTTTTTCGATGATCTTTCGGACGCGATTGATCAGCATGAAGCCAATTTGCAAATCGGCCTGCCAATGGCAAGCTGACGGCCCCTAGAGGATAAAATCATCCGCGCCCAAGACGCTGACCTGATTGATGAAAATCTGCATATCGGTGGCTCCGTTGCCATCAACGTCAATCTCTGTGAGGGAAAAACCGCTGCCCCAAGTCCAGTTGCGCACTTCTCCGAAGCCTGATCCGGTAAAGCGACCCGAGCCAATGAAGGCAAAGGCCTGATTGCCCGCTACATCCGGGTCCGCGTCAATTGCCGAAAGGTCGATCTTGTCGAGGCCCCTTTCAAACCCGTTGATCAGGTCGCGATTGGCCTGACCAATCCCGCTATCCGCAACTTCGCGGTACAGAAACACATCTGCGCCCGCCTCACCGACCAGCCAGTCAAGCCCGTGACCACCGATCAGCGTGTCATTCCCGGCCTTGCCGTTCAACTGATCAAACCCACGGCTGCCATCCAGAATGTTATTGCCGCTATTGCCGACGATGGCCTCAGGCGCCCATGTGCCGGTTCCGTTGATATTCGCACTCCCCTGCAACCGCAGGATTTCCAGATTGGACTTCAGGGCAAAGGAAACCCAGCTTTCAACGGAATCGATACCGCCGCCCTGACTGTAGCCGGTCTCTCCGGTAATCACGTCACCGCTGCTGTCCACGATGTAGCGATCATTTCCCAAGCCGCCGCTCATCGTGTCATTTCCGGTACCGCCGTCAAGAACGTCCCGCCCGCTGCCGCCGATCAGGATGTCGGCCCCGGCCCCTCCGAACAGAAAGTTGTCACCATCGCCGCCTTCCAGTCGGTCTGCGCCGTCCCCCCCGTCCAGCGTGTCTCTGCCCGCGCCGCCAAAGAGGCTGTCATTGCCGAGGCCTCCCTCCAACCGATCCGCGCCATCATCGCCGTAGATCGTGTCATTCCCATCCTCGCCCAGCAGCCAATCATCGCCAAGCTGCCCAAACAACAGGTCATTTCCGGCCCCACCCAGCAGATGGTCATTCTGGGTGCCCCCCGTCAGCGTGTCCTGCCCCAGCCCCCCCTCCAGCCGGTTGATCCCGGCGGAGCCTTGCAAGATGTCATCCCCATCGCCGCCGATCAGGATGTCATTGCCCAAGCCACCGACAAGGCTGTCATTCCCGGCCTCGCCTTCAAGGAGGTCATTGCCATCGCCGCCGAGCAGAGTGTCATTGCCCGCACCCCCCCGGATCGTGTCATTTCCGGCCAGACCGTCGATGGACTCGTCGCTGCCGGTGCCAAGGATCAGGTCGGGGCCGGGGGTCGCCAACGGCAGGGGGTCCTCAACCGTCAAGACAGACAGGCGGGTGAGGTTGATCAGGTCGCTGTCGCGCAGCAAGGCGGGGTTCAAGCTGCCTCCGGTGGAGGAGTTGACGACCAGAACTTCCGACCCAAAGCTGATGCGCATCCCGGTGGCCGTGGCCACCATCGTTAACTGCGCAGCGCTGCGAATCATCCCCCAAGACGACAGGTCTATGCGGTCGACCCCCATCGCGAAATCCGTGATCGTGTCTTGAGCGCCATCGGCAGACAGAACGAAAACATCGGCCCCCGCGCCGCCCGTCAGGGTATCGGCACCCGCCCCATCCATCAAAATATCGTCGCCCGACCCGCCCGAAAGCAGATCGGCCCCGGCCCCTCCGGCCAGAAGATCGTTCAGCCCTGCCCCGGCAAGGCTTCCCCCCAATGAGGTCGCCGCGAGCGAAAGCCCCAGGGGCCCCGGATCAAAGCGCAGACGGGTTATCCCGGTTTCCAGCGCGCTTGCGGCGAAGATATCAAGGTCCTCTCCGACCGTGGCGGCGGCAATCGCGCTTAGCTTGGCAAGGCCCATTTGCGCGGTGTCTGCGATATGCGCCATCGCCAGAAGCCGCCCGCCCGGCAGCAGTTGAAACACCGAAAGCCCGTCATCCGACCCTCCGGCCAAGACATAGGTCCGGCCTGCCAGTTCGACGACCTCCACCGCTGAAACCTGTGCGAACCGGCTTCCCAGATCATCAAGGACGTGATCGGTGACGGTCATCTCGCCAGCAGATCCAAGACGCACAATCGACAGCGATGAACTGCCCGAGCCTGCAACGATCAGATAGGTCTGCCCTCCGACCGTTGCCGTTTTCATCCCGCTGGGCGCCGCGATCCAAAGCCCTTCCTCCGCGCCGAGATTGGTGCGGGCCGTCAACGCCCCATTGGCCCCAACCTCCCATGCGGTTACGCCGGGGTTCAGGCTGCAGGCCGTGTACAGAAAGCTTTTCCCCCCGATCTGCGCCGTCGCGGTCGCACAAACAGCACCGGCATGGGCGGCAAGACTGCTCGTCTCAACTGCGCTTCCGATCATCGTCCCGGAGGAAGAGATCATGACACAACCAACCCCCTCCGCCTTGGCCAGACCGCCGAACACCGCCTGCGTGCCATTTGCGAGCGAGACGGTCGTCAGATGCTGCAAATCCCCCGCAAAACCGGTCAACGCGCCCAAAGAGGTAGAGCGTGCAAACCCCCCCGTCTGATCCGGGGCAACCAGCGTCAGCCCACCAGATACCCCGCCGCCATAAAGAACATTCAGCCCCGAGCTTGTCTGGACAAAGCCAAGGCCCGGCATGGTTCCGGCAATATCGGGCTGCCGGTAGGTGATGCTTTCGTTGGCACTGATTGTGCTTGGCCCCAAATTCCAAGCCGTGATCTGCCCATCATAGCGTGTAGGGGAATAAAGCTGATTGCCCATCGGCCCCTGACGGATTTCAAGATCCGTGATCCGGGATCTGGCAAAATCCGCCGGAGTGCTGTGATAAGACAGGAAGCTTAGGCCAGACATCAGGCACGACCCCGGAAAACAGGCATGTTTCAGACCCCGCTACTTTGCGATCCGGCTCTGACTGGGCGCGGGCGCAAATGGGGCGCAAACACGGAGTTTCCGGCGGCTTTTATTCAACCGCTCCCATATCCGGCGGGCGCGGCTTGCCATTCCCTTGCAAAGGGTGGGAAAAGAAAGCGCAGCGGGTGAGGGGGAAGCGACATGCGCAAGGTCTTGGTTACGGGGTCCGCCGGGTTCATCGGGTTCCATCTGTGCAGGTTGCTTCTGGCCAATGGATTTCGTGTGATCGGTCTGGACGGGATGACGGATTATTACGATGTCCGCCTGAAACAGCGCCGCCACGCGATGCTGTCCCAATCCCCGAGTTTCACAGCGCGCGAAGGGCTTGTGGAAACGGATGGTCTGTTGCGCGATCTCGTCGCGGCCGAAACCCCCGATGTCATTGTGCATCTCGCAGCGCAGGCCGGGGTTCGCTATTCGATTGATGCGCCAAGATCTTATGTTGACGCCAATCTGATCGGTACGTTTGAGGTGCTGGAAGCCGCTCGGGCGCATAAGCCCGCGCATTTGCTAATAGCCTCAACTTCTTCGGTCTTTGGGGCGAATGAAAAGATGCCCTATGCCGAGACGGACAAGGCCGATCATCAGATGTCCTTCTATGCCGCCACCAAGAAGGCGACCGAGGCGATGGCCCATTCCTATGCGCATCTTTACGGTATTCCGACCACGATGTTCCGCTTCTTCACGGTCTATGGGCCGTGGGGGCGGCCCGATATGGCGCTGTTCAAATTCACCAAAGCCATTTTGCAGGGTGACCCGATCGAGATTTACAACAACGGCGACATGATGCGCGATTTCACCTATGTCGAGGATCTTGTTCAGGGCGTCTGCCGCCTGATTGACGCGGTGCCGACTGAGACCGCCGTCGCGGGCGACAGCCTGTCGCCAGTGGCGCCGTGGCGGGTGGTCAATATTGGCAATGGTGCGCCTGTCCAATTGATGGACTTCGTCTTGGCCATTGAAAAAGCGACCGGCCGCGAAGCACAGAAAACCTTCCTTCCGATGCAGCCGGGTGATGTGCCCGCGACCTGGGCCGACGCAAGCCTGTGCGAGGCGTTGATCGGCCCGCTTCCCCGCACGGATATTCAGGACGGAGTGCAGCGTTTTGTCGATTGGTATCGGGATTATTATCAAATTTGAAAGATTCGACGCTTTAGGCTGAGGGCATGATCCCCTGAGAGTCGAGCGTTGAATGCCCTCTGCCGCCCTACCTTCAAAAGCTACCATTGCCCGCCCTGCCCGCTTTCAAACCGGGCGCGCAATCCTTGCGTTGATGTTGCGTGAAATGGGGTCCAGCTACGGCCGGTCTCCGGGGGGGTATCTTTGGGCGATCCTGTCTCCGCTTGGGGCCGTTGTCATTATCTCGGTCGGGTTTTCGCTTTTGGCGCATAGCCCGCCGCTTGGCACCAGCTTCATGCTATTTTACGCGACTGGATACCTGCCCTTCGATCTTTACAGCCAGCTTTCCAACCGGATCGGGGCGGCGCTGCGCTTTTCCCGCCCGCTGATGGCCTTTCCGCGGGTCACGTGGATGGATGCGGTACTGGCGCGGCTTTTGCTGAACAGTCTGGCGCAAATCACCGTGTTCTGCATCGTCATCATCGGGATCATGGGCTTTGTTGATACCCGCAGCCTTCTTGATATCACGCGGATTGCCACCGGCCTTGCGATGGCGATCTGTTTTGCGACCGGTGTCGGGCTGATGAACTGCTTGCTGATCGGCTATTTCCAGATCTGGGAACGCCTGTGGGAGATTGTCAGCAAACCGCTGTTTCTGATTTCCGGCGTGGTGTTTCTGTTTGATGAAATGCCGCCCCTTGTTCAAACCCTTTTGTGGTGGAACCCCTTGGTCCATATCACCGGGCTTGTGCGGTCCGGGTTCTACCCCAATTATCACGCCGATTATGTGTCGCTTCCTTATGTGTTTGGCCTGTCGCTATGCCTGATCATGTTTGCGATGGTGTTTTTGCGTCGGGGCTATCTTGCCGGTTTGGGGCGTTGACCAATGTCGGCACCGCGCGAGGTCACGCTTCAAACCTTTTGCCTACCCGACCCGGCGCTGCCCGCCCCGGACGATCTGTTCCTACGCCTTTCCGGCGGCACGAGACGCGAGGGGGATGCTCTTGTCTTTCCGCCCGGCGGCTCCGTCGGGTTTGATTGCTATTTCAACATTCTCAATTTGGAAACCTGGGCCGGGCACTGTGATCTGGCCAGTCTTCGGCTTGATCTGACCGGGTCGGGCACCCTTTGTGTTGAGATGTGGCGCGTGACAGGGGGTATCGCCGCCGGTCCGGATGAACCTTTGACAAAAACCACGGTCCTTCAACGCGAAGTCCTGCTGGGACCATCGGGGCAACAGATTGATTTGACGCCCCAAATCCCACAAGGCGGGATGCTGCTTTTGCGCCTGACCGCGCGCAGCGACGCAGCGCTACGGGATGCACGCTATGTAGCAAGCCCTGCCCATCCGCGGCCTGCGCCGAAAACGGCGCTGATCATTACAACCTTTCAGCGTGACTCTGCGGTCACGAAAACCGTGGGTCGCCTGCTGGGCTATCTTGGCGGCCAAGGGGCAGCGCTTACGCAAACCACCCGTCTTTTTGTGGTCGATAACGGGCAGTCCTTGTCGCTGCCACCGCATCCAAACCTGCGGCTTTTTCCAAACCGCAATCTGGGGGGGGCGGGCGGTTTTGCCCGTGGTCTGGCCGAGGCGGAGGGCGCGGGGTTCAGCCATTGCGTCTTCATGGATGATGACGCGGCCCTCCACCCGGAGGCGCTTTTGCGGATGCATGGCTTTCTGACCCTTGCCCAAAACCCGAAGGCTGCACTGGCCGGCGCGATGATCGGCCAGTCCCGCCCGGCCGAAATCTGGGAGAACGGCGCCGTTTTTGATCGGCGCTGCCATCCGCTGTGTCACGGAACCGACATTCGGGACCGCGATTGGGTGCTGCGGATGGAACTTGCCGCCGCCCGGCCCAAACCGCAGGGTTTTTATGGCGGCTGGTGGTTTTTTGCCTTCCCGATTGCCGCCGTGACGGCCCGGCCCTTTCCCTTTTTCGTGCGGGGGGATGACATCTCTTTCTCGCTGGCTAACCGGTTTGATACGGTAACGCTGAATGGCGTTGTCGCCTGGCAAGAGGATTTTCACGTCAAGGAAAGCCCGCAAACCCTGTATCTTGATCTGCGCAACCATTTGCATCACCACCTTTCCCAACCGGGGATGGAGATTGGCCCGCTCGGCACATCCGCCCTCGCGCTGCGGTTCATCTTTCGGTCTTTGGCCCTGATGCGGTATGAAAGCGCAAGGGCGCAGCTTTTGGCTTGGCAAGATGTGATGTCCGGGCCGTCGCATTTCCGGCAATCGGTGGATTTAGCCGCAAAACGGGCGGAGCTTGCAACGCTCACGCAGCAAGAGAGGTGGGTTACCGCCCCCCAGACCATGGTGGAGCCGCCGATACCACCCCACCCGCTCATCGCAAAATTCTGGAAACTGACGCTGAACGGCCATCTGCTTCCCTTCTTTGGGCGCAAGGCAGGCGCGAAACGCCTTCCCATCGCGCTGCGCGGGGCGTTGTGGCCCGCATGGGGCAGCGCCCATTTGTGCTATGTCGATGAAACCGGGGGGCGGAGCAGCCATCTGCACCACTCTAAGCGGCAATTCTTTGCGCTGGCCATGCGGGCGGCGCAGCTGGGTTTGCACTGGCTGATGGTCTACGCCCGCTTGCGGGATCAATACCAAGAAAGCTACCCCGCCCTGACCTCCGCCGCATTCTGGGAGGCTCAGTTCAACCCTTCGCCAAGCGGGGGTGCTGCCGAATGACAGGAGTTTCGACCTCGGCGTTGGACCGGTTGCGTGGTGAAATTGCCGCCCCGCAAAGCATCACGCTTCCGCTGCCGGGCCTCTCCCTCCGCCCCGATCCTGCCGGGAACTATTTTGGCACATGGAGCAGCCCGCGCGACCGAATGATGGAGCTTGATATAACCGCGCACCGCCCCGGTGCTTGGCTGGGCCTCCATCTGCCCTGGCCCTTCGTGGATCTTTCGGGCTTTGGCTGGGTCGGATTTGCGGCCCGTTGCAACGCCCGAAGCATCATGGCGACGCGGGTTTGTTTGCGATCCGCAACGGCGACCGGGTTTCAGGATCATTTCTTCCCGCTCGACATTCTCTCAACCTCCGCCGCGACAGATCATTGCGATCTGATTTCGCCCCGCCACACACCCGGTCTTTCGGAAAAGGCCGCTTGGCGGGAATTGGTGTTTTTTCTACCCCCCGCCAAATCCTTCCGTTGGGCGCTGCAAGACTTGCGGCTTATCGCGACATGACGGCGATGCAGCCTGAACGACCAGATGTGGCGCTTGTCATCCCTGTCTGGAATGATCCGGCGGGGCTTGAACGGCTGCTTTGCCGCGCGCGGAGTTTAGACTGCTTTCGCCAGATTATCGTGATCGACGATGGCTCTGACATTGCTGTGCCAGCAGCAAAGGATATCACCCTGATCCGCCACGAACGGTCGCGGGGCGGAGGGGCTGCGCGCAACACCGGGCTTTGGCAGGTGGATACAGGCTATCTGGTCTATTGCGATTCCGATGACCTGCTGACGGCTGAAATGCCCGCACTTCTTGCTGATCTTACGCAAGCCGGAAGCTTTGATTTTTGCCTTTTCAAACACGCTGACAGCCAACGGCTGGCGCAAGGATTTTGGGGCCAGCCTGATTGGGATGAAGCCCTGTGGGAGCAGGCGGGTTTCGGTTGTGGCGCGCTGAGCGCGGCAGATTCCGCGACGCTTCCGATCCTTGCCCAGACGGCGAATTACCCGTGGAACAAGGTGTACCGGACAGAGTTTTTGCGCCAGAACAGGGTCCTTTGCGCGGAAACGCAGGTTCATCAGGACATTCCTCTGCATTGGCGGGCGTTTCTGACGGCACGCGATGTGCTGGTTTCGGATCGGATTTGCCTCTGGCATGAGGTTGATCCGAATGGCGGGCGGCTGAGCAATCGCCGGGGCCGCGACAGGTTTGATCTTTTGGTCGCCCTGGATCAGGTTGGCGCTGCGGCTTTGGCAAAAGGCGGCGCCTGGCCGGAGGCGTTCGGCACGTTCGCCTTGGGCGTTATCGCTTGGGCAAAGCGGCAGATTGACCCGACACTGGCAGCAGAGTTCGACCGGGCCAGCGCGGACTGGCTACAGCGGCAGTTCGGCCCTTTCCTTGACAGGCTGGCCCTCGCCGCCCCCGATCTGGCGCGGCGTCTGGCGCAGGACATGTCGCAGCGATGACCCGTTTGGGCTTTCTGATCCTGAATGACGGTGCCAATCTGGAGGGACTTGCCTCGGACCTTCGCTTGGTGACGCGGCCCGGCGATGCCATCCATATTTCTGAGGCTGCTCGACAGGGCCACCCGACAACGGCCCCGGATCTTGATTGGGGGCCGGGCGTTCTTTGCGCCCTGCGCCGGGTAAGCGGCCATGTGCTGCAGGATCCATTGCGCCTTGTCACGCTGATGCTGGAGGAGTGCGACACAGACTGGGCCCTCATTTTGCGGGGGCAGAGTATCTTGCACCCGCCTCAAATTGATAGGCTGAGACGGCAGTTGGCAGATGGCGCGCGGCCAGACCCATCCTCCGGTGCTTTGATCAATCTGGCGGATTACCGAAGTCGGAAAGGCGATTGGTCACGCGAGGAAAACCGGCTGCGCCGTCTTTTCACGACGGGGTGCGGGGCCAAGTTCTCTCCACAAGCCAGCACTACAGATTCTGACTCTAACTGCCGTGTTAGAGACGTTTTTAGAGTATCCACAGGCAACACGTTGCGCAATGGAAACGAGCCTTGCGCCGCTCCGGCGCTTTTGGGCCGCGCCCGGCTTTTGGTGGCCGCCGTCGGGCCGCATGCGCACAGGCAGCCCTTCGCCTATGCCAGCCTGCGCCCCTTGTGGGAGGAGCGGATCAGCCTGACGCCGGATGCCCATGCCGCCGATATTGTCTGTTTCGCACATCCCGAAGATGCCCGGATCTGGCCTCATCTGGCCGATCTGAGCGCGCAAAAGCCGGTAACGATCCTGTCGGAAGAACCGTTCTGGGACAGTCTTTTCAGCCCCGACCCCACTGCCCCGCAGATCGTCCTGCCAAGCTGTGAGGGGGAGGTTCCCCTTTGGCAGATCAATCACCACCGCTCAGCGATTTTCGACTTTGCGAAGATCCCCTATCTGCTGCTGACGGATCATCGCGCGGGCCCGCGCCTTGCCGCCAAGTTCCGCCGAAATGCGGGCCTGACACCCCAGGACTGGCAAGCTGCCTTTCAGGCGCGGGCGGAATCGGTGGTTTTCATGGCGGCCCGCCGCGAGGAATCGTTTCACGATTTCACGCCACAGGACGGGATCTTCGGGCTGTCCCGCTGGCGAAGCCGTCTGGCTGCGGCCTGTCCGGGGGCGCTGAAATTGGGGGCTGGCTGGAACAACGGGCCGGATCGGCGGCATCTGCCCGACTGGCACCTTGACAAGTTGACCCGCATGGATGGCCGGGCGCGCATCCTCTCGGCGATCGAGAATACGCATCAACCGACCTACCTGTCCGAAAAACTGTTCGATGCCTTCGCCTGCGGGGCGCGCCCGCTTTATGTGGCGGGGCCAAGCCATGGCATCCATCGGCTCAACCTGCCCGCGGCCTCCTGGATCAATCTTTGGGGATTGGATTTGCGCGATGCCATCCAGAGGATCCAGACGGAACCTTTGGATTTTTCAGCCTATGCACAAGCCCAGCGCCAGCTTGCCACGCTTTTTGCCGATCCGGCGAACTGGCTTGCCGAACGCGCGCGCCTGAAACGCGCGTTGCTGTCCGAGATGTCGGCCCTTGCAGACAAAGGGCCGGCCTTTAGCGCCCGATTGCAGCACATTCCGTGAAGCCAGCCTCGGACAGGGCAGAAACATCATAAATGTTGCGCAAATCCGCCATCCGGGCATGACGCATAGAGGCCGCTATTCGCTTCAGGTCCAGCGCCCGAAACTCGTTCCACTCCGTCAGAATTACGACAACATCTGCGTTTTCCGTTGCCTGATAGGCGTCGTCGCACCAGATGACGCCCGGCAAAAGGGCGACCCCTTCGCTTTTGCCCTGCGGATCGGTAACGCGCACCTTGGCACCCGCGCCAATCAGCGCCGGAACGATTGTCAGCGAGGGCGCTTCGCGCATGTCATCCGTGTTCGGCTTGAAGGTCACACCCAAAACCGCCACCGTCTTGCCGTTCACCGAGCCATCGCAAAGGTCGGTAATCTTGCCGATCATGCGGTGCTTGATCTCTTCGTTGACGCGAATCACCGTCTCGATAATTTGCATCGGCATCCCGTGTTCCTGCCCGATCCGGGCGAGGGCGCGGGTATCCTTGGGGAAGCACGACCCCCCATACCCCGGACCGGCATGGAGAAACTTGTTGCCGATGCGGCCATCAAGCCCCATCCCTTTGGAGACCTGCTTTACATCCGCGCCAACCCGTTCGCACAGCGCCGCGATTTCATTGATGAAGGTGATCTTCGCCGCCAAAAACGCATTGGCCGCATATTTGATCATCTCGGCACTTTCGAGACCGGTATAAACCATCGGGAAATCCCGCAGATAAAGCGGGCGGTAGAGATCGGCCATCACATCGCGCGCGCGCGGGCTTTCAACGCCGACAACGACCCGGTCAGGGCGCATGAAATCATCAATCGCGGCGCCTTCGCGCAGGAATTCGGGGTTGGAGGCCACGTCAAACTCGGCCTTCGGGTTGGTCTTTGCGATGATTTCGGCGACCTTGCGGTTCGTGCCCACCGGAACGGTGGATTTCGTGACAATCACGGCATAACCGCTGAGGGCATGGGCAATTTGTTCTGCAACCGCGTAAACATAGGTCAGATCGGCATGGCCATCGCCACGCCGCGTCGGGGTGCCAACCGCAATAAACACCGCCTCCGCGCCCTTCAGGGCCTCTTTCATGTCGCCCGAGAAGGAAAGACGCCCGGCGGCCACGTTGCGCGCCATCAGATCTTCGAGCCCCGGCTCATAGATCGGAGCCTTCCCCGCCTCCAGCATCGCAAGTTTGGCGGGGTTATTGTCAACGCACGTTACGGAATGGCCGAAGTCCGAAAAACACACCCCAGATACCAGACCGACATAGCCCGTCCCAATAATCGCAATCCGCATTACTGCCCCTCTTTACCCTTTTTGTGGCCCTTTATGGCCAGACACGCGCCTTTTCACACCCTATTTGCGGGCATAGACATCCTCATAGCGAAGAATATCGTCTTCGCCCAGATAGCTTCCGGTCTGGACCTCTATCAGGACCATCGGCAGTTTTCCGGGGTTTTCCATGCGGTGAATGGCGCCCAGCGGGATGTAGACAGACTGATTCTCGGTCACGAGGCGGGTCTCTTTGTCGATGGTGACCTTGGCCGTGCCCTGAACCACAATCCAATGTTCCGCCCGGTGGTGATGGCTTTGCAGGCTTAGCGCTGCACCTGGGTGCACGACGATCCGCTTGACCTGAAACCGATCCCCGATGGCAAGGCTTTCAAACCAACCCCAGGGGCGGTGATCTTTTGGGAAGGCTTCCGCCTGCGGGGCGTTTTGGGCTTTAAGCTGGCTCACCGCCAGTTTCACATCCTGCGTGCGGGATTTATGGCTGATCAGAACGGCATCCGGCATGGCCACGGCGACGATATCTTCGAGGCCGATCCCGACAATCGCCTGCCCCGGAACTTCGGAGCGCAGCAAGCTGTCGCGACAATCGATGGCCGTTGCCGGGCCGGATTGCGCCATACCCCCGACGGCCGTTTCCCGCCAGACCGCCGCCCAATCTCCAAGATCAGACCAGCGCCCGGCATAAGGCACAACCGACAGGTTCCGCGCCTTTTCCATTACCGCATAGTCGATAGAAATTGCCCGCGCTTTTGCCCAAGGCTCTTCGGCCAGACGGTCAAACCCAAGATCCTTATGCGCGCCTGCGACAGCGGCTGAGACCGGGTCCAGCATATCAGGCGCAAACTCTTGAAAAGCGGCAAGAATGCTGGAAGCTTTGAACAGAAAGATGCCAGCATTCCAAAGGTAGCGGCCATCGGCCAGCATCGCCTCTGCCCTCGCCGCATCCGGCTTTTCAACGAAGGCGCGCAGGGTCATCGGGGTCGGGGCGGCACCCGGTTTTGCGGCGGTCTCCAGCTCCAGATAGCCATATCCGGTTTCCGGGCGATCCGGCGTGATCCCGAAGGTCACCAGCCGCCCGGCTTGCGCGGCGGGCAAGGCGGCCCGCACCGTTTCGTTGAATTGCGCCTGATCGGGGATCACATGATCCGAGGGCGCAACCAGCAGCATCGCCTCCGGGTCCTGCGCCGCGCAATACAGCGCTGCTGCCAGAACGGCGGGGGCTGTGTCGCGGGGTTTGGGTTCGATCAAGACCGCCCGTGGTTTACAACCGATCTGGGCAAGTTGTTCTGTCACGATAAAGCGGAAATCATCGGCTGTGATCACCAGCGGGGCCCCGTAATCCGGCCCGCTTAGCCGCAACGCCGAGGCTTGGAACAGCGTATGATCCCCAACCAGCGACGAAAACTGTTTCGGATAACTCTTACGGGAAAGCGGCCAAAGACGCGTGCCCGACCCCCCACAAAGCAAGACCGGAGTGATCATCAGACAAATACCATTCTGCAAAGAACCAAAGATTGGCTCTCATAGAAATCAGATGGGGGGCTGTCGCAACCCTTAATTGCAAAGAGGCCTTAGCTGCCAAACCCCGGAAGGCGGAAAATCGCCCGCATCATGCGCAAAGGTCGCGTCACCCGCCATGAGAGCGAGGCCAGAAGCGCCTCTGCGCGCGCCTGTTGGTCGGCGCCATCTTGCAAGGCATGACGAAGGCGCGCGGCCAGCTGGTCCGCCTGCTCACGCGCGTTTGAAAGGGCGGCTTCGCAGGTCTGCAGGGCGCGAAGATGCGTTTCCTCTGCCTCTTGCAGCGCGGCGACCTGCCCCTGCAGCAAGGAAAGCGCCGTTCCTTCGGCAAGCTCCATCTCACGCAGGCGGGCCTCTCGCTCCAGCAGTTTCTGGCGGAGGTCAGCGAGGGGGGGTGCGGCTGTCACGCCGGGTGTTTCGGGTCTTTCAAGCACGCTTTGCATCGGTCTTGTCCTTTGGACTTGGGGCGAGGGCTGGGTGATGTTCGTCTTGTCCAAAGAAACCTGTTCTTCGTTAATTCACCCTTAAATCCTTCCTGCAAAAACCAAGGCATCGCCACAGAAGGGGGGATGCAGATGTCTTATTACGCCGTGCTGGGAACGCCCGGTTTCATTCGCAGGCCAGATCGATTCGGGGCCGAGGCGCTTTTGGCTGCCCTTGGGGCAAACTCCGGTAATCTGATGTTTCAACTGGCCGTTGCCCGGATGATCGCCGCACCGCTGACGTTTCTGTCAGCCTCTGACACACCCTATGAGGCGGTGGACAAGCGCGACGGGGCAAAAGCACTGATCGTTCCGGCGGCAAATCATTTGCGCTGCGGGGCCGACTGGTCGGGCCTTTGCGATTATTTTGAGGGCAGCGAAGTGCCGCTGATCGTCTTTGGTCTTGGCGCGCAAGCTCCGGGGCCGGGCGGTGAGGCAGAGACCATTCAAGCGCTTCAGTCCGACGCCAAAATCCGCCGGTTGGTGGATGTGTTGCGCGACAAAGCGGCGCTTGTCACGGTGCGCGGCCCATTCTCTCAGACCTGCTGTGAGGCGTTGGGGCTTGGCGGGACTGTGCTGTTGGGCTGCCCATCGGCCTTTCTGAACCGCGACCCCGCCTTGGGGCAAAAGCTTGAAAAGGCGATTGCGCG
>JAQWYA010000107.1 GCA_029254215.1 Pseudorhodobacter sp. | reverse complement strand
TCACGGGCAGTGTGACGGTCACCGGCGGCGGTACGTTCAGCACGAATGGGGGGACAATCATCACCTCCACCGGGCTGTTCAACACCAATAACAGCCTGATCGAGTTGACGAATGCGACGGTTGGCGGCTCCACCACCAACAGCGCGCGTATTCTGGCGCTTGGCAATAACACCATCGGTGATCTGAACAACACCGGCGGCACGATTGACATGCTCAACGGCGCAACCACCGATGTTCTGAACACCGGGGCGATCACCGGCGGCGGAACGGTTCTGATGAACGTGAACCTCGACGCCGCAGATACGGTAAGCGGTGGCACGAGCGATCAGATCATCTCTTCCGGTCTGGTGTCTGGTGCGTTCAACTTCGAGTTCACACCACTCGGCAACGCGGCAACCTATCTGGGTGCCCCGATCACCGTGATGGATGTGAGCCCGGGCAGCACCTACACGATCGCCAACTTCAGCGGCCTTCCGGTCGGTGGTCTTGCGGTCTACTCGCTTGAGAAGAACGCAGCGACGGGCGACGCCGAGCTCATCTCGGAGACCAGTTCGGGCATCGCCGGGATCGGGGCCAACGCCTCCTTGGTGCAGGCGCTGATCGGGTCGATCGTCAACCGTCCGAGCAGCCCCTTCGTCAGCGGCCTTGCCTCTGAAGAGGGTTGTTCGCAGGGTGGCTACTTCCGCGGCACCTATGGCAAGGCGAATGTGACCGGCACCAGCTTCAACGGTGTCCGCTCGCAAGAGACCGAGCTTGTGGCAAGCTACGGCGGCGTTCAGGCCGGTTGGGACTTCGGCTGTAACGATGGTCGCTTCTTCGATGGCTGGGATGGCACCTTCGGGGCGCTGATCGGCTATAACACCGGCTCCACCGAACAGAATGTCGTGGTTCCAAGCGGGATCGGCAATGGCACGGTTGTGACCAGCGTCACCAAGACGGACTTCGACCAGACCTATGCTGGCGTCTATGCGGCCTTCAACAAGGATCGTCTGACCGCCGATGTTCAGGTCCGGATGGAAAGAAGCAAGTTCACGCTGAACGAAACCGTGATCGGCAACTTCACCGGTCTGGGTCTGGATGACACGACATTCGACGCCAAGTCGTTCAACGTCACCGGCCGCGTCAGCTACCGGATGGATGTGGATGCCGATGCCGGGATCAGCTTCGTTCCGACCGCAGGCTTCTCTTACTCGCGGACCGGCGCTTCGGCACTGGACTTCGACGGCGGAGAGCGTCTTGAAATGTCGTCCTTCAACTCCTTCGTGGGCTTTGCAGGCGGCACCTTGGCCAAGACAACCATCAACGAGGCGGGTGACGCCGGGACGACCCTGTTTGTCGGCGGTAACTACTACCACGACTTCGCGGGCGACCGGGACTCGCTCTTCAAATATGACGTCAATGATGAAAACACCTGGCAGAACATCACCACCGACTCGATCGGCGGGTTCGGCGAGATCAGCCTTGGCGTGAACTATGTGAAGATCCTCGACAATGGTCCGGGCGGTGCAAAGCAGCTGAACGCCAACATCCGCGCCGATGGCCGGGTTGGCAAAAACATCAGCAACGCCGCCAGCATCACAGGCCAGATCCGTCTGTCCTTCTGATCAGGCCCCTAAATCCAATCCTGAAAAGGCCCGGAGATTTCTCCGGGCCTTTTTTTATGCCCCCTGCCCTGCCGCCTCCAAACAAGGCCCGACGCCCGTGCAAAAGAAAGCAGGCCGCAGCGTTTTACAGTCTTTGCGTCGCAGGTTTTTTACGCCTATGATTTTGGACAAGGTTTTTTTCAGAAGAGATTTGGAACAAAAGATTTTGCGAGGAGGGGGAGGGATGCACCAGGTGAAGTTCAGATTTGATACCGGTGCCGCGACGCATGAAGGCCGGGTCCGCGATCATAATGAAGATAGCTACCTTGCGCGCCCGGCTTCGGGCCTTTGGCTGGTTGCGGATGGCATGGGTGGCCATGAAGCTGGCGATTTCGCAAGCCGCACCATTGCGGACAGCGCACAATGGACGGGGGTTCCCAGCTCGGCTCTGGACCTCAAGGAACGGTTCATCGACCGGCTGCTGATAGCCCATGATGATATCCGCGCCCAATCGCGCAAGCTGAATGGGGCGACGGTGGGCGCAACGCTTGTGGCCCTTCTGGCCTTTGAAAAGCATTTCGCCTGCATCTGGTCCGGCGACAGCCGCATCTATCTGCTCCGCGATGGCAAGCTGCAGCAGATGACGATTGACCACACCGAGGCGCAGGAACTCTTGCGCGAAGGGGCAATCACCGAGGAAGAGGCCGAAAACTGGCCCCGCAAGAATGTCATCACCCGCGCGATAGGTGTTTCCGAAACGCCGGAAACCGATGAAAATTACGGCATTTTACACGTTGGCGACGTTTTTTTGTTGTGCTCAGATGGTTTGACCGGACATGTGACAGATGAAGAGATCGCGCGGCATCTGGTCAAATCAGGGTCACAGCATGTTTGTGACAAGCTGATAGAATTAACGCTGTCACGCGGTGCGAAGGATAATGTGACGGTATTGGTCGTGCGTTGCATGTCCGATGAAGATATAGACGAAGACGACATGCCTACGATCCCCGGCAATGGCCCTCCGATCAATATCGGTGACTGGAAAACGGAAGACTGAAAAGAATGTCTGAAGAGGATACGAAGCCACCAACAGGTCACAGCCAGATCGGTGACGACTGGGATGAACCGACAACACCGCCAGAGGCGCCGCCACCTGCTCCGGTTTCGGAACAGCCTGTCGCCCCCCCGCCCCCTGTGACGGCCCCGCCGGTCACCGGCACCCCTGTGACCACTGTCACCCAAGGGCTTCTGGTCGCTGGCACCTATATGGTTGAACAGTTGATCAACCGCGGCGGCATGGGCGAAGTCTATCGCGGCAAGAACATCCACACTGGGGACCCGGTCGCCATGAAGATCGTCCTGCCCGCGCTGGCGCAAGACGAAATGATCGAGGAATTGTTCCGCAAGGAAGCCAAGGTTCTGGGTCGCCTCGCCCATGATGCGATCGTGCGCTATCACACCTATATGAACCCGCCCGAAATCGGCCGCCCCAGCCTGATTATGGAGTTTGTGGAGGGAAAATCCCTCAGCGACCGGATCAAGGAAGGCCCGATGCCCGAAGAGGAGGTCCGCATCCTCCTGCGCCGTCTGGCCTCGGGCCTTGGCCGCGCGCATGAAGCGGGCGTTGTCCACCGTGACCTCTCCCCCGATAATATCATCCTCGCCCATGAACAGGTGGAAAACGCCAAGATCATCGACTTCGGGATCGCAAAATCCTCGATGAAGGGTGACAAGACCTTGCTGGGAGGGCAGTTCGCCGGGAAATTCGGCTTTGTCGCCCCCGAACAGCTTGGCGCTTATCACGGCACGATTGATGGCCGGACAGATATTTACAGCCTTGGCCTGCTGATGGTCGGTGCCTGCCGTGGCAAGACCCTGAAAATGGGTGCCTCGATTGTGGAGGCGGTCAAAAGCCGCTCCAGCGTGCCGGATCTTTCCGATGTTTACGAAGGGCTTCGGCCGCTCTTCTCGCATATGCTCCAGCCTGATCCGGAACACCGCCCCGCGACCATGGCAGTGGTGATTGATCTGCTGGATCATCCAGAAAACATCCCCGACGAAAGCAGTTTCGTTGACGCACAGGATGAAGACCGCACGATGATTGCCCCGGCCCTGTCCAAGGCCGAAGTGGCAAATCTGAAGAAAGAGGCGGCCTCTGCCACGCCCGAACCGAAGATCGAGATGATGGGCATCCCCTCCTCGAAGCCGGAAAAACCCGTTGAGGCCAAGAAATCCGGCAAAGGCGGCATGATCGGGATCTTGCTGGTCCTGCTGATTGCGGGCGGCGGCGGCGGGGCCTATTTCAGCGGCATGTTGGGCCCGAAACCGGACGCGCCCATCGCCCAGCCCGAGGCCAGCGCAGAACCAACTCCGCAGCCCGAAGCAGAGCCTGCGCCGATTGAGACCGCAAGCGCGCCCGAGCCGGCAGCGCCTCCTCCGACACCAGAGCCAGAGCCGCAGCCAGAACCGGAACCCACACCGGCGGCTCCCGAGCCTGCCCCCACCCCCACGCCAGAACCCGTGGCAGAACCTGCCCCGCCCCCGCTGCAAGGCCTTGGCGCGCAGGTCGCCTGGCTGAAAGACTATGACGCCGGGGCCTGTACGCATGTCTCGCTGGTCTCGACCAATGGCGATAAGGTCCAGTTGGAAGGCTTCGGCACCAGTGTCGATCCGTTCTCGACCCTACTTGACAGCTTTACCGCCGCGCATGGCGTCGAACCCGATATCGGTGTGCGCCTGATTGATGCAAACCAGTGCCCGGTCCTCGATTTCATGAACGCGATCAAGGAAAACCGTGGCATCATCCCGTCGCTTATTCTGGATAACAGCAGCGACATCCTGAAAAGCGGCGAAACCGTTTCCGGGCGGATTGAAGGTCTGGCGGGGCGTTCTGTGGCGCTGTTCCTTGTAAATGGTGCGGGCGGGTCAACCAACCTCAAGCCATGGATGTCGCGCAGTTCAGACGGGACGCTGGGCTTCAGCTTTACCGTGAACCTTGCAGCCGGGGCAGAACCCACGCCGCAAATGATCCTTGCCGTGGTGACAGAGCGCCCGGTTGAAAAGCTGGACGCCGTTCCGAACGGGGTCACCGCCCGCGCGCTGATCCCCTTCATGCAAAACGAGCTGGAGAACGAGCGTCAAACCGCCCTCGGATCGCTCCGCTACTTCCGGCTGGAGAACTGATCCCCCCGAAAGGGTACGGAAATAACCTAGGGCGGGCTCGCAAAGGCCCGCCCTTTTGGTTTCTCCCCTTCTGAAAGGGACGGGGTCAGTTCACTGAAAAGGCCACAATCGCCACATCTTCGGTCTGGCCCCGCCGCCGCAATTCCTCTTCAAGCAGGGGGAAAAACACCTCTGCCTTCTCGCCATTCGCCTCGATCACGGTTTGCAGCCGGGCTGGCGTTGAAATCGCCATCAGCAATTGTTGGGTCACAACCGGCCCCGCCGTCAGCGACAGCGCAATGGAGAACCGCGCCCCCCCCGGAACGAATTGCAGGAAGCTGGCCAGATCCTGCACGGTGCCTTCGTCATCGATCAGCAGAAACGACAAGAACCCACCCGAGGTATTCCCGATCCGCCCCACAAGACTGTCGCCGCTGAGGATCTCTCGCTGGTCGATCTCGAAGAACAGCTTGAAACGTGGGTACGAGGGGCCCTCGTTGATGAAGCCCATCGCCGCGCATTGCGGGTCGCTGATGGCTTTCATCGTCGTGTTCGGCATCTGGCCCAGACGCTCCTCCAGCGCGGCATTGAAGCGCGTCAGGTCGGTTTGTTCGCGGGCGAAAGCCTCTAGCTGAAAAGCCCCATTGTCCGACAGGGTGGGCAGCGCGGCGAAACAGGCCCCTTTAGGCGTTTCCGCCAGAACATCCAGCACCGAGACATAGGTTTCCGCATTCGCCGGGGCCTGCGTATCCGGTGTCGGTGCGGCAATTCCGTCCTGAGCCTGCGTTCCGGGCGGCGGCGGCAACGAAGGGACAGGCTCAACAACGCTGGGCGCGGCACTGGCCACGGGGGCAAGGGGTTCGGGCGTGGTCTGCACCGGGGCGAGGCTTTCCGCTGGGCGCGGGTCCGGGCTTGCTGCCACGCGCTCTGCCACTGGGGCGACCGGAACCGCGACCGGGGCGACCGTGGCCACGGGGGCGACCGCTTCGGCCACAGGCGCGACCGAGGCCACCCGCGCCGCCGATGACACGCGCGCCGCAGGTGCGGGCTGGGCCGCAGGGCGGGCGCTGACCGCAGGGGCAACGGGGCTCGATCCGGTGACCGTATTGGCCGAAGACACGACGGGCGCTGCCGGGGTTGCGCGCGGCGCTTGCGCGACGGAAGGCGACGGCGGCGCGATCCCTGCAGCGCGGGGGGGCGGCGGGGCAACAACCCGCGCAGCGGTGACGGGTGCTGTGGCCGGGGCGGCGACGCTGGCCGTAGCAACGTTTGGGGCCGCTGCGGCAACCGGGGCGGAGGGGGTGACGCTTGAGATGGCCTCCGGCGCAGGGCTGGTCGGGGAAACCGAGGCCGCAGGCGCGCTGGGCGCGACCGCAGCCGCAACCCGTGCCGGGGCGGCAGACGCGGCCGAGGCAGTGGCCGAAGCCACAGGGGCCACCGCTGCAACGCGGGCTGCCGGGGCCGCCGCAGTGGCGGCAGGGGCAACGGCGGCCACGGCGGCAGGGGCACGCCCCTCCAGCCGTTCTGCCTCCCCCGGCTTCAGGGCTTCGGCCTTTTCAGCGTCCTTGCGGGCCTCCAGCGTTTCGGTCTGAACCGGTTCTGCCGTCTCGATCGGGCGCTCTTCGCCCGCCACAGACAGCGCGACGGCCATGATCTCGATCTCGGGCAGGGTGACGGGCGGAAGCGGGGCCGTCGTCGCCATCATCGCGGCAAGACCCTGCTGCACGATCAGCAGATGCACCGCCACGGCAACCGCGCCCGCACCCGTCCAAAGAGCGGCGGGCGGCACGGGCATCAGATCGGCGCGCGATTGTGTCATGCGCTTACCCATCCCCCCCGCTGCGCACATGCAAGGTGATCAGCCGCAAGGACAGGCCCGCAAGATCCGGCCGGGTCGTCAACGCCATCAACCGATCCGCCGAAAGTCCTCCATCGGCCAGCAGGTACAGCGCTTCGGGCAGAGTCTCCCCAAGACTGGCGGCAATCTGATCGGCCTGCAGCGGCACCCCGTCCAAAGCCATCGCCCCCGTCGCATCAATCAGCAACAGCGGGCGCGGCAGACGTTCCAAGGGCAATTCAGCGGTTTCGGCAAGGTCGATCTCAATCTCGCCATTCTGAACCAATGACCCGGTGATCAGAAAGAAGAACACCAGCAAAAGCACGATGTTCACGATCGCCAATGAGAAATCAGCCTCTTTGCGGCGGGGGGGCGGTAAAAGACGGGCTTTGCGCATCCTAGCCCCCTACCCGGCTGCCAGACACCAGCCGCACCTTGGAGATGCCCCGCACCCCAAGCATTTCCAGAACGGTTGCAATGTCTTGCACGGTCGCGGCGCGGGTCGGAAAGATCAGGACCTCGTCCACCTCTTGCGCCTTCAGCGCCGCGATCACGCCCGGCAAATCGGCCAAGGGCACGGTTTGGTCGCCCGCACGAACCTGCCCCCGCGTCACGTTCCAGATCACCATCCGCGCGTTTTCTTCGGGCGTTGAGGCCGCGGCATCTGCCGTTGCGGGCAGGACGGCCGACTGCCCGGCAGGCGCGCCGCGCGTCAGGGCAATCAGCGAATAGGGTGACAGGCTCGACGACAGCATGAAAAAGATCAAAAGCTGAAACATCGCATCGGCAAGCGGGGTCAGGGCAAACCCGTATTTGCGGGGGCGTCCGCCCTCCTGCGCAAGAGAGATCGCGGCCCTCTGCCCTGCCATGGGTCAGCCTCCGCGCGGCTTTACGCCGATCATATCGGCCCGGCCATGCAGCGCCGCCGACAGCAGCCCCTCCATCCCGCTCCGCTCCGCCTCGATTCGGCCCTCCAGCCAGATCGCGACGAAATAGAACACCAAGGCGATGGCAAGACCGATGGCCGTGGTGGTCAGCGCCGTCCAGATGCCGCCCGCCAAAAGCGCGGGGTCCACGCCGCCGGTGCTTTGCGCCAAAGTGCCGAAAGCGTCGATCATCCCCACAACCGTGCCCAGAAGGCCCAGCATCGGCGCGGCCTGAACCACCGCTTCCAGCGCACGCATTCCCTTGCCCATTCGCGCAAGTTCAGCCATCGCCACCTGACGCCCAATCTCTTCGGCCCAATCGGTATCTTCGGGCCGCTCGGTCTGGGCCGCCAGAACCGCCGACAAAACGCGCGAGGCAACACCTTTCGCGGTTTTGCTCGCACTCAGCGCCCCGGATTTGCGCCCCGAAAGCCAGTCCGTCAGCACGGCTTCGGCGGTTTTTCCCCGCCCGACGCCCAGCATCGAAAACTGCGCGATCTTGTAGAGGGTGACCGTGGTTGCCACGACCGACAACACGATAAGCGCTGAAAACACCGCAAGGGTTACAGCGTTGAAACCCGCAATATCAGGCATGGTTCATCCTTCGGCAGCGCCGGTACGGGGGCGCACCCCCGCAGAGGCGTTTGGTCAGTTGAACTGAATGGTGCGGACACGGCTGCTCAGGATCTGATTGTCGCGACAGACGGTCTGCTCCCCCTCCGCCGAGGCACATTCCACCGGGCCGTTCACCGAAATCCGCGAGATCGACTCGCAGCTTTGTCCGGGCAGATCGAACTGGACGACGCGGGTCTTGCCGACCGGAAGCCAGCCGAATTCCAGCACCAGAAGGCGCTGCACGATTCCGTCATTGTCATAGACAGCCACTTCATACGAGGATTTCTCCAGCGCGATCGAAGTGTTGTTGGTGGCCACATAGGTCAGGCGGCAACCCTGTTCGGCATCCGCCGCAGTGTTCAATTCAAGCTCGATATTCCCGGTTTGGGCAATAGCAAGCGGCGCAATCGCAAATTGCGCGGCGGCGATAATGGAAAGCAATGGGATGCGAGAGGTAAACACGATCTAAAAACTCCCTCGGGCTCTGTTGGATATGCCCCTTTTAAGCGAGGCTCTGAAAGGTCAGTGTAGGGTATAGAGGTAACAGTCTGTCAACCTAAAGCCGCGCATTTCGTCAGAAATTGAAAAAAGGCCCCGAAAACCGGAGCCTTCCCGCGAAATCACCCGCAACTTTGTAATTACTGGAAAACACCTGTCTGCCAAGGCATCCGAAAGCTTTTCGACGCGGGTTTGAGGCCGCGGGTCGCGGCGGGCTTTGCGGCAGGCAGGCTCACGCGCGGCGCGGCAGAGGCCACGGGCTTTTCGGTCACGATGACCATAGGCTCCGAGGCGATGACGATATCCGGGGTCGCGTTATCCGGGGTCGCGTTGTCTCGCTTTGCAGCACTCGATGGGGCTGCGGGCCGTGGCTTTGGCACGATGGGGGCGGAAATATCCACACCCAGCAATTGCACGGTCTGCGCAACGGGCGCGGCACTTTGCGGGCGAACGACTTGCGCCCGGTCCCGCTCTGGCACCGTCCAGCCCGACAATCCCGCGCCAGCAAAGGCCACCGCCTGCGGCGTGATCTGACGGTCAGAAGTCGGGGCGGCGGCGGGGGAGCTTTCAACAGCGCTCAAGGCTACGACCTGACGCGAAATCCCCTGAATAGAAGCATAACCGACCACGGCAGACACCGCCAAAAGCGGCAAACCCACGGCAAAAGAGGTAAAAAAGCGCATCTGGAAAATCCTCAAATCCCGCGCATTCTGGCCAAAGGGCGACCATTTGCACGTTTAATTCGTGAATTATGCCTCAATAAGCGCTTTTTTGCAAGCGAAGCGATCAGAGCGGTCAATTTTCCGCCATGTCCGCTTTTGTCATGGGATTGAGACTCGCCCCAAAGGTCTTAAACCTGTAGGATGAAGCTTTAGGACAGCGTATTGGACGGATATCTATGACTAGGACAATAAAACTGCCCTTTGGCAAAACCTCCCGCCGCGCCCTGATGGTGCCTGTACTGACCCTGTATTTCATGGCGTCCGGGCTTTCGGAGGCCGAGGCGAGCCGCCTTGCCCTTGTGGTTGGCAATTCAGATTACACCGGCGTGACCCCTTTGCGGAATGCCGCACGCGACGCCAATGACATTGCGGGCGCGCTGGAACGGCTGGGTTTTGAGGTTACGTTACTGACCGATGTCGCCGGGGCCACGTTCTGGGACAAGGTTGACGCCTTCAGCCTCAAGGCCGAAACCGCCGAAAGTGTCGTCTTCTTCTATTCCGGTCATGCGTTCCAGATGAACGGGGCAAACTACCTCGTGCCAGTGGATGCGCAACTGACCAGCCGCGAGGCGATCCGCACCGAGACCTGGAACCTCGACGGGATCATCGCGCGCCTGCAAGACCGCAAGCGTCAGACGCTGATCTTTCTGGACGCCTGCCGCAATGACCCGCTGCCCCAATCCGTGCGCGGCACCGGCTCTGCCGCCGATGGTCTGGCGCGTCTGCAAACCGGCGTCGGCACCTTTGTCGCCTTCGCGACCGAACCGGGCGCGGTGACCTATGACGGCGCGGGCGAAGCGCCCAACAGCCCCTTTACCACAGCACTTTTGGAAAACATCGAAACGCCGGGGATCTCCGTTTCGGACATGATGATCAACGTCCGCAACGAGGTTGAAGAGCGGACGTTCCGCCGCCAGACCCCTTGGGATCAATCCTCGCTGCGCGAGCAGTTCTATTTCAACCCCGCCGCCGAAACCAAGCAAGAGCTGAGCGAGGCTGACTACGAACTTCTGGCCCAGTTGGCCCCGGATGACCGCAAGAAGTTTCTGGATCTGCTGCGCGCCTCGGGCTTTTCGGAATCCTCGCTGCGGCAGGCCGATACGGCGATTGAAGTGGCAAGCCTTGGCCTTGAAATGGCCGCCGATGATGGCGGCGTGACCTTGGGCGATGCCCCGGTTGGCCCCGCCGCCGAGGCCGCACAGGCCCCCGAGCCAGAGGTGATCGACCTCGCCAGCCTTGAAACCGTCGATGGGGGCGGCACCGTTGTCAGCGCGCCAGTCGCCGCCGCACCCGAAGTCGCAACCCCGGCCCCGCCGGCGGAACCTGTGCAGGTGGCCACGGCCCCCGTGGCAGAACCCGCGGCCCCTGTCACATCGACCAGCATCGATTCCGTTCAGGAAACAACCGTGGCCCTGCTGCCCCAACCGACCGAGACGATGCAACGGCCGCTTGGCGCCGACAATGGCGAGGAGCCGCCCGTCCGGCTGGCCGCCCTGTCTTGGGAAACGCGCGGGATCATCGGGATCAACGCTGTCACCGTCGAACGTCTGCGCGTGATGGGTCAGCCCCTCTCCCCCGAGGTTGAATCGCACCGCCCGATTCTTGCGGCGATCGACCCTGCCCTGCTGGAAGAACAGGATGATCCCGCGGCCGAAACGCTTAGCGGCCGCGAACTCGCCAGTGCGGCGCAGTCAGAGTTGAAGCGCGTCGGCTGCTATCAGTTGACCGTTGACGGCGCTTGGGGCCGTGGCTCCCGGACTGCGCTGACCAGCTACTTCCTTGCCAAGCGCCAAGTGCCGGACTCGCTGGAGCCGACGCCAGAACTGATCAGCCAGTTGAAGCTGGAAAGCAGCGTCGTTTGCGCCGTGCGCGTGTCCAGCGTGGCAGCCTCTGTCCGGGCTAAAGCCGTGACGCAGGTCGCGGAACGCGAAGAGGCCGAAGGCGCGCGCCGGGTCAATAAATCCACCGGGCGCGTGATCAACACCCCGAAAGTCGTGAAAAAAGAGATGAAGAAAGGCTTGCTGAGCCCCGGCGGGTTCTGAGCCTACCCCCTTTTCTGCATAAACGCGCCGGGCCAAACCCCCGGCGCGTTTTTTATTGGGCCGGGCTTGGGGACTGATCCCAACTCTTGCGTCCAAACCCGAAAAACCCGCCGACCACGGCGACCGGCAGGCCCCGGACGGTGACCCTTGGGCGATTGCGGGCAAGACAGGTCTTTCCGCCCCCGATGCCCGCTCAGGATCTCCGCCCAACCTTTGAAAAGCGCATTAAAAAAGGCGGCCCCTAAGGGCCGCCTTTGAAAACCGTTTCCGATAAACCGCAGGTCAGCGCAGGTCGATGCGCAATTCCACCCGGCGGTTTTCGGGGTCCATCTCATCGCCCGTGCGCGGCTTGGTCTTGCCCAGCCCGATCGAGGACAACCGCTCTTCTGCGACGCCCAACCCGGTCAGGAAGTCCTTGACCGACTTTGCGCGGGCCTCTGACAGATCGACGTTATATTCATCGCCGCCGCGCGCATCGGTATGGCCTTCGACCACAAAACGGGCGATTTCAAGCCGTTCGTCCTGCATCATCTGCGCGAAAACGGCGAGGTTCTTTTGCGCATCTTCCGTCAGATCCGCCGAATCGAGCTCAAACGTCACCAGCATATCGAGCCCCTTCGGCTCGGCCGGTTTTTCGCATTCCTGCGGCGTTCCGATACAGATCCCGCGCGTCGCCCCCATGTCGAGGGAGTTGATATAGAAATCAACCAGTTCATCGGTAGAATAAGCCGTTTGGGCAAAAGAGCCGCCCGTGGCTGCAAAGGAAATGGCAATAACAGATGGAATGAGCAAATGGCGCATCGTCAAACTCCTCTTTTACAATTCCTGAAACTCTACCGGATTTAGCCTTTCCGGTCAACAAAACCAGATAAAAACCGCTGCCTAATTAACGGGCAAGTCCCAGCAATCCGGTAATATCAACGCATTGCTCCAGATGTGCCGCAAGCCGGTCCAGAACGCCCTCCACCGCGTCGCCATAGGTCAGGCCAGAACTGACAGCCCCGCGCCCTTCCAGAAAGGCCGCGCGAAACCCATCCTCGGCGAACATGCCATGCAGATAGCTGCCCATGATCCGCCCATCCGGCGAAACAGCGCCTTCAGGTGCGCCCGCGATCCGGGCAAAGGGAAGCGCGCGGGCCGGGCCATCCGTTTGACCGATATGAATCTCATAGCCCCGCATCCGCGCGCCGGATTGGACATGCTGCGCCTCGGTCCGGGTCAGGCGTTTGTCGGAGGTCATCACGGTTTCCAGATCCAGAAGGCCAAGGCCCAGGGTCTCTCCCGCCGGGCCCTCGATCCCCTCAGGGTCGCGCACGACCTTGCCAAGCATCTGATATCCGCCGCAAATCCCCAAAACATGCCCGCCCCGCCGCACATGGGCCGCGATATCCACATCCCAGTCCTGCGCGCGCAGATAGGCCAGATCGCCCCGCGTGGATTTCGACCCCGGCAGGATCACCAGATCCGTGTCGCCCGGTATCGGCTGCCCCGCCCCGATCATCTGCAAAGACACCCCCGGTTCCTGCGCCAGTGGGTCCAGATCGTCGAAATTCGCGATCCGCGACAGCGCAAGGCAGGCAATCCGGTAGGCCCCCGCCCCGCGCCCTTTCGGCAGATCAAGGGCATCTTCGGCCGGAAGGCTCGCGGCTTCGGTGAAAAACGGCACCACGCCAAAACCGCGCCAACCGGTGCGCGCCTCGATCAGGCGATAGCCATCGTCAAAAAGGCTGACATCGCCGCGAAACTTGTTGATCAGAAACCCCGCGATCATGGCCGCGTCGCCCGCCTCCAGCACGGCCTGCGTGCCGATGATCTGCGCAATCACGCCGCCCCGGTCGATATCGCCCACCAGCAGCACAGGCACGCCCGCCGCCCGCGCAAAGCCCATATTGGCGATGTCGCCCGCGCGCAGGTTCACCTCGGCGGGGCTGCCTGCCCCTTCCACGATCACCAGATCATGCGCCGCGCGCAGCCGGTTGAAACTGTCCAGCACCGGCGCCATGAGCGAGGGTTTCAGCGCCGAATACTCCCGCGCCTTGACCGTGGCGACGCGCTTGCCCTGCACCACCACCTGTGCGCCGACCTCGGATTCCGGCTTCAAAAGCACCGGATTCATATCAACAATAGGGTCCAGCCCGCAGGCCAGCGCCTGCAAGGCCTGCGCGCGGCCAATCTCTCCGCCATCGGCGGTCACGGCGGCATTGTTCGACATGTTTTGCGGCTTGAACGGGGCCACCGACAGACCCCGCAGGCGTGCAGCCCGGCACAGGCCCGCCACCAGCAAGGACTTGCCCACGTTAGAGCCAGCCCCCTGAACCATCAGCGCCGGCATCCGCCTAGCCCTGCTTTGGCAGATAGGCCTCGACCGCAGCCGAGGCGATGACGATCACGTTGCCGTTGTCGGGGTTCGTCACATTCAGCCCGCCATGAACCGCCGTCACCACCGCCCGCCCGCGCGGCAGCTTGGCAGCCAGTGCCGCGCAATCCACCGCCTTAGGCTCTTGCACCCCGATGGTCACCCGCACCTCCATCTGATCATGCGACAGGCCAACCGCCTCGAACATCGGGATCGCGGAATGGCGGATCGCATCTTCGATCGCGCGCGCGGCGGCCTTGGTGTAATCTTGGCCGTATTGGTCATTGCCCATGCCCATTTCGATGATAAAGCGCTGCATTCACCCCTCCATCTCAAAGGACACTGAAATCGCCACATTGGCGATCACCGTGGGCTTGCCGCCATCGGCGCGCGGCACATCCAGCCCGCCCTTCACCGCCCGCGCGGTCACCTGACCATAGGGAAAGGCCTCGGTCACCCGCGCCAGATCCACGGCATCCGGGTTCTGCACCCCGATCTCCAGATCAATGAGCATCTCGGATTTGTCGCGGCCAAAAAGTTCCGCCAGATTGATCGAATTGTGCCAAAGCGCATCCTGCACGGCACGCCGCGCCGCCTCGGTGTAATCCTGACGCCGCAAAGAGCTTCCCATCCCGAATTCCGTCAGCATCCGCTTTTTCATCTTAATACTCCACGCCCTTTTGCGCCTTCACTCCGGATCGGAACGGATGTTTGATGAGCGTCATCTCGGTCACCAGATCGGCAATCTCGATCAGCTCTTCCTTGGCATTGCGGCCCGTCAGGCAGACATGGGTCATCGGCGGCTTGTGGTCGCGCAGAAAGGCCACGACCTCGGCGATATCCAGATAATCATAGCGCAGGGCGATGTTGATCTCATCCAGCAGAACGAACTGGATTTCGGGATCAAGGATCAACTCCTTGGCCTTGGCCCAGCCCGCCTGCGCCGCCGCCACGTCCCGCTCCCGGTCCTGGGTCTCCCAGGTAAAGCCTTCGCCCATCGCGTAAAACTGGCACAGATCGGCGAAATTCGCCTCGATCAGCCGCCGCTCTCCTGTGTCCCATGCACCCTTGATGAACTGCACCACCGCCGAGGGCATCCCATGCGCGATGCAGCGCAGGATCATCCCGAACCCGGAAGAGGATTTCCCCTTCCCCGCCCCGGTATGGACAAGGATCAAGCCCTTGTCGCCTTCCTTGGTGGCCATGATCTTGTCGCGCGCGGCCTTCTTCTTGGCCATCTTGGAGGCGTGGCGCGCATTGTCCTCTGGGGTGGTCTGATCCATGGGGCGGCTCCTTGACGCTGGGTTGTCGATGTTCTGGCACCTCTGGGGGGGCACTTCAACCCGGTTTGCCGCCATAACGCAGGCTTGACTCCGCCCCCCCGCTTCCGGCAAGTGATCCCTGCTGGTGCCCGGCTTCAAAACCGGGTGAAAAGGGAATGCGTCAGCCGGGCCAACCGCCCGCGTCAAACGCAGCCGCCCCGGCGACCGTGACCGGAGAGGTCCTTCATTGCCACTGGCGCCAAGCTGGGAAGGCAGAGGGCCGACAGGGGGCAACCCTGACATCCGCAAGCCGGGAGACCTGCCAGCAAGACCATGACGAAGCCCAGGCGGGGTGCCCTGGGGTCGGGCATATGCTTGCGGCGCCCGCCCCTATTTGTGCAGCCCCCGCCCGAGGCCCCTCCTCCCGCGCGCCCCTGATCGGCGCAGCAAGAAAGGCCAAAGCCTATGCCAGACGACGCTATCGACGTTTTGGTCTGCACGACCTGCCGCAGCACGGCCCCCAGCGACGCCTCGCCCTTGGCGGCCGAGCCTGAAATCCGCGCGGGCGCACAGCTTTACGCCGCCCTGACCCAAGCCCCCGCCCCCGAGGGCGTCACCATCCGTGCCGTCGAATGCCTGTCGAACTGCAATCGCGGCTGCACCGTGGCGCTGCGCGGCGGCAACCGCTGGTCCTATGTTTACGGCAATCTGGACCCTCAGGCGCATGTGGAAACCGTGTTGGATGGCGCGTCCCGCTATCGCAATGCCGCTGATGGGCTGGTGCCGTGGCGCGAAAGGCCCGAACACTTCCGCAAGAATTGCATCGCGCGCATTCCGCCCCTATCGCTGCCCGAAACCGTCTGAGCCAATCTGATCTAAAGCCGCCCTGCGCCGAAGCCAAACCCCAAAAGGACCGCCCCTCATGTCTGACCTGTCAAAAATCCCCGTTACCGTAATCACCGGCTTTCTTGGCTCGGGCAAGACCACGCTGATCCGGCACCTGATGCTGAACCCACAGGGCAAACGTCTGGCCATTCTGGTCAATGAATTCGGCACGGTCGGGGTTGATGGCGATATCCTCAAATCCTGCGCCGATGAAAGCTGCCCGGCGGAAAACATTGTCGAGCTGGCGAATGGCTGTATCTGCTGCACCGTGGCCGATGATTTCATCCCGACGATCGAGGCCCTGATGGCCCTGCCCCAGCGCCCCGACCATATCCTGATCGAGACCTCCGGCCTCGCCCTGCCCAAGCCGCTTCTCAAGGCGTTTGACTGGCCCGCGATCCGCTCGCGCATCACCGTTGATGGCGTGATCGCGCTGGCCGATGCCGAGGCTGTGGCCGCTGGCCGCTTCGCGCCCGATGTGGCGGCGGTGGATGCCCAGCGCCTTGCCGATGACAGCCTTGACCATGAAACCCCGCTGTCCGAGGTCTTTGAGGATCAGATCGCCTGCGCCGACATCATCCTTCTGTCCAAGGCCGATCTCGCGGGCGAAGCCGGGCTGGACGCCGCGCGCAAGGTGATCGAGGCTGAACTTCCCCGCACCTTGCCGATGATCGCGATGACCGATGGCGTGATTGACCCGCGCGTGATCCTTGGTCTTGGTGCTGCCGCCGAAGATGATCTCGCCGCGCGCCCCTCGCATCATGATGGCCATGATGACCACGAACATGACGATTTCGACTCTGTGGTGATTGATCTGGGCGAGGTCGCCGACCCCGAGGCCCTGCAAGCCGCGATCATCCGCCTTGCCACCGAACAGCAGATCCTGCGCGTCAAAGGTTATGTCGCGGTGACGGGCAAGCCGATGCGGATGCTGGTGCAGGCCGTGGGCACCCGCATTCGCGCGCAATATGACAAGCCTTGGGGGGAGGCCCCGCGCCAGACCCGGCTGGTGGTGATCGCCGAACATGATCACATCGACGAGGCCGCCATTCGCGCCGTCCTCAGCGCCGCGTAACGCCATGCATGTCGTCTTCCGCGAAAGTCACGGGCTAGAGGAAACGGACACGCCGTTCGATGTCGGGCAAACCCCCGCCGATCTGGTGGTGCTGTCCTTTTCCGACAGCGATCTGGGGGCTTTCGCGGCGGGCTGGACGCGGGCGGCAGGAACGCTGCCCAGCACGCGGCTGGCCAATCTCGTGGCCCTGCGTCACCCGCTGTCGGTCGATACTTATGTTGACCAGACGCTCTCGGGGGCAAAGGCGATCCTGATCCGGCTGATCGGCGGCGAAAGCTACTGGGCCTATGGGCTGGCGCAGGTGCAGGATCTTGCCCGGCGGCGCGGCATAGCGCTGGCCATCCTGCCCGCAGACGGTCGCCCCGATGCGCGGCTGGATGCGCTCTCGACCCTGCCGGTCTCGACCCTGCGCCGCCTCTCGTCCCTCTGTGAGGCGGGGGGGGCCGTCGCGGCCCAGGCCGCACTGGCGCAACTGGCCCTTTCGGCAGGGCTTTACGCAGCCCCCGTCAAGGGCGACAAATCCGTCCCCGAATGCGGCTGGTACGACCCGGACCAAGGCGTCGTCGCGGGCCCCGAGGCCGTCTGCGATGCCCCCGCCGACGCGGCAACCAGCCCCTCCGCCCAAGACCCCCGCCCCGCCGTCGCCGTCACCTTCTACCGCAGCTACCTCACCTCCGCCGATACCGCCCCGGTGGATGCGCTGATCACCGCGCTCAGGGCCAAGGGCTTTGCGGCCATCGGCCTGTTCGTGACCTCGCCCAAAGCCCCCGTCTCCGCGCAATGGCTGCGCGGCGCGCTCACCAGCCTTGCCCCCGCCTCAATCGTCAATGCCACCGCCTTTTCCGCCAAAGGGCCAGACGGCAGCTCCCCGCTCGATGCCCCCGGCTGCCCGGTCTATCAGGTCGCCCTCTCCACCGCCCGCCGCAAGGATTGGGCCGAGGCGGAACGCGGCCTCGCCCCCTCCGATCTCGCCATGCATGTCGTCCTGCCCGAGGTGGATGGCCGCCTCTTCGCCGGGGTCGCCAGCTTCAAAACCCCCACCAAACGCGACCCGGACCTGCAATTCTCGCGCTTCGTGCACCGCGCCGATCAAAACCGGATTGAGGCTATCACCGCCCACGTCGTAAAGGCGCACCGGCTGGCCAAAACCGCCCCCAAAGATCGCCGCCTCGCGCTGATCCTGTCGACCTATCCCGGCAAGGACTGGCAACTGGCCCATGCCGTGGGCCTTGACGCGCTTGCCTCCACCACCGCGATCCTGAAATCCCTTCCCCCTTTCATCTGTTCAAAAATATCCCGGGGGTGGCCGCAGGCGGGGGGCAGCGCCCCCCTCCCCGCCGATCAAATGCCAGTGCCTGACGCAGGCGCGTTGGGCCAATCGCTGGGCACAAGCACGCTCTCCTGGCCGCTGGAGGAGTATCTCGCAGCCCTCGAAACCCTGCCCGACCCGGCCCGGCAAGCCCTGCAAGACGCCTGGGGCCCTGCCACCTCCGATCCCGCCTGCATCAATGGCGCGTTCCAGTTTCGCGCGCTTCGCTTTGGCGAAACCCTCGTGGCCCTGCAACCCGAGCGCGGCGAGATCGCCCAGCGCGACGACGACTACCACGACCTCGCCCGCACGCCCCGCCATGGCTATGTCGCCTTCTACCTCTGGCTGCGCGCGCAAGGCATGCACGGGCTGATCCATGTCGGCGCGCATGGCACGCTGGAATGGCTGCCCGGCAAATCCGTCGCCCTCTCGGCCACTTGCT
>JAQWYA010000106.1 GCA_029254215.1 Pseudorhodobacter sp. | reverse complement strand
CGGTTGTTCACCCGCACCACATAATCCCCGCGCGGGATGCCCACGGTTTCCAGAGCGTCCGAAAGCATGGCGCAAATCTCGGCATCGGCGGCGACCGAGGGCGCGCCCACCGTATCGGCATCGCATTGATAGAACTGGCGGAACCGCCCCGGCCCCGGCTTTTCATTGCGCCAGACCGGGCCCATCGCATAGCGCCGATACGGGCTTGGCAGATCGTTGCGGAACTGCGCGGCCACACGGGCCAAAGGTGCCGTCAGGTCATAGCGCAGCGCCAGCCAATCCTTGTCTTCGTCCTGCCAGGCGAAAACGCCCTCATTCGGGCGGTCCACATCGGGCAGGAACTTGCCCAGCGCCTCGACCGTCTCAACCGCGCTGGTTTCCAGCGGGTCAAAGCCGTAGCGTTCATAGACTTCGGCGATCTTGGCCAGCATGTCGCGACGCTCAATCACCTCTACCCCGAAGTAATCGCGAAAGCCCTTGGGCGTCTCGGCCTTGGGGCGGCGGGCTGATTTATCCTTGGCCATTGGTGCAAACCCTTTGATGCTTGTTGCGGGGCGGTGTAGCGGATGGGGGAACGGGCGGCAAGCGAGGGATAAGGATGAGCGACCGGATAGAGGCGCTGGAGGAACGGGTGGCACACCTGATCCGCACGGTGGAGGATCTTTCAGACATCGTGGCGGCACAGGCCGATCAGATTGACCGGCTGGTTCGGCAATCGGCGTTGCTGATGGAGCGGGCCTCGGGGCAGGATGAGGGCGGCGCGGTGTTCACCGATCAGCGCCCGCCGCATTGGTAGGGGGCGCCGTCGGGCAATCGCGGCCAGACCCGCCGCTTTCCCCGCGATTTTTTCCGGGAACCAAAGCGGGCATCGGCGCGTTGGGGCGGGGCGGCGATGCAAGATGGCTGGCACGCAACTGACGGGCCCGCTGTCGGAATGGCTTGCCAACTGCGCCGCCGCGTACCAAAACCGAAAGGGAAGGCAAGCCCCGCCGCCCCTGCCCCGATCCATGGCGTCAAACCCATAGGCCGGGATCAAGACCAAGGAACACAGCGCGCATGAAACCGATCAAGATCGGCACGATGGAAATCCTGCCAGCCGCCTTGGCCGTGACACTCTTGCTGGGATGTATCGGGGGGGCGGTCGGATATGCGCTGAAACTGCCCTTGGGTATGCTTTTAGGGTCGCTTGTCGCGGTTGGGGGCACGGCCCTTTTGGGGCTGCGCCCGTTGGGGCAGCCCATTCATATGCCGCAACCGCTGCGGATGGCTTTCGTGCCGATCATCGGGCTGGGGATTGGCGGGGCTTTCACCCCCCAGATCTTTGCCCATATGGCAGGCTGGACGCCCAGCCTGATCGCGCTGTGCGCCTTTGTGCCGATGTCGCATTTTCTGGTGTATCGCATCTATCGGCTGGGCAAGCTGGACGCGGTGACAGCCTATTACGGCACGGTTCCGGGGGGGCTGGTTGAATCGGTGGCTTTGGGCGAAGGCGCGGGCGCGGATGCCAGCGTGCTTGTTCTGATCCAATTTCTGCGCCTGATCATCACGATTGTCACCGTTCCGATCGCCTTTCTGTTCATCACGGGCCATAGCGTCGGATCCGCCGCCGGGGTCGCGATGGAGGGGGCAAGCAACCCGTTGGGGCCGCTGGATGTGCTTATCCTGACCATTGCAGGGGTTGGCGGCTATTGGGTCGGCCGCAAGCTGCGCTTTCCGGCGCCGATCATGACCGGGCCGCTTCTGGCCTCGGCCTTGGTACATCTGACAGGGTTGACCGACGCCATTCCGCCGGGCTGGACCATCGGCATGACGCAGATCGTCGTTGGCACCGGGCTTGGCGCGCGCTTTGCGGGCATGTCTCGGGCCACATTGCGGCGCGGGGCGGGGCTTGCCCTGATCGGGACGCTTGCCTCCCTCACCCTTGCCGCCGGATTTGCCGAAGTGCTGCATCTGGCGGTAGGGCTGCCGATCACGGCGGTGTTTCTGGCCTTTGCGCCGGGCGGGGTCACGGAAATGAGCCTGATCGCCCTGAGCCTTGAGGTCAGCGTCGTCTTCGTGACCATGCATCATGTGATCCGAATCGTTCTGAGCGTGTCGATTGCGCGGCTGTTTGCGCATCGGGTCCAGCGCGAAAAGACCTAGATCTCTTCCACCATCACGACGCCATTCATCGCCTTGATCGCGCCTTTGACCTGCGGCGTGATGGAATATTCCTGCGGCAGGATCAGGTCCACCTCTTCGCCGCTTTCAATCGGGACACAGATCGTGATCTCGCCCTTGCCGCGCCCCGCTTTTGCGGCCAGCCCCGCCAGAAGCCTTTCAACAGATCGGGGCGCATCGGCGTGATCGATATAGACCCGCAGGCTGCTGCCCCCCGCTGCCGCCGCGACCTGATCAATCGGCTGCACCGCATTGGCCAGCAGTTTCACGCTGTCGCCATCAGGATCGACCTTGACGGTCAGCACGACATTGCTGCCCGCCTCCAGATGATCGCGGGAGGCTTCCAGCACATCCGAAAAGACAGTGACCTCATAAAGCCCGGTCGGATCTGACAGTTGCACAAAGGCAAAACGGTTGCCCTTCGCCGATTTGCGTTCCTGCCGGGACGAGACCGATCCCGCAATCTTGGCCACAAACGGGCCATTGGCCGAGCGCGCGACGATCTGGGTCAGCGTATCAACCCCCTTGCGCTTGAGCGGCCCCATGTAATCATCCAGCGGATGGCCGGACAGATAAAAGCCGATGGCCTGATGTTCCTGCGCCAGCCGTTCCACCGGAAGCCAATCGTCACGATTGCCAAGGCGGGGTTCTGGCACGTCCGCTCCGGCCTCGCCAAAAAGGCTTACTTGGTTGGAGGCCCGCGCCTCATGGATCGCGGCGGAATAGGCGCTGAGCGCGTCCAGCGCCTCAAACACGCGGGCGCGGTTGGGATCAAGGCAATCGAAGGCCCCGGCGCGGGCCAGCATTTCCAGCGGGCGCTTGCCGACGCGCTTGAGGTCAACACGCCGCGCCAGATCGAAAAGCGTTGCAAAGGGCTTTTCGCTGCCTTCGGCACGGCGCGCGGCCACGATCATCCGCATCGCCTCAACGCCCACATTCTTGAGCGCGCCCAGCGCATAGACGACCGCCCCGTCGCGCACCGTAAACGTCGCCTCGGAGGCGTTGACGCAAGGCGCGATGGTGCGAATATCCAGCTTATCGACCTCGCGCTTGTAGATCGCGAGCTTGTCGGTCAGGTGAATATCGCAGTTCATCACCCCGGCCATGAATTCGACCGGGTAGTTTGCCTTCAGATAGCCGGTCTGGTAAGACACAACCGCATAGGCCGCCGCGTGCGACTTGTTGAAGCCGTAATTGGCGAATTTCTCCAGCAGGTCGAAAACCTCGCCCGCCTTCTTGGCGTCGATGCCATGCGTCGCCTTAGCCCCTTGGATGAATTTCGGGCGCTCCTTCGCCATCTCCTCGGCGATCTTTTTACCCATGGCGCGGCGCAAAAGATCGGCGCCGCCAAGGCTGTAGCCGCCCATGACCTGCGCGATCTGCATCACCTGTTCCTGATAAACGATGATGCCTTGGGTTTCCTCAAGGATATGGTCGATGGTGGGGTGAATGGATTCCAGATCCTTCAACCCGTTCTTCACCTCGCAATAGGTGGGGATATTTTCCATCGGGCCGGGACGGTAGAGGGCGACCAGAGCCACGATATCCTCGATGCAGGTGGGTTTCATGCGCCGCAGCGCATCCATCATCCCCGAGCTTTCCACCTGAAACACCGCGACCGTCTTGGCGGCGGCATAAAGCTGATAAGTCTTTTCGTCATCCAGCGGGATCATGGAGATATCCAGATCGACCCCGCGCAGGCGCAAAAGATCCAGCGCGCTTTGAATGACCGTCAGGGTTTTCAGCCCCAGAAAGTCGAATTTCACAAGCCCCGCCGCTTCCACCCATTTCATGTTGAACTGGGTCGCGGGCATATCAGACCGCGGGTCCTGATAAAGCGGCACCAGCTCATCCAGCGGACGATCCCCGATCACCACACCGGCGGCATGGGTGGAGGCGTTGCGCAACAGCCCTTCAACCTGCTGGCCATAGTTCAAAAGGCGCGCGACAACCTCTTCCTTGGCGGCCTCGCGCAGGCGCGGTTCATCCGCCAAGGCTTTGGTGATGGAGACAGGCTTCACCCCTTCCACCGGGATCATCTTGGACAGCCGGTCCACCTGCCCGTAAGACATCTGCAAGACCCGGCCCACATCGCGCACCGCCGCTTTGGACAAAAGCGCACCGAAGGTGATGATCTGCCCGACCTTGTCACGCCCATATCGGTCCTGAACATAGCGGATCACCTCTTCCCGGCGATCCATGCAGAAGTCGATATCAAAGTCCGGCATCGAGACCCGTTCCGGGTTCAGGAAGCGTTCAAACAGCAAGTTGTAGCGCAGCGGATCAAGGTCGGTGATCGTCAGCGCATAGGCCACCAATGACCCCGCGCCCGAGCCCCGGCCCGGCCCCACCGGGATATTGTGATCCTTCGCCCATTTGATGAAATCGGCCACAATCAGGAAATAGCCCGGAAACTTCATCCCGATGATGATGTCCAACTCAAAATCCAGCCGTTTGCGATACTCCTCCACCGAGGTGGCATGGGGGATGACGGCCAGCCGCGCGTCCAGCCCTTCATGCGCCTGACGGCGGAGTTCCTGCACCTCGTCATCCGCGAATTTCGGCAGGATCGGCGGGTGCTTGGCCACCTTGAAGGCGCAGCGGCGGGCGATCTCGACCGTGTTTTCAAGCGCTTCGGGCAGATCGGCGAACAACGCCGCCATCTCGGCCTCGGATTTGAAGTAATGCTGCGGCGTCAGGCGGCGGCGGGGTTGGCTTTGATCGACATAAGCGCCCTCGGCAATACAGATCAGCGCGTCATGCGCCTCGTACATCTCGGCCTTCGGGAAATAGACGTCATTCGTCGCGACCAGCGGCAGGCCCAGATCATAGGCCATCTCGACAAAGCCGCGTTCGGTTGCGCGCTCTGCCTCGGTTGTCTGGCCGCCGGGGCCGGGATGACGTTGCAATTCCACATAAAGCCGGTCGCCAAAGATCGCGGCCAGCGCTTCGGTCAGGGCGCGGGCTTTGGGCATCTGCGCCGATTGGATCAGCTTGCCAACCGGCCCTTCGGCCCCGCCCGTCAGGCAGATCAGCCCCGCGCCATGGCTGGCTAGGTCCGCCATGGTCACCTGCGGCAATTGCCCCGCCTTGCCCAGATAAAGGCAAGAGTTCAGCTTCATCAGGTTCATGTAGCCCGCGCGACTTTGTGCAAGCAGCACGATCGGTGCCGGATCACGCGGCTTTTCACCGGGCCGGGCCGGGTCATAGGCAAGGCTGACCTGACAGCCGACAATCGGCTGCACCCCCGCCCCCGCCGCCAGAACCGAGAATTCCAGTGCCGCGAACATGTTGTTGCTGTCGGTCACGGCGACCGCTGGCATCTGCGCTGCCTGACACAGGCCGATCAGCTTTTTCAGCGGAACGGCCCCCTCCAGCAGCGAGTATTCGGTATGGGTGCGAAGATGGATGAATCGGGGGGCGTTTGACATGGGGCCAAGCTAGCTTGTCCGGCAGACCCGTGAAACCGGAATTTGCAGCCCCCATCGGTAATTGAGGCCATCGGCGCCGGGGTCTGGCCTTGCCGGAACAGTGCCGCAGGTGCAAGCGCGCGTGCCTTTTTCTGTCAGATCAAACCGCCAGAAATCCTGTTAGAACGCCCTGAAAACGCCTAATATTTAGGCACATTCATCAAGATTTGCTGCATCGCGGCGAAATCGCTTCCATTTTGATTGTCAAATTTTTGAATAGAGACTTCCACGCTTCGCAGGAAAACAAATGCTTGCCATATGAAGGCGTCGCAGGCTTCATGAAGGCAGGAAACAAGGGCGTTTGCACCGTTTTACGCCGCATCGGGCGGGCAAACCACGATCTTGGATGCAACAGAAGGCGGCGGGTTATCACATGACCGATATTGCGTTTCTGCTCAACGGAACGCCGGTTCGGCTTTCGGGGGTCTCCCCCACCCGAACCCTGTTGGATTGGCTGCGCGAAGACCGCGGGCTGACCGGCACCAAAGAAGGCTGTAATGAAGGCGATTGTGGGGCCTGCACGGTGATGCTCACCGACCCTGCGAAGGGGGCCATGCCCCGCGCCCTGAACGCTTGCATCCTGTTTCTGCCGCAGCTTGATGGCAAATCGGTGCGGACGGTGGAAGGGATCAGCGGCCCGAAAGGCGAGTTGCACCCGGTGCAAGAGGCGATGATTGCCCATCACGGCAGTCAATGCGGCTTTTGCACCCCCGGTTTTGTGGTCTCGATGGCGGTTGGTCATACGACGGGTCGGCAGGATCATGACGATGTGCTGGCGGGCAATCTGTGCCGCTGCACCGGCTATGCGCCGATCATCCGTGCGGCAAAGGCCGCCGAAACCGCCCCCGTCCCGGACTGGATGCAGGAGGCGGAGGCCCCACCCGCATCTTCGGCCCCCGAAGCTGATGATCCGGCAGGCTTTCGCCCCAAGACCAGCGATCAACTTGCCGCTTGGTACGCCGAGCACCCCAACGCCACACTGATCGCAGGGGCCACCGATGTGGGCCTTTGGGTGACCAAACAGTTGCGCGATCTGCATCCCGTGGCCTTTCTGGGCGGGGTCGAGGATCTGAAGACCCTGACCGTCAACAGCGATTGGTTCGAGGTGGGCGCAGGCGTCACGATCACCGATCTGCTGGAGGCTGTCGCTGCGCCCTTGCCGTCTTTTGGCGAAATGCTGCGCCGCTATGCCTCGGTTCAGGTGCGCAACGCGGCAACGATTGGGGGAAATATCGCGAACGGCTCTCCCATCGGGGACGGGCCGCCGGCGCTGATCGCGCTGGGGGCGGTGTTGCGGCTGCGCCGGGGCGACGCGCGGCGCGACATGCCGCTGGAGGATTTCTTTCTGGACTATCGCAAGCAGGACCGTTTGCCGGGCGAATTTGTTGAAAGCATCCGTTTTCCGGTCAAGGCCCCGGAGTTGCGCTGCTACAAACTGTCAAAGCGGTTCGATCAGGATATCTCGGCGGTTTGCGGCTGTTTCAACATCACGCAGGACGGCGGAACCGTGCGCAGCGCCCGGATCGCCTTTGGCGGGATGGCCGGAACCCCGAAACGCGCCTTAGCTGCGGAAACCGCGCTGATCGGCCAGCCTTGGACGCTTGAGACGATTGTCGCAGCACAGCAGGCTTTGGCACGGGACTTCGCGCCAATGTCTGATATGCGCGCCTCGGCCAGCTACCGCGCTGCGGCGGCGGGGAACATGTTGATCCGGTACTTCCACGATCTGTCTGGCGAGGCGGTTGATGTTTTGGGGGTGACGGCATGACACTTGGCAAAGCCCTACCTCATGATGCCGCCCCCCTGCATGTCACCGGGGCCGCGCGCTATGTCGATGACATTCCGCTGCCCGCCAATGCGCTGCATCTGGCGTTCGGCCTGTCCAGCGAGGCCCATGCCGACATCACCGCGATCGACCTTTCGGCCGTTCGGGCCGCCCCCGGCGTGGTCATGGCCTTGAGCGCGCAGGACCTGCCCGAGATGCCGGATTGCTCTCCCTCTGCGCATGACGAGCCATTGCTTGCGACGGGACGGGTGCATTATCTGGGGCAGCCGGTGTTTTTGGTGGCTGCAACCGGCCATCTGGCGGCGCGCAAGGCGGCCCGGCTGGCCAAGATCACCTATGCCCCCTTGCCCGCGATTCTGACGGTGGATGACGCTTTGGCCGCCGGGAGCCGGTTTGAGGCAGGTCCGGTCGTCTGGGCCAAGGGCGATGCCGAGGCCGCGATCACGGCTGCGGCGCATCGGATCTCGGGCCAGTTCGAGGTCGGCGGGCAAGAGCATTTCTATCTGGAGGGCCAGATCGCCGCCGCCCTGCCCCAAGAGGGCGGAGATATGGTGATCCACTCCTCCACCCAGCACCCGACCGAGATCCAGCATAAGGTGGCCCATGCCCTCCACCTGCCGATGAGTGCGGTGCGCGTTGAAGTGCGCCGGATGGGAGGCGGGTTTGGCGGCAAGGAAAGTCAGGGCAACGCGCTAGCCATCGCCTGTGCCTTGGTGGCGCGCGCGTCGGGGCGGCCCGCGAAGATGCGCTATGACCGCGACGATGACATGATGATCACCGGCAAGCGCCATGATCTGCGGATCGGCTATGAGGTGGGGTTTGACGCGACAGGCAAGATCGCCGGGCTGTCCTTCACGCATCTTTTCCGCTGCGGTTGGGCGCTGGACCTGTCGATCCCGGTCGCGGACCGTGCGATGCTGCATGCCGATAATTGCTATCATCTGCCCGATATCCGGATTGAGAGTCACCGGCTGCGCACCAACACCCAATCGGCGACCGCCTTTCGCGGCTTTGGCGGACCGCAGGGGATGATCGGGATCGAGCGGGTGATGGATCATATCGCCCATGATCGCGGGCTGGATCCGGTGGTGGTGCGGCGCGTCAATTTCTACGCCCCGATGGTGTCGAGCACGGGGGGGCTGTCTGCCCCCCCGCACCCCCCCGAGGATATTTTTGAACAGATGAAAGGGCGCGGGGCCGTGCAGACCACGCCTTATCACATGCCGGTCGAAGACTTTGTCGGGGACCGGATTGTGGATGCGCTGTTGGAGTCGTCGGACTATGCGGCGCGACGGGAAGCGATTGCTGCGTGGAATACAGGGTCACGCGTGCTCAAGCGTGGGATCGCGGTGACGCCGGTAAAATTCGGGATCTCGTTTACGCTGACGCATCTCAATCAGGCCGGGGCGCTGGTGCATGTGTATCAGGATGGGTCGGTCCATCTGAATCATGGCGGCACCGAGATGGGGCAAGGGCTGTTTCAGAAGGTGGCGCAGGTTACGGCCTCGGTGTTCGGCTTGGAGGCGGACGCGGTGAAAATCACGGCGACTGACACCGCGAAAGTGCCCAACACCAGTGCAACGGCCGCCTCATCGGGGTCGGATCTGAACGGGATGGCGGCGCAGGCGGCGGCCATCACGATCCGCGACCGGATGGCGGTTTTTCTGGCCGGGCGGCATCAGGCGGAGGCTGCGGATGTTGTGTTCAAGGCCGGGCGTGTGCTGATCGGGGGCGCGGACCTGAGCTTTGCCGAGGCCGCGGCGATGGCCTATGCGGGACGGGTCTCTTTGTCATCTACGGGATTTTACGCGACGCCCAGGATCACTTGGGACCGGGTCAAGGGCAGCGGGCGGCCGTTTTTCTACTTTGCTTATGGGGCGGCGGTGACCGAAGTGGTGATCGACACTCTGACCGGCGAGAACCGCATTCTGAGGGCCGATGTCTTGCATGACAGCGGGGCAAGTCTGAACCCGGCTCTTGATATTGGCCAGATCGAAGGCGCCTATGTGCAAGGGGCCGGCTGGCTGACGATGGAGGAATTGGTCTGGGATGCCAAAGGGGCTTTGCGCACCCATGCGCCCAGCACCTACAAGATCCCCGCCTGTTCGGATCGCCCGCCGGTCTTCAACGTGAGCCTTTGGGGACAGGACAACCCGGAGGCCACCGTCGGCAAATCGAAAGCCGTGGGGGAGCCGCCCTTCATGCTGGGGATTTCCGCCTTGATGGCCCTGTCGGACGCCGTTGCCGCTTGTGGGGATGGCATGACCTACCCCGCGCTTGATGCGCCCGCCACACCGGAGCGGATCTTGCAGGCCATCGCGCGGGTCCGCCATGTTTGACCGCGAAGATGTGATCAAGGCCGTGGCCCGGTTCAAACGGGTGGCCCGCGTGGTGATTGCCGCACAGGACGGATCCTCGCCGCGCGACAGCGGCACCGCGATGCTGGTTTGGCAGGATGGGCAATCGGGCACGATCGGCGGCGGTGCTTTGGAGCATGAGGCGGTTTTGCGGGCGCGCGCCGCGCTGGCCAATCCCTTGGGCGCCTCGACACCCGTGCTGACCCGCGAGCCCTTGGGGCCAAAGCTTGGGCAATGCTGTGGCGGGGCCGTCAGCCTTGTGATGGAGCTTTACGATGCGCAGGCAGCGATTGACCTGCCCGAAGATCTGCTGGCCCGCCCCGTGACCCAAGAGGCGCGCTACGCGGCGATGCCGCTGGCCGTCAAGCGGTTGCTCGACCGCGCGCGCGGCCAGGGAATACGGCCGCAAACGGTGCTGTTACAGGGTTGGTTGATCGAGCCCATCGCCCGCCCGAGCCGCGCGCTTTGGGTCTGGGGGGCGGGTCATGTGGGGCGCGCCATCGTCAACGTTCTGGCGCCTTTGCCGGAGTTTGCCGTGACCTGGGTCGATGTGGCGCAGGATCGATATCCTGAGTACTGGCCGGATCATGTGACGGCGCTGCCCACCGCAGACCCGACGCGGCTTATCCCACATTGCTCCAAGACGGCAGAGCACCTGATCTTGACCTATTCTCATGCCCTCGATCTGGCTTTGTGCCATGGGCTTTTGCAGCACGGCTTTGCGCGCTGCGGGCTGATCGGCTCAAAAACCAAGGCCGCGCGGTTCCGGTCACGCCTGGCCAGCCTCGGCCATGGGCCTGCCACCATCGCGCGCATCGATTGCCCGATCGGAGACCCGGGTCTTGGCAAACACCCACAGGCCATCGCCATCGGCGTGGCGCGCAGCATTTTGATTTCGCAAGGGAATCAGTTACGACAGGAGGATGTGGGATGACACAGGCAGGAAAGCACATGGCAGAAGAATTATTGGCCATTGACGGTGTCACCAAAGCCTATCCGGGCGTCGTGGCAAATTCGGATGTCTCCTTTTCGATTACCAAGGGTGAGATTCACGCGCTTTTGGGGGAAAACGGGGCCGGGAAATCGACGCTGGTCAAGATGATCTATGGGCTGGTGAAGCCCGACAGCGGCAAGATGACCCTGCGGGGGCAAAGCTTTGCACCCGCGGAGCCCCGCGCGGCGCGGGCCTCGGGTGTGGCGATGGTGTTTCAGCATTTCAGCCTGTTCGAGGCGCTGACAGTGGCCGAGAATGTGGCGCTTGGCATGGAAAACCCGCCGCAGATGCGGGCGCTGGCAGCGCGGATCAAGGAGGTTTCCGAAGATTACGGCCTGCCGCTGGACCCTGACCGCATGGTGGGCGATCTCTCGGCGGGTGAACGCCAGCGGGTCGAGATTATCCGCTGCCTGCTGCAAGACCCGAAGCTGTTGATCATGGACGAGCCGACCTCGGTTCTGACGCCGCAGGAGGTGGAGATCCTGTTCAAGACCCTGCGCCAACTCAGCGCGGAAGGCACGGCGATCCTGTATATCTCGCACAAGCTGGAGGAGATCCGCGCGCTCTGCGACGGGGCAACGATCTTGCGGCGCGGCAAGGTGGTGGCAAGCTGCATCCCGGCGGAAAAGACGGCGCGCGAATTGGCGGAACTGATGGTGGGGGCGGTGCTGACCCCGCCCGCGCGGGCCGCCAAGAAGGCCTGGCCCGAAACCGAGGCGGCTTTGGAGGTGCGCGGTTTGAGCGCCACCTCTCCGATCCCGTTCGGGACCGCTTTGAAGGAGATCTCTTTTTCGGTGCGGCGGGGCGAGGTTCTGGGCATCGCGGGCGTGGCGGGCAATGGTCAGGATGAATTGTTGCTGGCCCTGTCGGGGGAGTTGCGATCAGACCCGCAGATGGTGCTGAGCTTTGGCAAGCCAATCGGGGCCTTGGGACCATCCGAGCGTCGGGCCGCAGGCTTTGTGGCAGCCCCCGAAGACAGGCTGGGACATGCCGCGGCCCCGGACATGAGCCTGATGGAAAACGCGCTTTTGTCAGGCGCGGTGCGCAAGGGGCTGACGCGGCGCGGGTTTATCGACTGGGGTGCGACCGCCTCCTGGGCCGAAGAGATCGTCGCGCGCTTTGATGTGCGCACCCCCGGAATTTCGGTGGCCGCGCGCGCTTTGTCGGGCGGTAATCTTCAGAAATTCCTGATGGGGCGTGAGTTGAGCCAAAGCCCGGCCGTGGTCGTGATCAACCAGCCGACCTGGGGCGTCGATGCGGCAGCAGCCGCCTTTATCCGGCAAGAGATCCTGAACCGAGCCGAAGAAGGGGCCGCCGTGGTGGTCATCAGTCAGGATCTGGATGATCTGCTGGAAATCTCGGACAGGTTTGCCGCGCTGAATGAGGGACGGCTGAGCCCCATGCGCCCGACCGAAGGGCTGACGGTGGATGAAATCGGCCTGATGATGGGCGGCGCGCATGGCATGGAGGTGGCGCATCATGGCCATTGAGGCAAGGGGGGCTGTCTGCCCCCCCGCAGCAAAGCTGCTCCCCCCCGAGGATATTTTTGAACAGATGAAAGGCGGGCTAGCCCTATGCTGAGACTCGAGAAACGGCCGTCTCCATCGCGGTTCTGGCAAATGGCCACGCCGGTTTTGGCAGTGGTGCTGACGATGATCGCAGGCGGGCTGATGTTTGCGCTTCTGGGCAAGAACCCTGTCGAGGCCATTCGGACGATTTTTTATGACCCGCTGTTCAACCCGCAATTCGCCGCCTATTCGCGACCGCAATTGCTGGTGAAGGCGGGCCCGTTGATCTTGATTGCGATCGGTTTGTCGCTGGGGTTTCGGGCGGGTATCTGGAATATCGGGGCCGAGGGCCAGTATATCATGGGGGCGATCTGCGGCGCGGCGGTGGGGCTTGCCTTCTACCCGTCCGAGTCCGTGCTGATCTTTCCGGCGATGGTTCTGGCGGGGGCTTTGGGCGGTTGGGCCTGGGCGATGATCCCGGCGATCCTGAAAACGCGGTTTCGCACCAATGAGATTCTGGTGTCGCTGTTGCTGGTTTATGTGGCCGAAGCGATTCTGGCATCGATGGCGCTGGGGCGCTTGCGCAACCCGGAGGGCGGCGGGTTTCCGGGCAGCCGGAACCTGTCGAAATGGGAGGCCTCGGCCAACCCCGAACTGATTGCCGGAACGGGCATGCATTGGGGGGTTGTCGCAGCCTTTATCGCGGTCATTGCGGCCTATATCCTGTTGCAGCGCCATATTCTGGGGTTCCAGATCAAGCTGGCGGGTCAGGCGCCACGGGCCGCGCGGTTTGCCGGTGTGGCACCGACGAAACTTGTCGTCTTGTGCATGGGGCTTTCCGGGGGGCTGGCCGGTTTGGCGGGGCTCTTTGAGGTGACGGGGCCAGCCGGGCAGATCAGCATTGATTTCGGCTCAGGTTATGGCTTCACCGCGATCATCGTGGCCTTTCTGGGGCGGTTGAACCCGATCGGCATTCTGCTGGCCGGGCTGTTGATGGCGCTGACCTATATCGGCGGAGAGTTGGCGCAATTCATGCTTGGCCTCCCATCAGCTGCGATTCAGGCCTTTCAGGGGATGCTGCTGTTCTTCCTTCTCGCCGTGGATCTGCTGAGCAATTATCGTATTCGACTGGCAAAAAGAGGGGTGGCGTGATGGATTTGGGAGGTATCAATCCGGCGGTTCTGATCGCGTCCTTGATGGTGGCATCCGTGCCGATCATGCTGGCCGCCTTGGGGGAACTGGTCGTCGAGAAGGCGGGCGTTCTGAACCTCGGGGTTGAGGGGATGATGATCATGGGCGCAATCTGCGGCTTTGTGACGGCAGTCGAAACCGGCAGCCCGTTTCTGGGCTTCATCGGGGGGGCATTGGGAGCCATGGCGCTGAGCCTGATCTTTGCCTTTCTGACGCAGGTATTGCAGGCCAATCAGGTGGCAACCGGCCTTGCGCTGACGCTGTTCGGCCTTGGGTTGTCGAGCCTGATCGGGCAGGGCTATGTCGGGATCAAGCCGCCGGCGACGGCGATTGTTCCCTTCGGCCCTTTGGCCGATATTCCCGTCGTCGGGCGGATTCTGTTCAGCCATGATCCGGTTGTCTATCTGTCCATCGCCCTTGTGGCGGGGGTCTGGGCCGTGCTGAAGTTCAGCCGCACCGGGCTGGTGATCCGCGCCGTGGGCGAGAGCCATGACGCCGCCCATGCGCTGGGCTACAAGGTCACGCGCATCCGCATTCTGGCGATCTTGTTCGGCGGGGCGATGGCGGGCCTTGGTGGCGCCTATGTCAGCCTTGTCCGGGTGCCGCAATGGACCGACGGGATCACGGCTGGCGCAGGCTGGATTGCGCTGGCGATTGTGGTTTTTGCCAGCTGGAAACCATGGAGAATCCTGATTGGTGCCTATCTTTTTGGCGGCATCACGGTATTACAGCTTAATTTGCAAGCGGCAGGGGCGCGAATCCCGGTCGAATACTTGTCGATGTCACCCTATCTGATAACCATCCTTGTGTTGGTCATCATGTCCTCTGGCAAAGGCCGCGCGTCGCTGAATGCGCCAGTCGCCCTTGGCCAGAATTTCCATGCCTCGCGCTGAATTGCGCAGGCCAAACTCAAACCGGGCCGCAAAGGCCCTTTCCAACGGGAGTATCGAATGAAACGCAGAACCCTTTTGACGACCGCAGCACTTGGCCTTGGGCTTGCCTTTGGTGGCGCGGCTCATGCGCAGGCAATGGACAAGGTGAAAGCCTGTTTCGTCTATGTTGGGCCGATCGGCGATGGCGGCTGGACCTATCAGCACGATCAGGGCCGTCTGGCCGTTGAGGCCGCTTACGGCGACAAGGTGGAAACCGCTTATCAGGAAAACGTGCCGGAAGGCGCGGACGCTGAGCGCGTTTTGACCCAGATGGCGCTTTCGGGCTGCAACATCATCTTCACCACCTCTTTCGGCTATATGGACCCGACCAACAACGTCGCGGCCAAATTCCCGGCGGTGAAGTTTGAACATGCGACCGGCTACAAGCGCGACAGCGAGAACGTCTCGACCTTTGGCGCGCGCTTCTATGAAGGCCGCGCAGTGATCGGCACGATTGCGGGCCGCATGACCAAGACCAACAAGATCGGCTATATCGCCTCCTTCCCGATCCCGGAAGTGATCCGCGGCATCAACTCGACTTTCATCCACGCCAAAAAGGTCAACCCGGATGTCACCATCTCGGTGGTCTGGGCCTACACCTGGTTCGACCCAGCGAAAGAGGCCGATGCGGCCAAGGCGCTGATCGAGCAGGGCATTGACGTGATCGTGCAGCACACCGATTCCACCGCACCTTTGGCCGAAGCCGCCAAGACGGACGGGATCATCGGCTTTGGTCAGGCCTCTGACATGGCCGCCTACAAGCCAAGCCCGCGCGTGTCCTCGATCATCGACAACTGGGCCCCTTACTACGTCAAGCGGGTTGGGGCGCTGCTGGATGGCACCTACGCACAGGTTGACAGCTGGGAAGGGATCTCGGCTGGCGAAGTGGAAATCGGTGAAATCACCGACGCGGTTCCTGCCGAGGTGAAAGCCGAAGCCGAAGCCATCCGCGACGCGATTGGTTCGGGCACCTATCACCCGTTCACCGGGCCGCTGAACAAGCAGGACGGCTCTGTCTGGCTGACCGAAGGGCAGACCGCCCCGGATGGCGATCTGTTGGGCATGAACTTCTATGTCGAAGGCGTGACCGGCGACATCCCGCAGTAAGCCGCGGCGCTTTAGGGCAATCTGAAAGGGGGCGTTCGCGCCCCCTTTTCCTTTGGCTTAAGCCATGCAAGAAAGCCGCCATGGATTATGATTTTGCAATTATCGGCGGCGGGATCGCCGGGGTGTCGCTGGCGGCTCGGCTGTCTGGCGCGGGGCGCGTTTTGGTGCTGGAGGCAGAGGCGAACCTTGCGCATCATGCCTCGGGGCGGTCCGCCGCGCTGTACGAGCCACGCTACGGCCTTCCCCCGATTGTGGAGCTGTCTTTGGCCTCGGGGCAGTATTTCCATGAAACCCCGAATATCCTGTCGCCGCGCGGCCTGATGATCGTCGCCAAGGCCGAGGATCGGGCCGCCTTCGACGAAGATTGCGCCGGGATGGATCTGGCCGAAATCGGCTTAGACGCAGGCCTAGCGATGGTGCCGATCCTCAACCCGGAAACCGTGGCTTCGGTTGGATATGCCGATCACGCTTGGGATATCGACACGGATCTGCTGATTCAGGGCTTTGCCCGGCAGGCCCGCAGTCAGAATGCGACCTTCCAGATGCGCGCCAAGGTTCTGGGCCTTGATCGGGACGGGGCGGGCTGGCGGGTGCGCACGACCACAGGCGATATGACCGCGCGGGTCGTGGTGAACGCGGCAGGCGCTTGGGCAGATGAGGTGGCCGGTCTGGTCGGGGTCGCGCAAATCGGCCTGACGCCCCTGCGCAGGTCAATGGCGCGTCTGCCTGCCCCGAATGGGCTTGACGTCTCACGCTGGCCGATGATCTTTGGCGCGGGCGAAAGCTGGTATGCAAAACCCGACGCAGGCGCGCTGATCGTCTCCCCCGCCGAGGAAGACCTGACCACGCCGCATGACGCCTTTGCCGATGACATGGTGCTGGCCGAAGGGCTTGCGCGCTATGAAGAAATGGTGACTGCGCCTGTGACCCGACTGTTGGCGAATTGGGCGGGGTTGCGCAGTTTTGCGCCCGACCGTATCCCAGTGATCGGCTTTGACGCGGCAGTGCCGGGGTTCTTCTGGCTGGCAGGGCAAGGCGGATACGGGTTTCAATCCTGCCCCGCCGCGTCGCAACTGGCCGCTGATCTGATTTTGGGGAACAGCCCCGACGCCGATACCGCGCTGATCGGCGCGCTGTCACCGCTGCGATTTGCCTGACCTCTAACCTGCCCCACCCATGCAAAACGCCCGAACCGATTGGTCCGGGCGTTTTTTGGTCTGGTCCCTAAACGGTCTTAGCCGTCAATGCGGATCCGGGCGTTGCTCGGGTCGAAGGGGCTGTCTTCGACCACAACGGCATCCCATTCCTGCAGCAGCATCTTGACCTTCAGCTTGGTGCCAACGGCGGCCAGTTCGGGCGAGACATAGCCCATGCCGATCTGCTTGCCAAAGGCCACCGACCAACCGCCCGAGGTCAGACGGCCAACCTTCTTGCCATCGACAAAGATCGCCTCTTTGCCCCAAGGATCGGTGTCATCCGGGCCGTCGATCAGCACAGTCACGCATTTTGCGCGAATACCAGTGTCGATCATCGCCTGCTTGCCCTGAAACTCTTTTGACAGGTCGATGAAACGGTCGAGCCCGGCTTCCATCGGGGTTGCATCGCGGCCCAGTTCGGTGCCGAAAGCGCGGTAGGATTTCTCTTGCCGCAGCCAGTTTTGCGCCCGTGCACCCACCAGCTTCATGCCATGCTTGGCCCCGGCCTTTTGCAACAAGTCCCACAGATAGCGGTTCATCTCGATCGGGTGGTGCAATTCCCAGCCCAGCTCGCCCGTATAGGCCACACGGATCGCGTTGACGGGGCACATGCCCAATTCGATCTTGCGGGCCGTCAGCCAGGGGAAACGCTTGTTCGACAGAACGGTGTCCGGGTCTGCATCCTTGACGATTTCCCGCAGGATCTTGCGGGCATTCGGGCCGGCCAGCGCAAAGACGCCCCATTGGGTGGTGACATCGTTGATTTCCACAGGCTCGCCACCGCCCGCCATGAAATCCTCGGCCGCCTTGCGCATGTAGTCGGCGTCATAAGCCGTCCACGCCCCGGCGGAGACGAGGTAATAGTCGTTCAAACCATTGCGCACGATGGTATATTCGGTGCGCGTGGTGCCTGTGGCGGTCAGCGCATAGGTCAGGTTGATGCGGCCGATGCTGGGCAGCTTGTTGCAGGTGAACCAGTCAAGGAAGGCCGTCGCCCCTGCCCCGCGCACGGTGTGCTTGGTGAAGGCGGAAGCGTCGATCAGACCGGCGGTCTCGCGCAGGGCCTCTGCCTCGGCCTTGGCATATTGCCACCATTCGCCCCGGCGGAACGAGCGGGAGTTATGGTCGAAATCGGCTGGCGCATTCAGCGGGCCGTAGTAGTTCGGGCGTTCCCACCCGTTGACCTGCCCCATCTGGGCGCCCAGCGCGATCTGCTTGTCATAGACCGGGGTCGTGCGCAGCGGGCGGCAGGCTTCGCGTTCCTCATCGGGGTGGTGCAGGATGAAGACGTGGTCGTAGCATTCCTCGTTCTTGCGGGCTGCATATTCCGTCGTCATCCACGACCCGTAGCGGCGCGGATCAAGGCTCGCCATGTCGATCTCGGCCTCGCCTTGCGTCATCATCTGGGCCAGATAATAGCCCGTGCCACCCGCTGCCGTGATCCCGAACGAAAAGCCTTCCGCGATCCACATGTTGCGCAAGCCCGGAACCGGACCGACCAGCGGGTTGCCATCCGGCGTGTAGCAGATCGGGCCGTTGAAATCGTCCTTCAGGCCCACGGTCTCCGAGGACGGAAGCCGGTGGATCATGCTCATGTATTCGGCCTCGATCCGCTCCAGATCCAGCGGGAACAGGTCGGCACGGAAGCTGTCAGGCACGGAATATTCAAACCGCGCGGGCGCGCCTTTTTCATAGGGACCAAGGATCCAGCCGCCACGCTCCTCGCGCACATACCATTTCGCATCTGCATCGCGCAGGACGGGGTGCTCGGGGTTGTTCTTGCGGTATTCCACCAGCATCGGGTCGGGTTCGGTCACGATGAACTGATGCTCGACCGGAATCGCCGGGATCTTTACGCCCAAGAGGCGCGCGGTGCGCTGGGCGTGGTTGCCCGTCGCGGTGACGACATGCTCGGCCCGGATCTCAAAGGTTTCGTCAGAGGCGACGAGGTTGCCGCCCTTGTCCACCATCCGCGTGCAGGACACGATCCACTCGGACCCCGTCCACTTGTAGCCATCGACCTGGATCTTGCGCTCGATCAAGGCACCGTGCTGGCGCGCGCCCTTGGCCATCGCCTGCGTCACATCGGCGGGGTTGATATAGCCATCCTGCGGGTGGAAGAGCGCCCCCACCAGATCATCGGTGCGCAGCAGCGGCCAGCGGTCTTTCATCTGCGCGGGCGTCAGGAATTCATGATAGACATCCGCCGATTCCGCGACGGCGGAATACAGCATATATTCATCCATCCGCGCCTGCGTCTGCGCCATGCGCAGGTTGCCCACCACCGCAAAGCCCGCGTTCAGGCCGGTCTCTGCCTCCAGCGATTTGTAGAAATCGACCGAATATTTATGGATATGGGTCGTTGCGTAGCCCATGTTGAACAACGGCAGCAGGCCGGCTGCGTGCCAAGTGGAGCCGGAGGTGAGCTCATCACGCTCCACCAGCATCGTATCCCAGCCAGCCTTGGCGAGGTGATAGGCGATCCCGTTCCCAACGGCACCACCGCCGACAACCAAAGCTTTGACATGCGTTTTCATTAGCGCGACTCCCTGCGGGCGAATTTCAGCCATACATGCCTGATTGTGCGGGACGCGGGCAATATGGCCCGACCATTGGCAGATAAAAACGACATTGCACGCGGCGAGGAAGAGTTAATCGTCGCGCCCCGGCTCCGCCGGATTGCAGGAGAAGAGGGCGATCTTGTTGCCATGCGGATCGCGCAGATAGCCCACATAAAAGCGCGGACTATAGGCGGCACGGAAGCCGGGCTGACCTTCGTCAAAACCACCTGCGGCACAGGCGGCGGCATGCAACCTTTGCACCTCGGCTTGGGTGGTTGCCTCAAAGGCAACCATCGTGCCATTCCCGGCAGAGGCAGGCGCCCCGTTAAACGGTGGTTTTACATAGAAATCCGGTAGGGTCGGGCGCTGCCCCGCTGCGACAGGAAGCGTATAGCTTAGCCCCTCCGGCCCTTCGGACAGCGTGTATCCGAGGGTAGGCAGGAAGGCCGCGTAGAACCGCTTGGCCTTTGCCAGATCATCCGCGCCAACCGTCACATAAGCTATCATATCGTCAGCCCCTTTCTGAGGTCATCGGCGCAGAGAGGCAATCATGACCGACAGCGTGAAGATCAGCGCCGCAATCGTGATGATCGACGGGCCTGCAGGCGTATCGAACTGGAAGGACAGGCCCAGCCCCCCCACCGCCGACCCCGCCCCGATCAGGGTCGCAAGGGCGGCCATCGTCTCGGGGCTGCGGGTCAGGCCCCGTGCGGCGGCGGCCGGAATGATCAGCATCGCCGCAATCAACAGCGCGCCGACGATCTTGATCGCGACGGCCACCACAACCGCCAAGGCCACGGTCAAAACCAACCGTTCCCGATCCGGGTTCAGGCCTGCAGCATGGGCCAGATCTTCGCTCAGCGTGGTGGTCAAGAGCGCCTGCCAGCGCCAGACCAGAAGACCAAGGACAAGCGCGGCGCCGCCCCAGACCATGGCCAGATCTCCGCGCGACACTGCCAGAATATCGCCGAACAGCAGCGCCGTGAGGTCCGTCCGCACCCCCGGCAGAAAACTGACCGCCACCAGACCAAAGGCCAGCGCCGAATGCGCCAGCACGCCCAACGTGGTATCCATCGCCCAGCCCCGCGCCGCGAGGGTGGAAACCGTGAGCGCCATCGCCAGCGCCACGATCAACGTGCCTGCCGCAATCGGTAAAGACAGCGCCAAGGCCAAAGCCACGCCCAGAATCGCAGCGTGAGAGGTCGCATCCCCGAAATAGGCCATCCGCCGCCAGACAACGAAAGACCCCAAAGGCCCGGTGGCAAGCGAAAGCCCAACCCCGGCCAGCGCCGCGCGCGTCAGGAAATCATCCAGCATGGCTGTGGACTTCTTTCTGAGCATGGCTGTGCGAGGGGCCGTGGCTATGGTCATGCCCGCAGCCGGGGCCATGCACATGCACCGGGCCATCCGCTGGGCCGTGACTGTGGTCATGGTCATGACGGTAAAGCGCTAGCGCGCCCTGCGTGCCGAACCCGAACAGCGCCCGATATTCTGGCGCTTGGGACACGACATGAGGCGCCCCTTCGCAGCACACATGCCCATTGAGGCAGATCACCCGATCACTGGCGGCCATCACGACATGCAGATCATGGCTGACCAGCAAAACAGCCACGCCCGTATCGCGCCGCACCTCTTCGATCAGGCGGTAGAAACCCGCCTCTCCGGGCTGATCGAGACCTTGGGTCGGTTCGTCCAAAATCAGAATCTCAGGTGCGTGCAGCAAAGCCCGCGCCAGAAGAACGCGCTGCAATTGCCCCCCCGAAAGCGCCACCATCTGCCGATCTGCCAAATCCGCCACGCCGCAGCGCGTCAGGGCGGCGGCGGCCTGCGCGTCCGTGCAAGGCCGGGGCAAGGACAAAAAGCGCCGCGCCGTCATGGGCAAAGACCGGTCAATCGCCAGCCTTTGCGGCACATAGCCGATTCGCAGACCCGGCCGCCGCGCTACTTTCCCACCCGAGAGCCGCTGTATGCCCAGCAAAGCCCGCAAAAGCGTCGATTTCCCCGACCCGTTCGGCCCAACAACGGTCACGATCTCTCCGGCGGACAGGCTCAGGCTGACGCGGCTGAGAACCTCTGCGCCGCCAAAACGGACAGAGACCCCGCTTGCGGAAATCAGGCTCATGCCGCGGCCTCCTGACATGTGGGGCAGAGGCCCAGCGCCTCGATATTGCTGCGCTCCACCAAAAAACCCTGCGCCCCGGCTGCGGCTTCAAGGGCCGTCCGCAGGGCGGCGGCGGGAAGTTCCGCCACCAGATTGCAGACCCGGCAAATCAGGAAGGCCGGGGCATGGGCTTCGCCGGGATGCATACAGGCCGTAAAGGCATTGAGCCGCTGCACACGATGCGCAAGCCCTTGATCCACCAGAAATTCCAGCGCCCGATAGGCAACGGGGGGCTGATGGCCGAACCCCTCGGCGGCGAGGCGTTGGAGCACGTCATAGGCGCCCAGGGCGCGATGCTCTTCCAGCAGGATTTCAAGGGTTCGGCGGCGCACCGGGGTCAAACGCGCGCCCCGTTCCGCCAAAAGGGCCTCGGCCAAGGCAAGCCCTCCATCCGCGCAATGGCGGTGGTCGTGATCGGCGAAAGCCGGCTTTTTTGGCGTGGTCGTCATTGGCATCCCTTGACTTGTTACGATATAACATACATTCACCGTCAGCACGTTGCAAGCGATCAAGGGGTAAACATATGCGCAATCTGATGTCCGCCGTAGCTTTCTGCCTACTGGCCCCTGCCGTTCAAGCCCAAACTCTGCGAGTCATCACGGATATTCCTCCGGTTCACGCGCTTGTATCCTCGGTGATGGGCGATCTGGGGGCGCCTGACCTCCTGCTGGGAAAAGGCGGTGACACCCATGATTTTCAGTTGCGCCCAAGTCAGGCGCAGGCCCTGACCGAGGCAGATCTGATCATTTGGGTCGGGCCCGAACTGACATCTTGGCTGGACCGCGCCCTGACAGGGCTGGAGGCAGACGCCCCCCAAATGCGGCTGCTGGCCGTGCCGGATACCGCCCTTCAACCCTATGGGGACGCTGAGGGCCACGATCATGACCATGA
>JAQWYA010000105.1 GCA_029254215.1 Pseudorhodobacter sp. | reverse complement strand
GACTACCACGCCGAAAACCTGCTTTGGCTGCCGGATCGCAAAGGGCTTGCCCGCGTCGGTTTGCTGGATTTCCAGCTCGCCCAGATGGGACAGCCCGGTTATGATCTGGTGTCGCTTTTGCAGGACGCCCGCCGCGATGTGCCGCCCGCGCTGGAAGCTCAGATGATCGCCCAGTTTTCACAGGGTCGGGCGGATCCGGACTTTACGGCCTCCTATGCGGTTTTGGGCGCGCAACGGGCCTTGCGGATCCTTGGGATTTTCGCGCGGCTTTGCCTTGTTGCCAGAAAGCCGGGCTATCTGCACTTGATCCCGCGAGTCTGGGGGCAGTTACAGCGCAATCTGGCGCATCCTGCCCTTGCCCCGCTGGCGCAACTCTGCACTGATGCTTTACCCGCGCCCACGCCCGAAAACCTTGAAAGGATACGCCGCAAATGCGCCACGTTCCCGACAGCTTAATGGTGTTTGCGGCGGGTTTTGGCACCCGGATGGGCGCTTTGACCGCCGAGAGGCCGAAGCCTCTGATCCCGGTTGCGGGTCGCTGCCTTCTGGATCATGCGCTGGATCAGGCCGACGGGCTGGGCCTGCGCCGGATCGTCGTGAACCTGCATTATCGGGGAGAGCAGATCGCCGAGCATCTTCAGGCCCGCCCCGAAATCGCACTGTCATGGGAGCGTGCGCAGATCCTTGAAACCGGCGGCGGACTGCGCCACTCCTTGCCCCTTCTGGGCGAGGGGCCGGTTTTCACGCTGAACAGCGATGCGGTCTGGGCCGGGGCGAACCCCTTGCGCCTTCTTGCGAACCATTGGGATGCGGGCCGGATGGATGCCTTGCTGCTGCTGGCAGAACCAGAAGCGGCGCTGGGCTATGGCGGAAGCGGCGATTTCACGTTGGAGGCAGATGGCCGGATCACCCGCGCAACGGCTGGCGGGCTCGCCTATCTTGGGGCGCAGATCCTCAATCCCGCCGGGCTGGCCGGGATTGCGCAAACCGCCTTTTCGTTGAACCTGCTGTGGGACAAGATGATTGCCGAGGGTCGCGCCTTTGGCCTGCGCTATCCCGGTGGCTGGTGCGACGTAGGCCGCCCCGAAGGCATCACCATGGCCGAAACAATGCTGAGGGCGCAGGATGTTTAGCCCCGGCTCCCCTCGGATTTTTGGCCTGCCCCCCGGTGTGGATTTTCCGAAATCTCTGGCCGCGGGCCTCAAGGCGCGGCTTCGCGACGCCCCGCCCGAGGCGATGGCCCGCGTCACGCTTTACGTCAACACCGACCGGATGCGCAGCCGCATGATCGAGGCGTTTGGCGCTCTCGGTCCGGGGCTGCTGCCTCGGTTGCGGTTGGTCACCGATCTGGGCCGCGACCTTCCGCTTTCGGGCGTCGCGGCCGCCGTATCCCCCCTGCGGCGGCGCTTGTTGCTGGCGCAGATGATCGAGGGTCTGATGCGGCTCGCCCCGGATATTGCCCCGCGCAGCGCCCTGTTTGATCTGGCCGATAGCCTCGCTGCCCTGATGGATGAGATGCAGGGCGAAGCTGTCGCGCCCGAGACGATTGCAAACCTGAATGTCGCGGATCATTCGGCGCATTGGGCGCGCACCAAAGAGTTCATGAAGATCGTCGCAGGCTTTCTGACGAACGAGACCGCCCCCGACAGCGAAGGGCGGCAGCGGCGGCTGATGGAAAAGCTGGTGGAAAGCTGGCTTGCCGAGCCTCCGGCTGATCCCGTGCTGGTGGCAGGTTCCACCGGGTCGCGCGGAACGACGGCAGCCCTGATGCAGGCCGTGGCCCGGTTGCCGCAAGGGGCCTTGATCTTGCCGGGCCATGATTTTGACCTGCCGGACGCCGTTTGGCCCACGCTTGCCGATACGATGACCGCCGAAGATCACCCGCAGTTCCGCACCGTGCGGCTGCTGGATGGGTTGGGCCTGTCGCCCAAGGACATCGCGCCCTGGACGGCGGACCCGGCCCCCTGCCCCGAGCGCAACCGGCTGATCTCCCTGTCCTTGCGGCCGGCACCGGTCACCGATCAATGGCTGTCCGAGGGCAAGACCCTGCCCAGCCTGATCCCCGCCTGTTCGGCCCTGAGTTTGCTGGAAGCCCCGACACCGCGCCATGAGGCGATGGCCATTGCCCTGATGCTCCGCCAAACCGCCGAGACCGGGCGGGTGGTGGCGCTTGTGACCCCGGACAGAGGCCTGACGCGGCAGGTCACCGCCGCGCTTGATCGCTGGGGCATTACCCCCGATGACAGCGCCGGGCGCCCGCTTGCCTTGTCGCCGCCGGGGCGGTTGCTGCGCCATGTGGCCCATCTGCTGGACACAAAGCTGACGGCCGAGGCGCTTTTGGCCTTGCTCAAGCATCCGCTGACTGCCTCGGGCGCGGATCGGGGCAACCACCTGCGCTTTACCCGCAGCCTTGAACGTCAACTGCGCCGAAAGGGGCCTGTCTTTCCCGGCCCGGAAAGCCTCCGCGCCTGGGCCGACGCGCAGGACGACAAAGCCATTCTGCCATGGATGGACTGGCTGGTTTCCGCGCTGTTTGACGACGAACCCGGCCCCGATACCCTGTCCCGCCACGCGTTGCGGCATCGCCGGATTTCTGAGGCGCTTGCAACCGGGCCCGAGGGAACGCCCACCGGCGCGCTTTGGGAAAAGGAGGCTGGCGAAAAGGCGCAAGCCATCCTGACCGAGCTGGAGGCAGAGGCCGAAGAGGGCAGCTATGCCAGCGAGATGCGCGCCGCAGATTACCGCAACCTGCTGGAGCAACTGCTCAATCAAGGTGTCTTGCGCGAAACCGTGCAGGCCCATCCCCGCATCCTGATCCTTGGCCCGCGCGAAATGCGCGAGTTGCAGGCGGATCTTGTCATTCTGGGGGGGTTGAATGATGGCATCTGGCCGCAAATTCCAGCGCCCGACCCGTGGATGAACCGCCAGATGCGGCTGGAGGCCGGGTTGCTGCTGCCAGAGCGGCGGATCGGCCTTTCAGCCCATGATTACCAACTTGCGATCGGCGCGCCTGAGGTGGTTCTGACCCGCGCCCTGCGCAATGCCGAAGCGGAAACCGTGGCCTCGCGCTGGCTGAACCGGCTGACAAACCTGCTGGGCGGCCTGCCGGACCAGAACGGGCCAAAGGCTTTGGCTGACATGCGCGAGCGCGGCGCGCTCTGGCTTGATCTGGCCAGCCAGGCCGAGGCTCCGGCTAAAAAGGTGGCAGCGGCATCCCGGCCCGCCCCGCGCCCGCCAGTGGCCGCCCGCCCAAGGGAACTGCCCGTTACCGGGATCAGCCGCCTGATCCGCGACCCCTATGCGGTTTATGCCCGCTACATCCTGCGGCTGCGAAAACTGGACCCGCTGCGCGCCCAACCCGATGCACGGATGCGCGGCTCGGTTTTGCACAAGGTATTGGAAGGCTTCATCCGCAACCGTCCCGCCTCTGAAACCCGGCTCGAGGCGCGCGCGCGTCTGCTGGCAACTGCGAAGGACATTCTACTGTCAGAGGTTCCCTGGCCCGCCGCCCGCGCCTTGTGGTTGGCGAAACTCGCCCGCGCTGCCGATTTCTTTCTCGAGGCCGAAGCCAATCTGGGCGGCATTCCCGTTGTGCTTGAAAAGCAGGGCCGCGCGACGATTGCATCCCTTGGGTTCACACTGACCGCCAAGCCGGACCGCATTGATATTCTTGACGATGGGCGCGTGCGCCTGTTCGATTACAAGACCGGCACACCCCCAACCACCAAACAACAAGAGCAATTCGACAAACAGCTTTTGCTGGAGGCCGCGATGGTTCTGCGCGGCGGGTTCGAGGCTTTGGCCGGGCCACAAGAGGTTGCGGGATACACCTATATCGGTCTTGGCTCCTCTCCGAAGATTGAAAGTGGCACCCCCAGCGCGGCAGAGTTGGAAACCGCCTGGGAAGAACTCACAAGCCTGATCGCACGCTATCTTAGCCCGGATCAGGGATTCACCTCACGCCGCGCCATGCTGACGACGCGCATTCAGGGCGATTACGATGATCTGGCCCGCTTTGGCGAATGGGAACTGACCGACAAGCCCGAACCGGAGGACGTGGGATGAGCCGCCGCGATGACGCCACCGAACGGCAGGTCCAGGCCGCAAACCCGGCGCTCTCCACATGGCTTTCGGCCAATGCCGGGTCGGGCAAGACGCGGGTTCTGACGGACCGGGTTGCGCGGATGCTTTTGTCGGGGGTCGATCCCGGCAAGATCCTGTGTCTGACCTATACCAAAGCCGCCGCGACCGAGATGCAGAACCGCCTCTTTGCCCGGCTCGGGGATTGGGCGATGAAAGAGGATGAAGCCCTGCGCATCGCGTTGCAGGACCTCGGCGTTGAAGACAGGATTGACGCGTCCCGATTGGCGCGCGCAAGGCAGTTGTTCGCCCGCGCGATTGAAACGCCGGGCGGGCTGCGGATCCAGACGATCCATTCCTTTTGTGCCTCGCTGTTGCGCCGCTTCCCCCTAGAAGCCGGGGTTTCGCCGCAATTCACCGAGATGGATGACCGCGCCAGCGCCCTTTTGCGCGATGATCTGTTGAACGAACTGGCCGAAAGCCTTGCCCCCGACGTGATCCTCGATCTGGCCAAAGCCTATACCGGAGAGGATTTTTCCTCTTTGGGCGCAGAGGTCTGCCGACGCCGCGCCGATTTTCAGCAGCCCAAATCCGAGGCAGACTGCCTTGCGCTGTTTGGCCTGCCGCCCGATGCCTCCGCGGCGGAGCTTTTGGGCAATGTGCTGCTGGGCGGAGAAGAGGTTTGGCTTGCGCAGGTGATCGGCCATCTTGCGAAAGGCTCCGCCAATGATGTGAAGGCCGCCGAAAAGCTGTCCAGGCTTGATCTGACGCAGATCAGCCTTGAGGATATTGCCGTCTTCGAGGACGTGTTTCTGACCGGCCCAAAAACGGCGACCCCCTTTTCCGCCAAGATCGACAGCTTTCCCACCAAGGCCACCCGCGCCCAACTGGGGGACCTTCTTGATCGGCTGAACGCGCTGATGGGCCGGGTCGAACAGGGGCGCGAACCCCGGTTGGCGTTTACGGCGGCCAGACGCACGGCCTGCCTGCACCGCTTTGCCGCAGCGTTGTTGCCGGAATATGAGGCCCGCAAGGCAGCACGGGGGCTTTTGGACTTTGACGATCTGATTACCCGCGCCAAGGCGCTTCTGACCGATCCGCGCGTGGCGCAATGGGTGTTGTTCCGGCTGGATGGCGGGATCGACCACATTCTTGTGGATGAGGCGCAAGATACCAGCCCCAACCAGTGGAAGGTGATCGAACTGCTGGCCGATGAATTCACCTCGGGCCGCAGCGCGCGGACAGAGCCTCGCACGATCTTCGTGGTCGGTGACAAGAAACAGTCGATCTATTCGTTTCAGGGGGCCGAGGTTGCGGCCTTTGATGTCAAGCGCAGCCTGTTCCAGGATAAGCTGGCAGCGGTTCAAGCCCCGTTGCAGGATATGGTTCTGGCGCATTCCTTCCGCTCCAGCCCCACGATCCTGCGTCTGGTTGACCTGACCTTTGACGAACGCAGAGAGGCGGGGCTTGGCGGTGAGGTCAAGCACATCGCTTTCAAGGCCGATATGCCGGGCCGTGTCGATCTGTGGCCCGTGTTCGAACCCGCCAAAACCCCTGAAGAGCCTGAATGGTTTGATCCGGTCGATCTGCGGTCGGATGCGCATCACGCGGCGCGTCTGGGTCGGGCCGTGGCGGCGCAGATCTCGGCCATGATCGACTCCGGCGCGCAGATCATGGGGAAAACTGGCTTTCGCCCGGTTCATGCCGGCGATTTCCTGATCCTTGTGCGCAAACGGTCCCCGATCTTCGAAGAGGTGATCAGCGCCTGCAAATCTGCCGGGCTTCCGATTGCGGGCGCGGATCGGCTGAAACTGGGCGCGGTTCTGGCGGTCAAGGATATCACGGCGCTTTTGTCTTTTCTGGCGACGCCCGAAGATGATCTGTCGCTAGCAACCTGTCTGCGCAGCCCTCTGTTCGGCTGGACCGAGCAAGAGATTTACGCCCTCGCCCAACCCCGAAAGGGCTATCTGTGGGAAGCCCTGCGCGCCGATGAGGCGCATTCCGCCACCCGCCGCACGCTGAGCGCCCTGCTCGACAGTGCGGATTTTCTGCGCCCCTATGATCTGATCGAACGTGCTCTGACCCGCTTTAACGGGCGGCAGAACCTCTTGGCGCGGCTTGGCGCGGATGCCGAGGACGGCATTGACGAACTGCTCAATCAGGCGCTGGCCTATGAGCGGGCCGAAGTCCCCAGCCTCACCGGATTTCTGGGCTGGCTGGATGCCGATAACGTGCAGGTCAAACGCCAGATGGACAGTGCGGGCGACAAGATCCGCGTCATGACAGTGCATGGCGCAAAGGGCCTTGAGGCCCCGATCGTCATTCTACCCGATACCGCCACCCACAGATCGCAAGACAGCGAAGAGATTTATGTCCTGCCCGATGGTCCCGTCTGGAAAACGGTCGCCGGGAAAAGCCCCTCGCAGATCGCCGCCGCCCTTGCCCAGCGCCGCCAGAAAGAAGAGGAAGAGGCCCTCCGCCTGCTTTACGTCGCGATGACCCGGGCCCAAAGCTGGCTGATCGTCGCGGCTTCGGGCGATATCGGCAAGGATGATGCGGGCGGCAAGGTCTGGTACCAGATGATCCGCGATGCGCTTTTGGCGGCGGGGGCGGTGCCAACGCCCGAAGGGGGCCTGACCCTGTGTGAAGGGGATTGGCCAGAACCCATGCCCGCCCGCCCCGCGCCCGAGGCCGAAACCACCGTGCCGCTGCCCGATTGGGTCGGCGTCGATGCCCCCGATGCGCCCAGACCGCCTCAACCCCTGACGCCCTCGGGGCTTGGCGGGGCAAAAGCGCTCGCCGGGGATCTGAGCGGCGACGACGGAACCGCCGAGGCGATGGCGCGCGGCACAAGGTTGCATCTGTTGCTGGAACATCTGCCCAACCATCCCGCCGCGCAATGGGGGCCGCTTGCCGCTGCGTTGTTGCCAACGGCCCCGGACCGCGATGCCCTGCTGGCCGAAGCGGCGCAGGTTGTCAGCACCTTGCCGGAGCTTTTTGCCGCCGAAGCCCTGACCGAAGTTGATCTGACGGCAAGCGCCGGGCCTCTGACGCTGAACGGCACGGTGGACCGGCTGATCGTTACCGCGACCCGCGTTCTGGCGGTGGATTTCAAGTCGAATCAGCTTATTCCTGAAACCATGGCCGCCGTTCCCGAAGGGCTCTTGCGGCAGATGGGGGCCTATGACCATGCCCTGCGCCAGATCTATCCCGATCGTCAGATTGAGGTCGCGCTCTTGTGGACCGCGACGGCACAACTGATGCCCCTTCCTCCCGATATCGTGAGGTCGGCATGGGGTCGTGCCACACTCCCTTGACGCGGGAAGGGTGCGCCCTTACGTTCAATGTCAACACATTCCATTCAGGAGATATGTAATGGCCACCACCGCCGTAACCGACGCCACCTTTGACGCAGAAGTCCGCCAATCCTCGATCCCGGTGGTCGTGGATTTCTGGGCCGAATGGTGCGGCCCCTGCCGTCAGATCGGCCCCGCTCTGGAAGAGCTTTCGGCCGAGTATGAAGGCAAGGTCAAGATCGTGAAAATCAATGTCGATGAGAACCCCGACAGCCCGGCTGCTTTGGGTGTCCGCGGCATTCCGGCGCTGTTCATGTTCAAGGATGGTCAGGTCGTCTCTAACAAGGTCGGGGCTGCACCCAAGGCGGCCCTCGCAAGCTGGATCGCCTCTGCCGTCTGAACCTGACGGGATTTTCTAAAAGGGGCGGCCTTCGGGCCGCCCTTTTTGCTGTTTTGGCAAAGAGTCCTAAACTGGCCAGCCATGCCGCCGAAACCGCGCGAGGATTTGGGCCTCGGCCTCGGGCGCGCCGCCATTCACGCAGTTCAGTTTGAAGAACCAGAACAGATAGGCCGCATAGTCGCGCGGTTCTTCCAGCGTTTCAAAGGCCGTCGCCACGCCGTCGCGCAGAACGGACCCGGCGATGTGATGAAAATCAATGCCCGCAAACAAGACCGCCGGCTTCTTGGCAAAAAACCCATGCAAGGCAACAGAGGAATTCTGCGTCACGACATAGTCGCAAGACAGGATCAGATCGCGGGCCTCGGACTTGATGCAGCGAAAACGGGGAAAGCGGGCGGCCAAAGCGTCCAGCTTCGCCAGATCCGCAGGTTCGTAAACCTCGCGCGGGTGGAGCGTTGCGCGAACTTCTCGCTTTGGATCGGCGGCAAGCGTTGCCTCGATCATCGCCAAAGGGCTCATCGCCTGAAACGACCGATGCAGACCAAGGCGGCCTTGCAGCGGCATGAAAATAAAACCCTCACGCCGGGTTGGCCCCGCCCCCAGAAACTTTTCGCGCCAGCGGCGAAAGAAGGGCCGCGCCTGATCTGCCTCAATCTTTGAGGGGTCGAACACGGCCTTCGCCACATCGAAGTTCCAGCGTTGATTGGTCGCCTCAATCTGCCAGAACGGATAGGTATAGGCGCGGCGCAGGGTCAGCGTGTTGGGGGCTTCCGGCTCTCGCATGTGCAAAAGATGCAGGCCTTCTGCGCCCAGCGCTTCCTCCTCACCGCAAAACACCAGATCATAGCCGGAAGGCGCAACCGCCTTGGCGATCCGGTTTACGATGTTCACATCCCCCCGCGCTGCATCCTCGCGCATCGGTGAGGGCAGGTGAAGGTACAGCTCTGCCATGGTTACCCCAAGGGCCGTATCAGTATTGCCCTGAAATCATTAACATTTGTCAAAGTTGGCCCGGTCACGACCTGATCCCCGATTGCGGCGAAAAAGCTGTGCGCATCGTTGCGTGCCAAAGCCTCCGTGGCGCTGATCCCAAGGCTGGTGGCCCGCGCAAGCGTTGTCTCATCCACCAAGGCGCCGGCAACTTCGGCGGCACCGTCCACGCCATCGGTGTCGCAGGCAATCGCGTCGATCCCTTTAGCGCCGTTCAAGCTCAGCGCGAGAGCGAGGCAAAACTCGGCATTCGGCCCGCCCACCCCGTTGCCGCGCCGCGTCACCGTCAACTCCCCGCCCGACAATAGCAAGATCGGTGCATCGCCGGGCTTGAGAGCCGCCTGCAACGACAGCGCATGGGCCGCCTGATCAGCGGCAACCTCGCGCGCCTCGCCTTCGAGCGCGTCACCAAGCTGGCGGATGTCATAGCCCTGCGCCAATTCAGCCGCCGCTGCCAAAGACTGCGCCGGGGCGGCATAGATCCGGTTCTCAACCCGCGACAGACGCTCATCCCCCGGCGGAATAACCCCCGTGATCCCGTCCAGCCGCGCCGTGACGGAAGCCGGAACCTCAATCTTCCAGCGTTCCACAACGCCTCGCGCATCTGCAACGGTAGAGCTATCCCCCACCGTCGGGCCAGAACCGATGAAAGCAGGGTCATCCCCCGGCACATCCGAGATCATCAGGCACAGCATCCGCGCAGGATAGGCCGCCGCCGCAAGTTGCCCGCCCTTCACATCGCTCAGATGTTTGCGCAGGACGTTCATACGGTCGATCGGTGCGCCACTGGCCAGAAGCGCGGCATTGACGGCTTTCTTTTCCTCCAGCGTGATCCCTTCCGGGGGCTGCACCAAAAGCGCCGACGCCCCGCCCGAAATCAGCGCCAGAACGAAATCCTCGGGCCCCAAGCCGCGCAGCAATTCCAGCATCCGCGCCGTGGCTTGCTGTCCTGCGGCATCGGGAACCGGATGCGCGGCCTCGACAATCTCGATCCCCTGACAGGGCCGCGCATAGCCGTAGCGCGTGATCACCAGCCCTTCGCAGCGGCCCCAAGCGGCTTCGACAGCCTCGGCCATCCGGGCGCTGGCCTTGCCCGCCCCGATCACGACAACGCGACCGGCGGGCTTCGGGGGCAAATGCTCTGCAAGGCTGCGCATCGGGTCGGCGACCTCTACTGCGCGGTCAAACAACGCGCGCAAAAGCGCTTTCGGGTTCTGGACTGCCATGAAGCTCCCCCTCATTTTCCGCCGTCTTTGTGACGCGTTGGCTTCTGTTTGAAAAGCCCTCTCTGGCGGGCTGGCTTGTACCCACCCGGCCAGAGGGCCATATAGGGGCAGACGGAACGGAGTATGAAAATGGCAGATGACAGGTTTCCCGGCTGGCATGGCACCACCATTCTGGCGGTTCGGCGCGGGGGTGAGGTGGTCGTCGCGGGCGATGGGCAGGTCTCCTTGGGCCAAACGGTGATCAAGGGCAGCGCGCGCAAGGTGCGGCGGCTGACGCCCGGCGGTCAGGATGTGGTGGTGGGCTTTGCAGGCTCGACCGCTGACGCCTTCACCCTGCTAGAACGGTTGGAGAAGAAGCTGGAGGCAACGCCGGGGCAATTGGCGCGGGCCAGTGTCGATCTGGCGAAAGACTGGCGGATGGACAAATACCTGCGCAACCTCGAAGCCATGCTGATTGTGACGGACGGGCGGGATCTGTTCGTCATCACCGGCGCAGGCGATGTGCTGGAACCGGAACATGACATCGCGGCGATCGGGTCAGGCGGCAATTTTGCGCTGGCCGCCGCGCGCGGCTTGATGGCCACCGATATGCCCGCCGAAGAGATCGCCCGTCGCGCCATGGCGATTGCCGCTGATATCTGCGTCTATACCAATGGCAACCTGACGGTGGAGGCGATCCGTGGCTGACACAGGCGACACCCTGACCCGCGACGATCTGCGCGCCGCTGTGGCCGCCGGCACCGTGACCGAGGCGCAGGCCGCCAGCCTTTTGGCAACGGCGCAGGCGCGTGCCGGATTTCGTCAGGCAGAAGACGAACCCTTCGAGCTGTTCAAGGGCTTTGCCGAGATTTTCGTCGCCGTTGGCATGTCAATCCTGATCGCCGGGATGGTCGGCATTGCGATGCTGATGGACGGAAGCGGCCTTATCCTCGTCGCCTATGGCGCGCTGGCTTGGTGGGCCGCCACTTATTACACGCTGAAGCGCCGCATGATGCTTCCGTCAATCACACTTGTATCGGCCTATGCCGGGGCGGCGGTCTGGGCGAGCACTTGGGCGCTTGCCGCGATCTGGGAGGACGGGCTGCGCGACTCCACCGGCCTTGCCCTCGTGCTTTTGGGGACGGCAGTCTTGCTGGTCTTGTGGTATCGGCGATTCCGCCTGCCCTTTACGGTGTTCCTGATCGGGCTCTGCGGCTTCGGGATCGCGATCACGCTTACCGCCAATCTTGATACGGCAGAACTTGCCGCAAACGGGCTTTCGCGCGTGTTTGACCTGCGCAGCGGCTCTGCCTTGCCGATCGGAACGCTGCTGTTTGGCTTCGCGGCCCTCGCGGGTGGCCTGTGGTTCGACATGAAAGACCCGTATCGATTGGGCCGCAATGCCGCGAGCGCCTTCTGGCTGCACATCCTCGCGGCCCCGGCACTGGTCAATACCGTGGCGCTGACCTTCTACAACATGGGCCCCGGCCCCGGCTTCGTCCTTCTGGCGATTTCGCTTGTTCTGATTTCGGCCCTGGCCTTGATCATTGACCGCCGCTCCTTCCTCACGGCGGGGATCGGCTACCTCATCTTCCTGATCAGCTACACACTCGCCGATCCGGACAGCCCTTCCTCCTGGGCGCTCGTCCTCTTCGTTGTCGGACTTGGCCTGACCAGCCTTGGCACTTTCTGGACGGACCTGCGCCTTCGCCTGATGCGCGCCCTGCCCGATTTTCCAGGCAAGAACCGCCTTCCCCCCTATCAGGAGCTGACATGACTGATCTGACGCCTCGGGAAATCGTCTCGGAACTCGACCGCCACATCATCGGCCAATCCGATGCCAAGCGCGCCGTGGCTGTGGCCCTGCGCAATCGGTGGCGGCGCAAGCAACTCAGCGCCGATCTGCGCGATGAAGTGTACCCCAAGAATATCCTGATGATCGGCCCCACCGGTGTCGGCAAAACCGAGATCAGCCGCCGTCTGGCAAAGCTGGCCCGCGCGCCCTTCCTCAAGATCGAGGCGACGAAGTTCACCGAAGTGGGCTATGTCGGGCGCGATGTCGAAAGCATCATCCGGGATTTGATGGATACGGCGATGATCGACACCCGCGAGCAGATGCGCGAAGACGTGAAGGCCCGCGCGCAAAAAGCCGCCGAAGATCGGGTGATTGAGGCGCTGGCCGGAAAGGATGCTCGCGACCAAACACGCGAGATGTTTCGCCGCAAGTTGAAATCCGGCGAGTTGGACGACACGCTGATCGAACTGGAGGTGCCCGATACCGCCTCGCCTTTCCCCATGATGAATATGGGCGGGGCCGGAATGGAAACGCAGATGCAGGGCCTGCAAGAGATGTTCGGCAAGGCTTTTGGCGGCCGAACCATGCGCAAAAAGGTAACGGTTTCCGATAGTTACGAACTTCTGATCGGGCAGGAAGCAGATAAGCTTCTGGATGATGAAACCGTGAAACTGGCCGCGCTTGAGGCGGTTCAGCAAAACGGAATCGTCTTTATCGACGAGATTGACAAGGTTTGCGCCCGTGCCGATGCGCGCGGGGCCGATGTGTCGCGCGAGGGGGTGCAGCGTGATTTGCTGCCGCTGATCGAAGGCACGACCGTTTCGACGAAATACGGGCCGGTGAAAACCGATCACATCCTGTTCATCGCCTCGGGGGCGTTTCACATCGCCAAACCGTCGGACCTTTTGCCCGAATTGCAGGGCCGCCTGCCGATCCGGGTGGAGTTGCGCGCCCTGACCGAGGCCGATTTCGTCCGTATCCTCACGGAAACCGACAATGCGCTGACGCTGCAATACACGGCGCTGATGGGGACGGAAGGTGTTACGGTCTCTTTCACCCCCGAAGGCATCGCCGCTTTGGCCAAGATCGCCGCCGAGGTGAACCAATCCGTTGAAAACATTGGGGCGCGGCGGCTTTACACCGTGATGGAGCGGGTATTTGAAGACCTCTCCTTCTCAGCTCCGGATCGCAGCGGTGATGCGGTTCTGGTCGATGCCGCCTTTGTGGAGACCCATCTTGGCGAACTCTCCCGCTCCACCGATCTGAGCCGCTACGTGCTTTAAGCCGCGTCCGAACGCCGGCCCGGCCTTGTTGCCACCATCGCCGCCTCCGCGGCAGGGCGCGACAAGGCCGTGATCACCGGGGCCAAAAGATCGCGGAACAAATCGGGCAGATGGCTGGGCAAGCCCGTATCAGCGAGCGGGGCCTCTGCGCTAGGAATCGGGTCCAGAAACAGCTGGTCCCGCCCGAAATAGCGGCGCGCCACAGCCCTGTTGCCCCGCGCATATTCCGCCATCACCTCTGCCCGCGCGGCTGGCGGCAGGTAAAGCCTGCTTTGGGCCGAGCGATGCGCATCGGCCAGCGCACAGGCCTTTTCCACCTCATGTCGCTGGGCCGCTGGCAATTGATCCAAGGGCAAAAGGCGCATGAACTCTGTCATCATCGGCGACAAGGACC
>JAQWYA010000089.1 GCA_029254215.1 Pseudorhodobacter sp. | reverse complement strand
GGCGCATCATGGCAGAAATAGCACCGATCCGCCGCAACATGGGCTTCATGCCCGTCAAGCGGCGGCTCCAGATCTGAGAAATTGCGCGCATAGGCATCGCTGGTGAGGCGTTCCGGCTGAATACCGGCAGTCATTGGGCTGTTGGGCAAGGCAGATCCCTCCGCAATCTTGGGCTGATAGGGAAAGGCTGCCACAGGTCATTTTTTTTATCAAATGGTAAATTTTTGCGGCAGCAAGAATTTCGCTGCGCCGTCACATTTGCCTGTTTTCTGAGCAACTCGGCAGGCTCCCGCCATGGCTCAGATGCAACTGCCACTTTCCACCATGGCCTTGCTGGCGTATAAGATGCGCGATTACGATGGTGTAAACTGGTCAAAAAGGCCGGCACCTAAGGGATAAAGCCAATCGAGGACGGTATGAGCACACATTCGACGGACGCGGACGTCGCCTTTATCAAGGCGCTTGCAGAAATTCTGAACAGCAACGATCTGACCGAACTTTCCGTGAAACGCGATTACGGCGATGATGACAGCCTGAATGTTCGAGTTGTAAAGCAAGCCAATATCGTGACGACCACGGTTCAGGGCGCGGCCCCGGTCCAGATGGCAATGGCCGCCCCGGTACCAGCGGCAGCAGCCCCCGGCGTGCCCGCCGCACCGATGGCAGACCCCGCCCAGCATCCCGGTGCTGTGACCTCTCCGATGGTTGGGACGGTCTACATGGCGGCAGAGCCGGGCGCGGCCCCCTTCGTGACCATTGGCAGCGTCGTGTCCGAAGGGCAAACGGTGCTGATCATCGAAGCGATGAAAACCATGAACCATATTCCGGCCCCGAAATCAGGAACCGTGCGCCGGATTCTGGTGGAGGATGGCAGCGCAGTCGAATTCGGCGCGCCTCTGATGATCATCGAATAAGGGGCGAAGCATGTTCGAAAAGATCCTGATCGCCAATCGCGGCGAAATCGCCCTTCGCGTCATTCGCGCATGTCAGGAGATGGGGATCAAGTCGGTTGCTGTGCACTCGACCGCCGATGCCGATGCGATGCATGTGCGGATGGCCGATGAAAGCGTTTGTATCGGCCCCGCCTCCAGCACGCATAGCTATCTGAACAAGGCCGCGATCATCTCGGCCTGCGAGATTACCGGCGCCGAAGCGGTGCACCCCGGCTATGGGTTCCTGTCGGAAAATGAATCCTTTGCCCAGGCGCTGGAAGATCACGGCATCACCTTTATCGGGCCCTCGGCGGAACATATCCGCATCATGGGCGACAAAATCACCGCCAAGGTGACGGCGAAAGAGCTGGGCATTCCTGTGGTTCCCGGCTCTGACGGCGGGGTGGCGGATTATGAAACGGCGATCGGTGTGGCCGAGGGGATCGGCTTTCCCGTCATCATCAAGGCGACCGCCGGGGGCGGCGGGCGCGGCATGAAAGTGGCGCGCAACGCGACCGAGCTGGAAGTGGCCTTCCGCACCGCCCGGTCCGAGGCCAAAGCCGCTTTCGGCAATGATGAAGTCTATATTGAGAAATACCTGCAAAAACCGCGCCATATCGAGATTCAGGTCTTTGGGGACGGCAAGGGCAAGGCCGTCCATCTGGGGGAGCGTGACTGCTCCCTTCAACGCCGTCACCAGAAGGTCTTTGAAGAGGCCCCCGGCCCCGCCATCACCCCTGCCCTGCGCGACCGCATCGGCAAGATCTGCGCCGAAGCCTGCGCCAAGATCAATTACATCGGCGCTGGCACGGTGGAGTTTCTCTATGAGGATGGCGAGTTCTATTTCATCGAGATGAACACCCGGCTTCAGGTGGAGCATCCCGTCACCGAAGCGATCTTTGGTGTTGATCTGGTGCGTGAACAGATCCGCGTTGCGGCCGGTTTGGGGATGTCCTTCGGGCAGGAAGATCTGGAGATCAACGGCCACGCGATCGAAGTCCGCATCAACGCCGAAAAACTGCCGAATTTCTCGCCCTGCCCCGGTAAGGTTCGGGTGTTCCATGCCCCCGGCGGTTTGGGCGTTCGGATGGATTCGGCGCTTTATGCCGGTTATTCGATCCCTCCCTATTACGACAGCCTGATCGGCAAGCTGATCGTACATGGCCGTGACCGCCCCGAAGCCTTGGCCCGCTTGCGCCGGGCATTGGGGGAGTTGATCGTCGATGGCGTGGATACGACGGTGCCGCTGTTCCATGCGCTGCTGGCCGAACCGGATGTGCAGAACGGCGATTACAACATCCATTGGCTGGAGAAATGGCTGGACGCGCAATTTGGCTAAGATGGCCGATGCCTTGCCTGCTGCCGCCCCGATTTGGGGCGGCAAAGGGGCCCGATGACCGAAAAGCTGACCCCTGAAATCCTGCTTTACGCCTATTCCATCGGCATCTTTCCGATGGCCGGAAGCCGCTTGTCTGCCGATTTGCATTGGATCGACCCCCCTTTGCGCGGCATTTTCCCGCTGGAGGGTTTTCACATCTCCAAGCGGTTTTCGCGGCGGATCGCGCAATGGGATTGCGAGGTCAGGGTCGATTCCGCCTTCCGCGCTGTTATGGAAGGCTGCGCCGACCGGCCCGAGACATGGATCAATGACGAAATCTTCGATCTTTACGGGGCTTTGCACCAAAGCGGCCACGCCCATAGCCTTGAAATCTGGGAAGCGGACAGGCTGATCGGTGGGGTTTACGGAGTGGCCCTTGGGGGGGCGTTCTTTGGAGAGAGCATGTTCTCTCGCAGGCCTGAGGCCTCAAAACTAGCGCTGGCCTATCTTGTACACCGCTTGCGCGCCGGGGGGTTTGGCCTGTTTGACACGCAATTTCTGACGCCGCATCTCCAGTCGCTTGGGGCCGTTGAAATCTCACGCGCTGCGTTTCAAGCCAAGCTGAAATCAGCGCAATCCAGACCGGCGCTGTTTGATCCGCCTGGCTATCTGGCCGACCGTCACTCGGTCAGGCAGCGCAAGATCCAGACGTCATAGCGGGCATGGTCCAGCGCGGAAAGCGCCGGGCTATCGGCAATCATCCAGCCTGAAAACACGGGCTCGGTTTGCAGACGGTCGCGCACGGTCAGATGGGCAAAAGCCTCAGAGGGGCTGTCGCCTTCCGGGAAGCGGCAATCATCGAGTTGAACAGTCAACCGCCCCGTCTGCGCCGATTGCCCGATGGAAAGCTCCAAATCCCCGATCTGGCCCGAAACCTTGTCCAGCCAGCGCACAACACCGCCCCGCGCCTCAACCGCAACCTGAGCGAACAGGGGGCCCGAGGGCACAACCAAGGCCAAGGCGATGAAGAGGGCTTTCATAGGGAGATGATCCAAAACCAGCGCGCCGACGCGAAGGGCAATGCGCCCTTACTCGGGCTGCCACGCCTCATAATCGGCCCGCGGCGCGGGCGTGGGGCGACGGATGGAACCGGGGGGCGCATAGGCCGCATCGGTGCCGGTCAAGTTTTCCTGATGCGGTTTTTCCCAAGGCTTATGCTTGAGAGGCGCTTCCGAGGGCGGCTCATTCCAGGTGAAATGCAGCCAACCATGCCAATCGGGCGAGACGCGGCTCGCTTCCATTTCGCCATTGTAGATCACCCAGCGACGCTTGCCGCCTGCGGTCTGATAAAACACGTTGCCCTGATCGTCTTCGCCGACCTTCTGGCCATTGCGCCATGTGAACAATTGCGTGCCGATGGTCTGACTGTTCCACCATGTCAGCAAACGCTTAAGAAAATACATAGCGACCTCCGGTCTCGTTTTTTGTCATATGGCTGAAGCCGTGCAAAAGGTCCAGCCTTGTTGGCGGCAAGCGGCAAGGGCAAAGCGGGCCAGATGGCCCGCCTCTAAGATCAGCCTGCGGAAACCGGCTCTTTTTTCTTGCGCTCGGTGTGCACGAGCAGCGGTTTCGCGCCCGAGTTCACAGCCTCTTCATTCACCACAACCTCTTGCACATCGTCGAGGCCGGGCAAATCGAACATCGTATCCAAGAGGATATCCTCCATGATCGAGCGAAGGCCCCGCGCGCCGGTCTTGCGCTTGATCGCCCGTTTGGCAATCGCGCTCAGCGCATCGACCGTGAAGGTTAGCTGCGTGCCCTCAATATCAAAGAGGCGCTGGTACTGTTTGACCAAAGCGTTCTTGGGCTGCGTCAGAATCGTGATCAGCGCGTCTTCATCCAGATCCGTCAGCGTGGCGATAACCGGCAAACGGCCGACGAATTCCGGGATCAGGCCGAATTTCAACAGGTCTTCCGGCTCCAGCTCGGTGAACATTTCGCCCACGCCGCGCGCATCGGGGTCCTTGACCTCGGCGCCAAAGCCAATGGCCGAACCCTTGTTGCGCTGCGCGATGATCTTTTCCAGCCCGGCAAAGGCCCCACCGCAGATAAACAGAATATTCGTCGTGTCCACTTGCAGGAATTCCTGCTGCGGATGCTTGCGCCCGCCCTGCGGCGGAACCGAAGCCACGGTGCCTTCCATGATCTTCAAAAGCGCCTGCTGCACGCCCTCGCCCGAAACATCGCGGGTGATGGAGGGGTTGTCGGACTTGCGGGTGATCTTATCGACCTCGTCAATATACACGATGCCGCGCTGCGCGCGTTCCACATTGTATTCAGAGGCTTGCAGCAGCTTGAGGATGATGTTTTCCACATCTTCACCGACATAGCCCGCCTCGGTCAGAGTCGTGGCATCGGCCATCGTGAAGGGCACATCCAGAATCCGCGCCAATGTCTGCGCCAGCAGCGTCTTGCCGCAGCCCGTCGGCCCGATCAGCAGGATGTTGGATTTCGCCAGTTCAATATCCGACTTCGAGGAATGATTAAGCCGCTTGTAATGGTTATGCACCGCGACCGAGAGCACCCGCTTGGCATGGACCTGACCGATGACATAATCGTCCAGCACTTTGCAGATATCGGCCGGTGTCGGCACCCCTTCGGAGGATTTCAGACCCGCGGATTTCGTTTCCTCACGGATGATATCCATGCAAAGTTCGACGCATTCATCACAGATAAAGACGGTCGGCCCTGCGATCAGCTTGCGTACCTCATGCTGGCTTTTGCCGCAAAAAGAGCAATAAAGCGTGTTTTTACTGTCGCTACCGGAGTTATTGGCCATCGTCATCCTCTGCGCGTCTGTACTTTGTCGGTCTTGGGGCTCTGTCAACCTTTGGGGAAAGCTTATGTCATGCCCCCGGCCTTCACAATGTCAAATCGGCCCCGCGCCGGCTTCCCGGCGCGGGGGCAGTCATCACTTGGATGTGTCTTCGGCCTTGCCCCGGTTTTCGAGGATGTCGTCGATCAGACCCCAAGCCTTGGCGTCCTCTGCCGACATGAAATTATCCCGCTCCAGCGCGGCTTCGACCGTGTCGAGATCCTGCCCGGTGTGACGGACATAAATCTCATTCAACCGACGCTTGAGCTTTTCCGTCTCCCGCGCGTGGATCATGATGTCAGTGGCCTGGCCCTGATAGCCGCCCGAAGGCTGGTGGACCATCACACGGCTGTTGGGCAACGAAAAACGCATCCCTTTTTCGCCCGCGGTGAGCAGGAGCGAACCCATCGAGGCCGCCTGCCCGATCACCAAAGTGGAGACCTTCGGCTTGATGTATTGCATCGTGTCATAGATCGACAGGCCCGAGGTCACGACACCGCCGGGGCTGTTGATGTACATCGAGATTTCCTTGGACGGATTCTCGGCCTCCAGAAACAGAAGCTGCGCGCAGATCAGCGACGACATGCCATCATGCACCGGACCAGAGAGGAAAATAATCCGCTCTTTCAGCATCCGGCTGAAGATATCATAGGCGCGTTCGCCGCGGCTGGTCTGCTCGACCACCATGGGGACGAGGGTATTCATGTAGTGATCAATCGGATCTTTCATCAGCGCCTGCCTGTTACCTTGTTTCATGTTGCACCCGAAGGGTTACCCGAGTCTTAGTTCCGCGCACCGCCCCCTGCAAGGGCACGCACCAAAATGAGGGGGCTTTGCAGGGCCGTCCAGTCGCTTTGCCTCCCCACGGGGCAGATTATCGCAGGATCTGCAACTCCGCGCGCAATCCGCCCATGTCCCGACTGACGCCCAGCCGCAGGCTGCCGCCATGGCTTTGGGCAATATCAGCGGCAATCGCAAGGCCAAGCCCCACGCCGCCCCCCTTGTTCGGATCGCGGGCACTGTCGAGCCTTGAGAACGGCTTGAGCGCCTCTTCCCTGCGGTCCGCAGGGATCCCCGGCCCATCATCTTCGACAACAAAGACCACCGACCGAGGCGTTATCGCAACCGAGACCTGCGCCCTTTTGCCATAGCGGATCGCGTTGCCGATCAGGTTCTCCAAAGCGCGGCTGACGGCAGAGGGGCGCAGGTTGACCTTCCCTTCTCCGTCCAGACGCCCAAGGCTGACGGGTTGCCCCCCCCGCAAGGCGTTCTCCACGATCCGATTCACCAAGGACAAAGGGTCCGTTTCTTCTGACGCTTCGGTCGCATCCCCTTTTGCAAAAGACAGGAACTCATCGACCAAGCGCTGCATATCGGCGACATCGCGCAAGAGGGCGGCTTGTTCTTCGTCTTCGGGCTGCATGGCCAGCCCCAGCCGAAGGCGCGTCAGCGGCGTTCGCAGATCATGGCTGATGCCTGACAGCATCATGGTGCGCTGCTCCATGTGCCGCTCGATCCGCTCTCGCATGTCCAGAAACGCCCGCCCCGCGGCCCGCACCTCTTGTGCGCCGCGCGGCCTGTAAGGCACATGGTTGCCCCGCCCAAAGGCCGAGGCGGCTTCTGCCAGCCGCTTGATCGGGCGCAACTGGTTGCGCAAAAAGAAATAGGCGATCAGCGTCATCAAAACGGAAGTCAGGATCATCAGCACCAAAAGCTGGTGCGGGTTGGAGGCAGAAAGCCGGTCGCGCGGGATGGTCAGCGCCATCGGCCCCTTCGCACTGTCCAGCACCATCAAAACCCGGCGTGGGTTGCTCAGAAGATGAACCCCCTGAACGCCGGAAAGCTGATCGCGAAAGGTTGCGATCACCTCCCGCCCCGACCAGTCAAGCGCCTCACGCTGATCCGAGGCCAAGACCAGCGCGCTTGGCAATTCCACCTGAAAGCGCAAGGCCGTCCCCAAGGCGCCCGCCTCAGCCTGAGCGGCCGCCAGATCTGCCGCAGCCTCAATCCGGTCGCGCAGAAAGATCACCTCGGTGACGACGGCCCCGGTCATCTGCTGCGTGACGCGTTCAAAATGCCGCTGAATGAAGGCCACAGAAACGACCAACTGGATCGTCACCACAGGCACGATCAGGATAAGGGCCGCCCGGCCATAAAGGCCCGAAGGCATGAATTTCTTGAGTTGCGCAAACATATGGGCAGCGTAGTCTTGCCGCAGCCCAAGTAAAAGAGCGTTCCGTTGTCCAACCCAGCCTTCTTAGCGGCCCGCCCCGCCCCGTTTATCCAACTGACGGCGAGCGTGCGGCGGATTCTTGCACCGAACCCCTCGCCCATGACCTTTTGGGGGACAAATACCTATATGATCGGCACAGGTGCCGTGGCCGTCATCGACCCCGGCCCGAAAGACGACAAGCATCTGCAAGCGATTCTGGACGCCCTGTCACCCGGCGAGACCATCAGCCATATCTTCGTGACCCATGCCCATCTGGACCACAGCGCTCTCGCCCCCGCGCTTTCCCGCGCAACAGGCGCCCCGGTTCTGGCCTTCGGGTCGGCAGAGGCGGGGCGCAGCGCCCGAATGCAAGCCCTTGCCCGCAGCCTCGCCTTGACCGGGGGTGAGGGCGTCGATAGGGCCTTCCAGCCCGACCGCTGCCTGACCGACGGAGAGGTGATCATCGCCAACACCTGGGCGCTGGAGGCGATCCACACCCCCGGTCACATGGCCAATCACCTTTGTTTTGCCTCGGGTGACACGTTGTTTTCCGCAGATCACGTCATGGGTTGGGCGAGTTCGCTCGTCTCTCCGCCCGATGGCGACATGGGCGATTACATCGCATCCCTGCGCCGGCTCTCCCAGCGCGAATGGGGCCGGGCCCTGCCCGGTCACGGCGCCCCGATCGAGGCACCATCTTCCCGGATTGCGGCACTTCTGACCCACCGCTCCGAAAGAGAGGCCGCGATTCTGTCGGCCCTTGCCGAGGCCCCTGCCCTCATCCCGAATCTTGTGGAGCGACTCTATTCCGACACGCCGCGCAGTCTTTTTCCCGCCGCCGCCCGCAATGTTTTCGCGCATCTTCTGCAGTTGCATGCCGAAGGCCGGGTCACCGCAACCCCCGACGCAACGCCCGATGCCTTGTACCAAACCGCCTGAAGAGGCAACAAAACAAGGGCGAGAAACATGGCCCCGTGCCAAATTCCTTCGCCCCATTTCAGCCCCCGACCGCAGGGCGAAAAAAGTTCCGAAAGGTTCTGGACGCCCCCGAAAACCCTTGCTATACGGCCCCTGTGTTCCGGCGTAGCTCAGCGGTAGAGCAGTTGACTGTTAATCAATTGGTCGTAGGTTCGATCCCTACCGCCGGAGCCAA
>JAQWYA010000083.1 GCA_029254215.1 Pseudorhodobacter sp. | reverse complement strand
GGGCCGCTTCCTGTCAGAGGTCACGCCAGATTGGCTTTGAAGAAGGCCACTGTCCGGCTCCAAGCGAGGTCGGCGGCCGCCTCGTCATAGCGCGGCGTGCTGTCATTGTGGAAACCGTGGTTGGCCCCTTCATAGATGAAGGCCTCATAGCGGGTTCCCGCCGCGTTCAGGGCCGCTTCATAGGCGGGCCAGCCTGCGTTGATCCGCTCATCCAGACCACCGTAATGGATCAGAAGCGGCGCCTTGATCTTGGGCACATCCTCGGCTGCGGGCTGGCGGCCATAGAAGGGCACCGCGCCGCCCAATTCGGGATAGGCAACCGCTGCGGCATTGGCAACGCCACCGCCATAGCAGAACCCGGTGATCCCGACTTTGTCCGTCGTGGCGTCATGGGCCATAAGCCATTCAATTGCCGCGAAAAAATCGTTCATCAGCTTGGTGCCGTCCACGGTGCTTTGCAGTTCGCGGCCCTTGTCATCATTGCCGGGATAGCCGCCAACGCTGGTCAGACCATCCGGGGCAAGGGCAATGAAGCCATCTTTCGCCAAGCGGCGGGCGACATCCTCAATATAGGGGTTCAACCCGCGGTTTTCATGCACAACCACGACCGAGGGCAGCTTTTCGGTGACGCCTGCGGGGCGCACCAGATAGCCGCGCACCTCTCCATGGCCATTGGGCGAGGGGTACATGACATAATCGGCCACAATATCGGGATCATTGAAAGAGACCTGCTCGGCCATGGCGTAATCGGGGCTCATCAACCCCAGAACGGTCACAGCGGTCATGCCACCAACAGTATAGCGGCCGGCTTTTTCCAGAAACTCGCGTTTGGTGATCTTTCCATGGGCATAGAAATCATAGAGTTCCAGCAATTCAGGGGCGAAATCCTTGGCAGTCAGGCGTGTCATCGAAATCTCCTTTTGCGGGGGCTGTTATCGAAAGATAGCGCGGGTGGGTGAGAGGCAATGTCGATTTCGTTGAAAACCCGTGAGTCCGGCAGGCCACAGATTTCCCCCCATATATCGGGGCTCGCAGAAAATCCTACCCAAGACTTCGGGGTCTGCCTATAGTTCCTGCAGTCATAAGGGGGCACACCCCCAAATCCGAGGCAGGAACATCAAGAAACGAAGGGGGACAGGCCTATGCGCTGCCCATTTTGCGGAAATATCGACACGCAAGTCAAGGATAGCCGCCCGGCAGAGGATCACGTCTCGATCCGTCGTCGCCGCTTTTGTCCGGCCTGTGGCGGGCGTTTCACCACATATGAGCGGGTTCAGCTGCGCGATCTGGTCGTCATCAAATCCAGCGGCAAGCGGGAGGATTTCGACCGCACGAAGCTGGAACGCTCCATCCGGATTGCCCTTCAGAAGCGCCCGATTGACCCGGAACGTGTGGATCAGATGATCTCGGGGATCGTGCGGCGGCTTGAATCCTTGGGGGAGACGGACATTTCTTCGAAGGTGATCGGGGAGATTGTGATGGAAAGCCTCGCCCGGATCGACACCGTGGCCTATGTGCGTTTCGCAAGCGTTTACAAGAACTTCCAGGCCGCAGATGATTTCGATAAATTCGTGTCCGAACTGCGCCCCGGCCTCGCCCCTGAAGAATGAGCGAGGCTGACCGCGCCCATATGGCCCATGCCCTGCGGCTGGGCGCGCGGGGGCTTGGGCGGTGCTGGCCCAACCCTGCGGTGGGGGCTGTGATCGTGCAGTCAGGCCGGATTGTCGGGCGCGGCTGGACGCAACCGGGCGGGCGGCCGCATGCCGAAACTATGGCCTTGCAGCAGGCGGGGGCGCTTGCCAAAGGGGCAACGGCCTATGTGACGCTGGAGCCTTGCGCCCATCACGGCAAAACGCCGCCTTGTGCTGATGCGCTGGTCGCGGCGGGGGTGGCGCGGGTGGTGACAGCGCTGACCGACCCGGACCCTCGGGTTGCCGGGCGGGGCCATGCGCGGCTGCGGGCCGCCGGGATTGAGGTGACCGAATGCGTGATGGAGACTGAGGCGCGGGAGGCGAATGCTGGGTTTCTCAAGCGGGTGGAGCGGTGTTTGCCCCTTGTGACGCTGAAACTGGCCACGACCCTTGATGGCCGTATCGCAACCGCCTCGGGTGAAAGCCGCTGGATCACCGGAGAGGCGTCGCGCCGGGCCGTTCACGCGCTACGCTTGTCGCATGATGCAGTCATGGTCGGCTCTGGCACGGCGCTTGCCGACGACCCGGATCTGACGGTTCGGGATCTGGGCGCGCCCACGCAACCTGTGCGGATCGTTCTGGACAGCGGGCTGCGCTTTGGGGCGCAAAGCCGCTTGGGGCGCTCGGCCAAACAGGGGCCGGTCTGGCTTTTGCATGGCCCAAAGGCGGATGCGCAGGCCGCGGAAGGCTGGCGTGCCGCGGGGGGGGATCTGATCCAAGTTGCCGCAAAGGGCGACCATCTGGATCTGACCTTTGCGCTGAAATCCCTTGCAGATCGCGGGCTTACACGGGTTTTCTGCGAAGGCGGCGGGGGGCTTGCGGCTGCCCTTGTCAAGGCGCGTCTGGTGGATGAGCTGGTCCTCTTCACCGCCGGAAAGCTGATCGGGGCAGAGGGCAGCGCCGGTCTTGGCGCGCTGGCGCTGACATCGCTGGCCGATGCGCCGGGCCTGAAACTGCGCCGGGTGGAGCAGATCGGCGCGGATGTCATGAGCCGTTGGGCCTTTGACTGAGACGTGACTTATGGTAGCCTGACAACCGGCGCGAGTCCTTCATCCCCCTTCTGTCGTGCCGCTTTTCCCAATCCACCGAAGGGGGTGGGGCTTTGGGAAAACATATGTCTGACATTCTGATCAAACAGGCCGCCGTTGTCGTCACCATGGATGACCGGAGGCAAGAGTTGCACGGCGCCGATATTCTGCTGCGGGGCGGGGTCATCGCTGCAATCGGCCATGGCTTGACCGGCACGGGCGAGACGGTGGATGCGGCGGGCTGTGTCGTCACACCGGGTTTGGTGAACACGCATCACCACCTTTACCAGACGCTGACCCGCGCGGTGCCCGGTGGTCAGGACGCTTTGCTGTTCGGATGGCTCAAAACGCTCTACCCGATCTGGGCGCGCTTCGGACCGGAGGAGATTTTTACCTCTGCCCAGATTGGCCTTGCGGAACTGGCGCTTACGGGCTGTAGCCTGACCTCGGACCATCTTTACATGTATCCAAACGGGGCGCGGCTGGACGATACGATTGCCGCCGCGCAAGAGGTCGGGCTGCGGTTTCATCCGACCCGAGGCGCCATGAGCATCGGTGAAAGTCAGGGCGGCTTGCCCCCGGATGCCTTGGTCGAAAGCGAAAAGGCTATTCTGGAAGATTGCATCCGGGTCGTGGACCGGTTTCACGACGCAAGCGAAGGGGCCATGGTTCGGGTGGGCATCGCGCCTTGCTCTCCGTTTTCGGTCAGTCGTGACTTGATGCGGGAGGCGGCGCTGCTGGCGCGGGATAAGGGCGTCATGCTCCATACTCATCTTGCCGAGAATGACGAAGACATCGCCTATAGCCTTGCGCAATTCGGCTGCCGTCCGGGGCAATATGCCGAGGATCTGGGCTGGGTCGGGCCGGATGTCTGGCACGCCCATTGCGTGAAGCTCGACGGCCAAGAGATTGATCTTTTTGCCAGAACGCAAACCGGGGTGGCGCATTGCCCCTGCTCCAACTGTCGCTTGGGGTCTGGAATTGCTCCGGTACGGGCGATGCGCGATGCAGGCGTACGCGTGGGGCTGGGTGTCGATGGCAGTGCCAGCAATGATGCGGGCAATCTGGTGGCCGAGGCGCGCCAGTTGATGCTGTTGCAACGGGTCAGCCGGGGTGCCGATGCGATGAGCGCGCGCGAGGCGCTGGAGATCGCGACACGCGGCGGGGCCGAGGTTCTGGGCCGTAGCGATTGCGGTGTGCTGGAGGTCGGCAAGCGGGCGGATATCGCCATCTGGGATCTCACGGGCATCGAAGCCGCCGGAAGCTGGGACCCGGTGGCCTTTCTGCTCGCCGGACCGATGAAGGTGCGCGATCTTTTCGTCGAAGGGCGGGAAGTGGTGCGTCAGGGTCAGATGAAAACGATTGATCTGGCGGCGACGATAGGCCGACAGAACCGGCTGGCGCAAAAACTGATCCTCTAGGGGCTTGCGGCGCGGCGTGATTTTGCGTCATGTGGAAGACCTCAGGAAAGGGCCTCTCCATGACGCATGACTACGCCGCGCAACGCGCCGAAACCTTTGAGACTTTCGACGAAATCGGCAAGATCGACGATTTGCCGGCCCGCGCGGTCGTGAATTTCCTCTTTCTGCCGGATGAGCTTGATGCTCCCTTTGCAGCGGCGGAAAAAGCCTTGCGCAAGGCCGGGTTTCAGACCCGCGTCGATGAGGATGGCGAGACGCTGGAAGCCCGCATCGGCCCGATTGATATCTCGGCCGCTGCAATCTGGACCGAGGAAAAGCGCGCGACCGAGATCGCGCTGACCTTCGGTTTTGACCCGGACGGGTGGGAGTTGGTTGAATAAACCCGTCTAAACAAGCCGTTCTAAACAGGTTTTCCGTTCACCCAGACCGCTTTGATCGCGCGGTCATCCCCCATCATGATCGTGGGGAAGATCGCCTCCCAGATCGTTTCGGCCCGCGCGGACGCCAAGGCGATCGGCGCGGTCGAGGCGAGGTCAACCACCACAAGATCGGCCTCCATCCCTTTGGCAATATTGCCGATTTTCTTGTGGAGATGCAGGCTTTTGGCCGAGCCTTGCGTGGCAAGCCACCAAAGCTGTGACGGATGCAGGCTTTCCCCGCGCAGTTGTGCCACCTCATAGGCGGCGGCCATGGTCCGGAGCATCGAGAAGGAGGAACCGCCCCCCGTATCGGTCGCAAGCCCAATCCGCAGCCCCCGCGCCATCAGGCCCACCATATCAAACAGGCCCGACCCGATGAAGGTGTTGGAGGTGGGGCAGTGGACAACTGCCGCCCCCACCTCTGTCAGACGGTCTTTTTCACGGGGTTCCAGATGGATCGCATGGCCGTAAAGCCCCCCCATGCCCAAAAGGCCATGCTGTTCATAGCTGTCGAGATAATCGGCGGCTGAGGGATAGAGGGTTTTCACCCAATCAATCTCGTCGGGCTGCTCGGACAAATGGGTCTGCATCAAACAGCTTTGATTTTCGGCCCAAAGCGCGCCAAGGGCGTCCAGTTGCTCCGGGCTGGAGGTCGGTGAAAACCGTGGTGTGATCACATAGGACAGCCGGTCAACCCCGTGCCACTTTTCCAGCAGGGCTTTGCTATCGTCATGGGCGGTTTTCGGCGTGTCCAGAAGCCCGACGGGCGCGTTTCTGTCCATGCAGGTCTTGCCGGTCAGGGCGCGCAGCCCCCGTTTCTGGGCTTCCGTGAAAAACGCATCCACGCTGGCCGGGTGAATTGTCGCGAAAGAGCAGGCCGTCGTCGTGCCATTCGCCAAGGCTGTGTCAAAGTAATGGCTGGCGATCTTAGCCGCGTAGTCCGGATCGGCAAAGCGCATCTCTTCGGGGAAGGTGTAGGTGTTGAGCCAGTCAATCAGCCGCTTTCCCCAACTGGCAATGATCGCGGTCTGCGGATAATGCACATGCGCATCGACAAAACCTGCCGAAATCAAGGCTTTGCCGTAATCTGTTACAGTGGCCTGAGGGTGAGCTTTGCGCAGGGCCTCCGCCGTTCCGACATCGGAAATCATCCCGTTTTCAATCAGGATCGCGCCGCTGTCTTCACAGGTCGCGGCCTCATACCCCTCCACAAAGGGGTCACCCTGAAAGGAGAGCACGCGCCCCAGCACCAGTTCCGCCATCTCGTCCCCCTGTAAGTCGGTCGGTCGCAGGATAGGCGCATTCCGGAGAAAGGTAAATTTTCGACTGCACCCTGTTTCTTTGAAACTCCTTATCATAAGGTCCGCGTAATCGTAAGCGGAGGCCCCATGTCCGACACTCTTGAAGATGATGTAGAAGACGTTCTGGACGCGCGCCGCGTGTCTGCCATTCGCGATGCGATGGAGGTGGAGGATGCCGCCCGCATCACCGAATTGCTGGAACCCCTCCATGCTGCTGATATTGCCGACCTTTTGGAGCAGATCAGCACATCAGAGCGGCGTGAACTGCTGCGCCTTTGGTCCGGTGAGATCGACGGCGAGATTCTGTCGGAGTTGGACGATTCCATCCGCGAGGAGGTCATTGAAAGCCTCGCACCCGATGTTCTGGTTGAGGCGATGCGAGAGTTGGACACCGACGATGTGGTGGACATTCTCGAAGATCTGGAAGAGCCCCAGCAGGAACTGATCCTTGGCGCGCTGGAGGATGCCGACCGCGTCGCGGTTGAACGCGCCATGTCCTACCCGGAATACTCTGCCGGGCGTCTGATGCAGCGTGAGGTCGTCGTCGCCCCCGACTTTTGGAACGTCGGGCAAGCCATTGATTATATGCGAGCAAATGACCATCTGCCGGATCAGTTCTACCATGTCATTCTGGTCGATCCGCGCATGAAGCCGAACGGCTATGTCACGCTTGGCCGGATCCTGTCCTCGCGCCGGGATGTGCTGTTGCGGGACATCGAAGAGGAAAGCTTCCGCACGCTGGAGGCAACGGAACCTGAAGCCGACGTGGCCTATGTCTTTAATCAATATCACCTGATTTCCTGCCCGGTGGTGGATGAAAACGACCGTTTGGTCGGTGTGATTACAATCGACGATGCGATGAACGTGCTGGATGAGGAACACGAAGAAGACATGCTTCGGATGGCGGGGGTGGATGACGAGGCGAGCCTTTCAGACACCGTGTTGGAGGCCGCAAAGGGGCGGGCTGTCTGGCTGTTCGTCAATCTGTTGACGGCCATTCTCGCCTCGACGGTGATTGGGGCATTTACGAATGAAATCAATCAGATGGTGGCGCTGGCCGTGTTGATGCCGATCGTCGCCTCGATGGGCGGGAACGCGGGCACGCAAACGATGACCGTCGCCGTGCGCGCGCTTGCGACCCGCGATTTGACCGCGCAGAACGCGCTGCGGGTGATCTGGCGGGAAGCCGCCGTGGGGGCGGTGAATGGCGTGGCCTTCGGCATCATCATGGCGCTGATCGCCGGATTCTGGTTTGGTATTCCGATGCTTGCGGCGGTTATTGGCGTGGCGATGGTGCTGACGCTGATTGCGGCGGCGGCGGGCGGGATCCTCATTCCCATGGGCCTGCAACGCTTCGGGATCGACCCGGCGCTGGCCTCTGGCCCCTTCGTGACCACGGTCACGGATGTCGTTGGTTTCTTTGCCTTTCTCGGCTTGGCCTCTTGGGTGCTGCTATGAAACAAGCCGCCCGCCAAGCCGCGTTTGAGGCGCGAAAGCAGGCCTTTGCCGCCGGGCAGGGGCAAGCGGCCGAACTTCTGGCAGATTACCTTGCCACCCATTCCGGCAAGGTCCTTGCTGGCTATATGCCGATGCGGACCGAGATTGACCCGCTGCCCGCCATGACGGCGCATCAGGGGCCGGTCTGTGTGCCGGTGATCATCGCCAAAGCGCAGCCTCTGCGCTTTCGGGAATGGTCGCCGGGGGCGGAAATGGTGGCCGGGACCTTCGGCGCAATGATCCCTGCCGAAGGAGCGTGGATCGAGCCTGAAGTTCTGATCGTGCCCTTGGTCGGCTTTGACGCACGCGGCAATCGGCTGGGCTATGGCGGCGGGTTTTACGACCGCACGCTGGAGGGTTTGCGCGCCAAACGGCCCACACTTGCCATTGGATTTGCCTTTTCAGCGCAGCAATTGAACGATCTGCCGCTCGAACCCACGGACCAGCCCCTTGACGCGATCATCACGGAAAACGGCTTGTTTCCTCTTAGTCGCTAAAGCGGGCGCGCGGTTTCAGGGCGGCGATAGAGCGCTGCACCAATTGCGGGAGCGCCTTTGAAAACCCTTCAGGTGCCGCATCCAAAGCGGCCTCCACATCTTTGACAAGAATACCGATTGTGTTGTCATCGCTGTAGCCGTCGCGGGCGAATTCGATCGTCTCAAAGCCCGAAGCAAACCAGTTCTGCCCCGAGGATGTGGCGATGAGCGCCAGCAGTTTTGCTTCGTCAATCTGCTGCGCGTCCGCCCAGTCCAGAACAAGCCGCGTCATCGCCGTGTTGGAGGCAGCAAGCAGATTGTTCAGCACTTTCGCCGCACTTCCGGCCCCAAAATCGCCCATCCGGTGAAAATGGCGACCCATCGCGGCCAGAAACGGCTGAACCCGGTCAAGTTCATGCTCCGCGCCGCCCAGCATGAAGGACAGCCGCGCCTCTTGGGCCGCGATGGCGGCCCCGGACATAGGCGCATCAATCAAGGCAACCGCTTGCGGAACGCGCCCGGCGAGGCTGCGCACATAGCGGGGTGAGAGGGTGGAGCAAATCATGATCCTTTCCAACCCCGGTGCCTGGGCCAGATTTGCAGCGCCGAACAAAACCGCATCCGTCTGATCGGCATCTCTGACAACGGTGATCAGCGTCGAGAGCCCGGTCGCAAAGGTCTTGGGATCATTGGTGACAGGCAGGCCCGCGAAATCCGAGGGCGGTCGAATATCCAGACCCTTCGCCTCAAACCCCGCAGCCAGAAGCGCCGCAAGCATGGGCTGCCCCATTCGCCCACAGCCGCAAAGGCCGATCATTTCGCGATAACCTCATCCTTGACGAACATGTTGCCCCAAGCCCGGTCGATCAAAGAGGGGGACATCTGATAGGGGATATTTTCAAATTCGCAGATGGCCATGATCTGCTCGATCAGGAATTTCGGCATGTAATTGGCGTAGACATTGTTGATGGTGGGGAATTTCACCTTCATCAGATGCACCAGTGCGCGTTCATCCAGCGGCATTTTCTTGGCCCGAGCCACCATGGCGAAGATTTTAAGGAAGTTTTCCTGATCCGGGCCATCGATCTTGATCTTGAAAAAGATCCGCCGTAGGGCCGCGCCATCGAAAATCTCATTCGGGTGGAAGTTGGTCGAAAAAATCACAAGCGTATCGAAAGGCACGGTGAATTTTTCGCCCGATTGCAGGGCCAGAATGTCTTTCGCCTCCTCCAGCGGGACAATCCAGCGGTTGACCAGCTTTTGCGGGGGTTCGGCCTGACGGCCAAGGTCGTCGACGATGAAAATGCCGCCAGTCGATTTCAGCTGCAGCGGCGCCTGATAGGTGCGGGCGGTCGGGTTATAGGTGAGGTCCAGCATATCCAGCGACAATTCCCCCCCCGTAATCACGGTCGGGCGATCGCAATAGACATAGCGGTTGTCAAAACGGTTGGAGCTGCGGCGCAGGGCGTTGGGATCATCCATCGAGTCTTCGGCGGCGGAATGCACGATCGGGTCATAGACGGTGATCACCTGCCCGGAGTATTCCAAGGCGCGGGGCACATAGATCTTGTCGCCCATCGCATCGCGGATCCCGTTGGAAATGCTCGACTTTCCGTTGCCGGGTGGGCCATACATCAGGATCGAGCGACCCGAGGTGATCGCCGGGCCAAGGTTGCCCAACAGGTCAGGTGGCAAAATCAGATGCCCCATCGCGCCCAAAAGCTGCTCTCGCGTCAGGCGAATATCGCGCACCGACTGGCGTTTAACCTGCACCTGATAATCTGCGAGGGGAATGGGCATCGCGCCGTAATACTCGGACTGGCTGAGCGCATCGAGCGCCCGCGCCTTGCCACTATCGGTCAGCTGATAGCCCATTTCATTGCCGGAGGTGGCGTGAAGGGTGCCCGTCGCCTCAATCAGGCGTTGGGTGCGGGCCAAATCGATCAGTTCCTGCACCAAGGGGACGGGCAGGCAGATCGAGCGCGCAAGCGCCGAGACCAAATCAAGATTGGTGCGGAACATCGTTTTGATGAGGATGTCGCGCATCATCACCAAGGATAATCCAACCGCCGCCAGCGTTTTTGGGGCGGGCGGGGCCAGCACATTGGGGGCGGGGGACTGGATATTCATCTTATCTACCTCGGTCCGTAGGGATCGCAGCGGGCCATTTGGGCCGTGCCGCGAAATGCAGTCCAAAACGCGACCGCCGCTTAGCGCAAAATCAGGCCAAGCAGCGGAAAGAAAACCAATGTTCCCGACAAAGCCAGCCCCATCGGAAAGTCCCGATGCGTCCAGCTTTCCCAGTCGGGTGTTGCCGCCCGAAAGCGCGGCACGCGCCGCATCAGCCGATGGCTTGCAAAGGCCGCCAGCAAACAGGCCGAAAACAACGCCAGCACAAGGCGCAGATCACTGCCCACAAAGAACGGCGCCATGGCCGCCGCAAATTTTGCATCCCCCGCGCCGAAAAGCCCCGCCGCCGAGCCGACAAACCCGGCAGCCAAGGCGATTCCCGCCAAACCCCAGCCCCAGATCCAGAGGCTGAAGGGTAGCACCAAAGGCCCCACCAAAAGGTAAACGCCCAAAAGCGCCAGCACCGCTTTATTTGGGATTTTCATGAATTTCATATCGGACCAAGACACCCAGATCCCGATTGGCAGGGTGAAGGGCAGAAACCAAAGCCCGATATGCGGATCAAACTCGGGCATCGTCAGTTCGTCACATTCGCATCAAGGGCGGCCAGCGCGCGCTCGGCCTCTTCGAAATACTGGGGATTGGTGTCGATTGCCTCGCGCAGCAGCCCTTTGCCGATCTGAACATCGCCTTGTTTGATCGCGCTTAGCGCCATGGTGTGCAAAAGCTGCGCCCGCTCCGGCTGGGTCATCGCCACCACCGGCAAGCTGTAGTTTCGCTGCGCGCCGCGCGACAGGACGAGGTTGTTTTTCGCGGTGAAAAGCTGAGGGTCATAGGTCAGCGCGTCGGAAAACAGCTTTTCTGCGCCTTTGAAATCGCCGCGGGTCAGCTTGGAATAGCCCCAGTTGTTCAGAACGCCCGCGGGCGTCGTCGTCATCCCCGCAGCGATTTCGTAAAAACTGTCGGCTTTTTTCCAGTCCTTGTTGCTGTCGGCAATCATCGCCTCCAGGCGGTAGCGCAAGAAAGTCTCATAGGTCGGGGGAACTTTGTGAAGCTCCGCCTCTGCCCGTTTCCATTCATTGGAGCGGATCAGCGCATCGGAAAATTCAACGCGATCCTCGTTTGTGGCCTCCGGGTGGGCCACAACCTCGGCCCAGACCGAGGCCGCTTCCTGCGGGCGCTTTGCGCGGATGTAACTTTTGGCAAGGCCGCGTTTCAGATCGATCCGCTCGGGGTTCTCGGCGGCGGTCTTGCGGAAATAGGCCACGGCCTCATTCGGGTCGCCGACCGTCAGCATGATGTCGTTAAGATTGCTCTCATCAATCACATTGACCGATTTCATAGCCCGGTTCACCTCGGACTCCGAGGATTTCTGACAGCCTGCAAGGGCCACCGCGCCACCAAGGCACAGGGCAAGAAAAACTGGGTGGCGCATTTTGCGTCCTTTTTACTGCTCGGTCTGGCGCGGCCTTAAAGCTGCGACAGCAGAATATACTGCCCCTTGTCTCTTCTTACCAAGGAAAAAGCCGGAGGATCAGCGGTTTCATCATATAGGCCGGATTGGCTTTGGGCGATAGCAAGGCGCAGATTTTCGCGAATGGAGTCGGAATTGCCACTATCCTGGGCATAGGCTTGCTGAAAAACGGCGCGCGCCTCGCCGATGTTGCCGCGTTCCATCAAAACAACCCCAAGGTTATTCAGGGCCGGAACCGAGGTCGGATCGGCTTTTACCGCGCGGCGCAAAAGGGTTTCTGCCTGCCCAAGTCGGCCCAGTTTCAAATTCACTGACCCGAGGGCCGAAAGCACATCCGGCGTCATGCCCTGTTCACCCGCGCCGCGCAAATAGGCGCGCAAGGCCAGCTCATACTCCCCGGCCTCCATCAGGCGATGGCCAACCAAAAGCCCATCGACCCCGGTTTCCTGCGTATCGACGCCTGGGGCGGAATTGCGCGCCACATCGGCAGGCGAAAGGCCGCCCGCGCTTTGGCAGGCGGCCAGAACCGCGATCAGGGCGAGGGCCGAACACAGGCGCAGCATGGCGTTTTGGTCAGCCTCCTCCGAGGGTTTTGGAAATGCCGTGAATGGATGGTCCGATCAGGATGATCATCAACGGCGGAACGGTGAACAACATTGTGCCGAGGGTTAGCTTCGTCGGCAAGGTGTTTGCTTTCTCTTCGGCCCGCATCACGCGCTTGTCACGCATTTCAGCCGAATAGACCCGTAGCGCCTCCGCGATCGAGGTGCCGAAGGTGGCCGATTGCACCAGCGTTGTCACGAAAGAGGCCACATCGGCCACACCGACCCGTTCCGACATGTCGCGCAGAACATGGACCCGCTCTTTCCCGGCCTTGATTTCATGGGCGACCATATCGAATTCATCGGCCAGCGCAGGATAGCCCGCCCGGCTTTCCTTGGCGACGCGGATGATCGATTGATCCAGCGATTGTCCCGCTTCAACGCAGACCAGCATCATGTCCAGTGCATCGGGAAAGCCCGAGATGATCTCCTCCTGTCGCTCCTGAAGGCGGCGCTGCACCCAATATTGCGGCAGGTAATAGCCCGCAGCCCCCGGCCCGACGGTGGAGATGATCATGAACTGGGTTGTTACCTCTGCCTGCATCTGCGCGATCAGCGTATAGACCACCCCCGCAAGCAGAAAGCCAATCCCGAAGGCGAATTGCGCAAAGTGAAACATCCGCACCGCGTTTTTGGTCCGGTATCCGGCCTGCAGCAGTTTCAGCTTTGTGGCGGAATATTCAGCGGCGTTTTGCGGTTCAAGAAAGGTCGAAAACTTCTCAAGCTTCTGGTCGGCGCCACTCCCAGAGGAGATGCGCAGATCCGGCCCGTTGGAGGCTGCCTTGGCGCGGGACTGGGTTTTCAGCTTGTCCAGCGGATCGGGCTTTTTGCTGAGCATCACGGGCAGGGTCACAAGGATCAACAGGATCCCCAAAAGGCCGACGGCAATCAGCGGCCCCATGGGCCCCATCATGTCAGTCAGCAGGGTGTTGAGATTGCTTAGAAAACCCATGACCTCTCCTCTCAGACCTTGATATTGACCATCATCTTCATGAAGATGACGTTAACGACGAGGAAGACGGCAACCGCCAAAGCGGCCGGGATGAAAGAGGCGCTTTCGCGCACGTCATCGTAGTAATCGGGCTGCAAGATGTTGATCATGATCAGCGCGCCAATCGGAAAAGCCGACAGAAACATGCCAGACCATTTCGCCTCGGCGGTGATGGCGCGCACACGGCGGAACAGCTTGAAGCGCGCCCGGATCACCTTGGCCAGACCGTCCAAGATCTCGGCCAAATTGCCGCCCGAGCTTTGCTGGATCGACACCGCAACGGCCAGAAAGCGCAGGTCCTGGCTGTCCATCCGTTCGGCAAATTCCTTCAGGCTTTCCGCGACATCCCGGCCATAGGCGGCCTCATCCGCGATGATGCCGAATTCCGTCCCCAAAGGGTCGGCCACTTCTTTTGACACGATCGCGATGGAGGAGGAAAACGGATGTCCCACCCGCAAGGAGCGGACAAGCAATTCCACCGCGTCTGGAAGCTGCTCATCCATCAGATCCATGCGCTTTTTGGCCTTTTGGGCAACCCATGTGTAGACCCCGCCAACCCCCATCGCCACAGCAATTGCCGCCCGGATCGGGGCCTCGGCGCTGGTGCCGATTGTCAGGCCCAGAAAGGCAAAGACCGAAAGCCCGATCATGATCAGGATCAACTGCTGCGGCGAAAAGGCGATATTGGCCTTTTGCGCTTTGGTGGCCAGAAGGGAATAGAGCGGAATGCCACGCACCTTGATGTGCTGGCTCATTTCCTTGCGCAACTGTTCCAGCACCTGTTCGCGGTTGCCGGATTTCTCCAGCAGGGCCAAACGGCGGCTGACGCGGCTGTTCAGGCTGATCGATTTGCCAAAGACCGTCAGATAAAGCCCCTCGACCAAGACGAGGACGGCGACAAAGATCACGATGTAGATGATGGGGGCAGCGCTGATCTGCATCTTTGGGGCCTTTAAATGAGGGGTTCGTAGATGGAGGACGGCAAGTCATACCCCCATTGACGGAAACGTTCGGAATAATGCGACCGCACGCCGCTGGCGTTAAAGCGACCGATGATCTTGCCATCCGGGGCAAGGCCAAGCCGTTCATAACGAAAGATTTCCTGCATGGAGATCACTTCGCCTTCCATCCCGGTTACTTCGGTGATCGAGGTCATCCGCCGACTGCCATCCTGCAAACGGCTGGCCTGCACGATCAGGTTCACGGCCGAGGCGATCTGGCTGCGTACGGCTTTCAGGGGCATCTCGATCCCGGCCATGGCGATCATGTTTTCCAGACGCGAAACGGCATCGCGGGCGGAGTTGGCGTGGATCGTCGTCATGGAGCCGTCATGGCCGGTGTTCATGGCCTGCAACATGTCGATCACTTCCTCGCCGCGGGTTTCGCCCACGATGATCCGGTCGGGGCGCATCCGCAGGGCGTTGCGCAGACAGTCGCGCTGGGTTACTGCACCCTTGCCTTCGACGTTGGCGGGGCGGCTTTCCATCCGGCCCACATGGATCTGCTGAAGCTGCAATTCCGCGGTATCTTCAATGGTCAGGACCCGCTCGGTATTGTCGATGAAGGAGGAGAGCGCGTTCAGCGTCGTGGTTTTCCCCGACCCCGTACCGCCCGAGACGATCACGTTCAGACGGCAAGACACGGCGGCTTGCAGATAGGCGGCCATTTCCTCGGTGAAGGCGCCGAATTTGACCAGATCGCCAACCGCCAGCTTTTCTTTCTTGAATTTCCGGATGGACACAAGGCTGCCATCCACGGCCACGGGTGGCACCATGGCGTTGAAGCGGCTGCCATCGGCCAGGCGCGCATCGACGTAAGGGTTGGATTCGTCAACCCGGCGGCCCACGGCGGAGACGATCTTGTCGATGATCCGCAGCAGGTGGCGTTCATCCTTGAAGGTGATGTCGGTCAAGACCAGCTTGCCCGCGCGTTCAATAAAGATCCGCTTGGGGCCGTTCACCAGAATATCGTTGACGGTGTCATCCTTCAGCAAAGGCTCCAGCGGGCCAAGGCCCATAACCTCGTCGTAAAGTTCCTGATTGAGCGTGACACGGTCATCCTTGTTCAGGGCAACCGACATGTTTTCCAGCGCCTCGGCGGTGATCGAGGCGATCTCGGATTTCAGGCTGGCCTCGGAGGCGGATTCGAGCGCGGCAAGGTTCAGGTTTTCCAGCAACTCCTTGTGGAGCGCGACTTTCAACTCCATCAGGCGATCTTTGCGCTTCTTTTCCTTGTCCTGAGCAATGGCTTCGGCAGAAGGCTTGGGCGGCTGAACCGGGGCCATGCGCCGTTGGATGCCGGGGCGTGCCTCGGTTGCCGAGGTGCGGGGGGCTGGATCATTGCTTGCAATCGGCGCCGCCACCGGGGGGCGGGCGGGCGCAGCAGCATCGCTGGATTTTTTGTAACGCGAAAACATTCAACAGCCCTTCAACAAAACGAAACAGGCCTTAGCCGGCTCTGGCATCAACCGCCTTATTCAAATCAAACAAGGACTTGGCGAGTTTGGCGATTTCCTTGCGCATCGGGTTTTTGACAGCGGTCTCGCCCATGGGAAGGCCGTGGTCATTGGCCTGTGTCACCTGCGCGCCGCCATCGGGAAGCTGGACCTCGATGTCGATATCAAGGCTTTCCGCCATCCGACGCACCCGGCTTTTGGCCGAAAGATCGGTGAATTTCGGCGCCCGGTTCAGCACATAGCGCAGCTTTTCCAGAGGCAGATCCTCGGCCTTCAGCGCGCGCACCAGACGCAAGACATTCTGCGCCGACCGCAAATCCAGTTCCATCAGCGCAAAATACACATGCGCGCGGGTCAGCACGGTTTCAGTCCACGACACAATGGTGGAGGGCATGTCGATCACGACAAAATCGAAATTCGCCTGCGCCAAGTCGATCAGACGGTCGATGTCTTCGCCCTGAACGATATCAAGCGGCAACATATCGGGTGGGGCGGTAAAGACATGCAGCTTGTCGTTGAACGTCAGCATGGAGCGCAGGAAGCTTTCGCCATCGGCCCCGGCGGTGTCCTGCAACAGCTCAAAAATCGCTTCCTTGCGGGGCAGGTCAAGATAGGTCGAAACCGCCCCAAACTGAAAATCGAAATCCAGAAGGCAGACCCGCGGCGCGTCGGTTTTGGAAACGGTGGCCAATTCCCACGCCAAATTGCACGCGAAGGTCGAGGCCCCAACCCCGCCCGACATGCCATGCACCGGCAAGACAACGGCATCCCGGTCGCCCTTGGCCTTGAAGCTTGGGCTGCGGGCCTCGGGAAGGGCGTCCATCGCAGGATCGGGGGCGGTGGTGCTGGCGGGGGCAGCGGCGGCTTGCGGGGCGGGTTTGCGGAGCCGCTCAATCGCGTCATGCAGCGCGCCATCGGGCAGGGGGTAGGGCACGAAATCATCCGCCCCCAAGCGCAAGAGTTGATGCAGCGCGACCGGGCTTACCTCATGCGCGATCAGGATCGCCTTGATCCCTTTGGCTTTTGCCATCCGCAAGATATTGGTGATCAGCGTCAGATCCTGCGTGTCGGCGCTTTCCACCGCCACCGCCACGAATTCAAGATGCGAGGCTTCGGGCTGTCCCAGAAAGGTCACCGCATCCTCGAAGGACAGGTCACCCCAGTTTTCCCCCAGTTCAGTTTCCATATCGTCGATGAGCACGTCAAAATTCTGCACATCGCGCGAAATCGTACAGGCCAGAATCGGTGCCGGATCCGGATTCAGATTTGCTGCGGTTGTCATCGTCAACTTGCCCTTTTCATTCGAACCCCGGATCGTTGGCAAAAACGGATCAATCCCTGTCCGCTCCGAGATACCGGAAGACTCGGCGCCATGACTCACGGCGCATTCGTTCCCATTGGGATCAAGTTGATGGACAATGGTGGCGAGATTGGGGCCAAAAAACTGTTATTGTTTGGAATTTGAGG
>JAQWYA010000075.1 GCA_029254215.1 Pseudorhodobacter sp. | reverse complement strand
CTGTCGCGGCCCGTGGGGCGGCTTGCGGGGGCGGCGCAGCGGGTTGGGTCCGGGGATCTTGATGTTCAGGTGATCGAAGAGGATGGCGATGATGAGATTGCCATGATGGGCCGTCTTTTCAACCAGATGACGCGACAACTTAAAGGCCAACGTGAAGCGCTGGTGGAAAGCAACCGCCAGACCGAGGGACGTCGGCGTCTGTTTGACAGTGTGCTGTCTTCGGTGACGGCGGGTGTGATTGGTCTGGATGCCGAAGGCCGGGTTGATTTCGTAAACCGGGCCGCTGAACGCTTGCTGGACGTGTCAGGGGCCGCGCATGGCAATTCAATTTCGGTTCTTGTTCCAGAATTTGGGTCTCTTTTCAATAAGCTACGCGATGGTCTTGGGGCATCGGTTCAAGAGGAAATCCGCCTCACCCGTAAAGGGCAAATGGAAAGCCTGCTCGTCCGGATGAGCGGTCGCTATGCTGATACGGGGCGGTTGGAAGGCTATGTTGTGGCCTTTGACGATGTGACCGATCTGGTGTCTGCGCAACGCATGGCCGCATGGGGCGATGTGGCCCGGCGGATCGCGCATGAGATCAAGAACCCGCTGACCCCGATCCAGCTTTCTGCAGAGCGGATCAAGCGAAAGTTCCGCGCCTCGCTTGGCGATCAGGCCGAAGACCTTGATCAGTACGCAGATGTTATTATTCGTCAAACCAATGACTTGCGTCGCATTGTTGATGAGTTTTCTAAGTTCGCGCGGATGCCTGAACCTATCCGTCGCGAGGAAGATTTGGCACAAATCCTCCGCGATTCCGTCTTGCTTCAGGAAAACGGCCAGCCGCTGGTGACTTTCCGCACGGAAATCCCGGCAGGCCCCGTTCCTTGTGATCTTGATGCAACGATGCTGTCTCAGGCGCTCACAAACTTGATCAAGAACGCAGGGGAAGCTGTTGAAACCTATCAGGAAAAACACCCGAAGCTGCCGATTACTCCGGAAATTCGGGTGTCTTTATCCCTGCGGGAGGATGCTGCCGTGATCCGGATCTCCGACAATGGGATCGGGCTGCCGCCTGACCGGGCGCGCCTGTTCGAGCCTTATGTGACAACGCGCGAAAAAGGCACCGGGCTGGGCTTGCCCATCGTCAAGAAAATCATTGAAGAACATGGCGGTACACTGGCATTGCTGGACGCCGAGCAGTTCGACGGTAACGACCATTTCGGAGCGATGGCCGAGATCACGCTGCCGCGCGGTCCGCGTATGTCAAAGATAAAAACCAGAATGACCGGCCATGTTGGCCAGGGGGAAACATGACCAGTATCTTGATTGTGGACGATGAGCGCGACATTCGCGAATTGATCGGGGATATTCTGCGAGACGAAGGATATGCGGTCCGGCTCGCCGGAAATTCCGACGATTGCATGTCCGAAATCGCGCGGGAGGCACCGGCGCTGATGATCCTCGATATCTGGCTGAAGGACAGCCAGATGGACGGGATCGATATTTTGAAGACCGTCAAGCGTGACAATCCGGACGTGCCTGTGGTGATCATTTCCGGCCATGGGAATATTGAAATTGCGGTCGCTGCGATCAAGCAGGGGGCTTATGATTTCATTGAAAAGCCGTTCAATATCGACCAGTTGATGGTCGTGGTTAGCCGTGCGATGGAAACCAGCCGGTTGCGCCGGGAGAATACGGATCTGCGTCGACGCGATGTGACATCGGCGGATATGCTTGGCTCTTCCCCCGCCTTCAAAACGCTGAAATCCCAGTTGGAGAAGGTCACGAAATCGAATGGCCGGGTGATGCTGACAGGGCCGTCGGGCTCTGGCAAAGAACTGGCTGCGCGCTTTATTCACGGGCATTCGGCCCGCGCGGGGGCGCCTTTCGTGCCTGTCACCTCGGCCACGATTGAGCCGGAGCATATGGAAGAGGTCCTGTTCGGCCGCGAATCCAGTGAGCGGGGCATTGAGAAAGGCCTTTTGGAACAAGCCCATGGCGGCGTTGTCTATTTTGATGAAGTGGCCGAGATGCCGCTGGGGACGCAAACCAAGATCCTGCGCGTTCTGGTGGAACAGCAGTTCACCCGTGTTGGGGGCGTGGATAAGGTGCGCGTGGATCTGCGGGTGATCTCCTCGACCGCGCGGGAATTGCGCAGCGAGATTGCGGCAGGGCGCTTCCGGCAGGAGCTTTATGATCGCCTTAACGTCGTGCCGATTGCCGTTCCCAGTCTGGAAGACCGGCGCGAGGATATCCCCGAACTGACCACGCATTTCATTGACCTCTTCCACCGGACCCAAGGCCTGCCGCAGCGTCAACTGACCGCCGAGGCCGAGGCGATGCTGCAAACCATGCAATGGCCCGGCAATATCCGCCAATTGCGCAATGTGATTGAACGCGTGTTGATCCTTGGCGATGGGTCGGGCCCGGTTGAGGCCCGCGAATTGCCCGGCCAAGAGGCGGCAAGCGAGGGGGAGGGGCGGCTCCTTTTGGGCGGCGCGCTGGCCACGCTGCCGCTGCGCGAGGCCCGCGAGTTGTTTGAGAAGGAATACCTGCTGACGCAGATCAACCGCTTTGGCGGCAATATCAGCCGGACTGCGAGTTTTGTGGGCATGGAACGCTCGGCCCTGCACCGGAAATTGAAATCCCTTGGCGTGGTGACAACGACGAAATCCGGCGCGCGGATGGCGCGGCTGGAGGGCGACGACGACGAGAGCGATTCCGGCGCTGATTGACCCCGGAGCGGGCATCTGCCAATGAAGGGCAGGCAGTGGCCGAAGGGCTGCCCAGAGTCTTTGTGGACGGAAGGTTAAGCCATGAAAGTGATCATCTGCGGTGCCGGGCAGGTGGGTTGGCAGATCGCGCGCCATCTGTCGGGCGAACGCAACGATGTGACCGTGGTCGATTACAACGCCGATCTGGTGCGCCGCGCGACGGATACGCTGGATGTGCAGGGGATCGTCGGCTTTGCCAGCTATCCCGATGTTCTGGCCCGCGCCGGGGCGCGTGACGCCGATATGATCATCGCCGCCACGCATTCCGACGAGGTGAACATGGTCACCTGTCAGGTGGCCCATTCGGTCTTTGCGATCCCGCGCAAGATCGCGCGCCTGCGCTCGCAAAGCTATCTGGATGCGATTTACGCCGATCTTTATCGGCGCGATCATTTGCCCATCGATGTGGTGATCAGCCCTGAACGCGAAGTGGCCGAGGCCGCCTTGCAGCGTCTTGCCGCACCCGCCACTTTTGACACCGAAAGTTTCATGGGCGGCAAGCTGCAGCTTTTGGGCATCGTGCTGGATGCGGATTGTCCGGTTCTGAATACGCCCTTGCGACAACTGTCGGAACTCTTTTCGACCTTGCGCGCAATCGTGGTGGGGGTGCGCCGGGAGGAACGCTTGTTCGCGCCCGAACCGGGGGATCAGTTGTTTGATGGCGACCGGATCTATGTTTTCGCCCATACCGAAGACCTGAACCGCACCCTTGAGATTTTCGGCAAGACCAACCGCAAGCAGGAACGGGTCGTGATCGTCGGCGCGGGCAATGTCGGGCTTGGGGTGGCGCGGGCGCTTGAGGCGCGATCAGAGCGGATGCGCGCCAAGGTGATCGAACTGGACCGCCGCCGCGCGGAACTGGCCGCCGACGCGCTGGAGCGGACGATCGTGCTGAACGGCGACGGGATGGATACCGAAATTCTGATGGAAGCCGGGATCGACCGGGCCGATGCAGTGCTGGCGCTGACGGATGATGACAAGACCAACCTTCTGGTGGCGGTGCGCGCCAAACAGGCCGGATGCCCGATGACGGTGGCCCTTGTGAACGATCCGACCTTGGTGCCGCTGATGGGCGCGCTGGATATTGACGCCTATATCAACCCGCGTGCGACGACCGTGTCATCGATCCTGCGCCATATCCGGCATGGCCGGGTGCGCGGCGTTTATTCCATCGGGGATGCAGAGGCCGAAGTGATCGAGGCGCAGGTTCTGTCGACCTCTCCCTTGGCGGGCAAGATGATCCGCGACATTGATTTCCCCGAGGGCGTTCTCGTGGGGGCCGTGATGCAGGGCGACAAGGTTCTTAAGCCGCGCGGCGATCTGCGGATGGAAGAGGGCGATGTGATTGCTCTCTTTGCCATGGCCAGTGATGTGCCCGAGGTGGAGCGCCTGTTGCAGGTCTCCATCGACTTCTTCTGACGCGCCGCGATGAAGAAACTGCTGGAGCTTCCATTTCTGGTGATCCTGACGGGGATCGGGGCTTTGGCCATGTATATCCCGGCGGCTCATGCAGTCACGCATGACATGCATGAAGTCGCGCGGCCGTTCTTTTACGGCGGCACGGTGTTTTTGCTGCTGACGGTGATGGTCGGGATTGCAACCTCGAATTACCGGCCGGAAAACGTGGCACGCAGCCAGTTGGCCGCCTTGTTGGGGGCTTATCTGTGGCTGCCGATCATGTTTGCTGTGCCGCTGGATCAGGCGGTGAAGGACACCAGCTTTTTCAATGCCTGGTTTGAGATGGTCTCTTCTTTCACCACGACGGGGGCCACGCTTTATGACACGCCGGGGCGGCTGCCGCCGTCCATTCATCTGTGGCGGGCGCTGGTGGGCTGGCTGGGCGGGTTTTTCGTTCTGGTAACCGCTGTCGCCGTTCTGGCCCCTTTGAACCTTGGCGGGGTTGAGGTTGTTTCGGGTCGGGTGCCGGGGCGGGGCGCGCCGGGGCTGGGGCAGATCTCCAAGGGGGCGGACCCGTCAGAGCGGCTGGTGCGCTACACTCTGTCGATTTTGCCGGTCTATCTTGGGCTGACGGTGGCGCTTTGGATGCTGCTGGTCATCAGTGGCGACCGGGGCCTTGTGGCTTTGGTTCATGCGATGTCGAGCCTGTCCACCAGCGGGATTACCTTTGGTCCGGGTTTGTCGGGGGCCAGTTCCGGCCTGATCGGAGAAATGTTGATCTTTGGGTTCATGGCACTGGCGCTGACGCGGCGCAGCTTTCCGGCGCCCTCCATGACGGACCGCGAAAAGCGTCTGACAGATGATCACGAGGTGCGCCTTGCCGCAGTCTTCCTGACCGTCGTGCCCACCATCCTGTTCTTTCGCCATTGGGTCGGGGCTTTGGTCGCTGAAGAAAGTGTCAATCTGCCGGATGCCTTGCTGGCGCTTTGGGGCGGGCTGTTCACCACCATGTCCTTTTTGACGACGACGGGGTTTGAAAGCGCGCATTGGCAGGCGGCGCGGGCGTGGTCGGGTTTGGGTAGTCCGGGTTTGATCTTGTTGGGACTTGCGATGATGGGTGGGGGCATTGCCACCACGGCGGGCGGGCTGAAGCTTTTGCGCATCTACGCCCTTGCCCGGCACGGAGAGCGGGAGCTTGACCGGCTTGTGCATCCCAACTCGATCGGCGGGCAGGGCGATTCTGCGCGGCGTCTGCGGCGCGGCGGGGCCTATATCTCGTGGATCTTCTTCATGCTTTACGCCTTTACCTTTGCGGTGGTCGTGGCGCTTTTGTCGCTTTGCGGGTTGGAGTTTGAACCGAGCCTCGTGCTGACTGTTGCCGCCGTCACCACAACCGGCCCTTTGGCGACTCTGGCCGCAGAAACGCCGATTCGCCTTTTGGAACTGGCCCCGGCGGTCAAACTTATTCTTGCGGTTGCAATGGTTGTCGGACGCATGGAAATCCTTGCAATCCTCGCTTTGCTGGCACCGGGCGTCTGGAGACGGTAGGCACAAGCCTGCCAGAACGCTGTTCTTTCGCTTTTTGGCTGGAATGTCATGAAGCGCCTCTGCATAGTAACGCCCATGCGCCTTGGGGAGGGACCGAGGCAACGCGACAGAAACCATAAGAAAAAAAGGCTCCACATAAAATGGCATCTGACAAACAGAATTTGCAAGACGCGTTTCTGAACCATGTTCGCAAGGCGAAGGTTCCGGTGACGATTTTTCTGATCAACGGCGTCAAGCTTCAGGGCGTGATCACCTGGTTCGATAATTTTTGTGTGCTTTTGCGGCGTGACGGGCAATCCCAGCTTGTCTACAAACATGCGATCTCGACGATCATGCCGGGCGCACCGATCAGCCTTTACGAGGGTGAAGAATAATCTTGGAAGATCCCGACGGGGCAGAAGACGATGATTTCCTGTTTCGCCATGAAACAGGGGGGCATGACACCCATGCCGTGGCGACGCTTGCCTATGTGTTGCATCCCGATCTGAAATCCGCGCGCAGCCGTCGTCTGCCTGAACATGGTCTGGCAGAGGCTGTGTCTCTGGCCGGGGCCTTGCCGGGGCTGGAAGTGGTCGGCGCCGAAGTGGTCCGCTTGCCAAAGGTTCAGCCGGGCATGTTGTTCGGGTCGGGCAAGATCGCCGAACTTGGCGCGCGGATGAAAGCGCTTGGCGTGGGCTTGGTGCTGGTCGATGGGCCGGTCAGCCCCGTGCAGCAACGCAACCTGGAAAAGGAATGGGGCGTCAAGCTGTTGGACCGCACCGGTCTGATCCTTGAGATTTTTGCCGATCGCGCCCGCACCCGTGAAGGGGTGTTGCAGGTCGAACTTGCGGCCTTGTCCTATCAGCGCACGCGGCTTGTGCGGGCCTGGACCCATCTTGAACGCCAGCGCGGCGGGCTTGGTTTTGTTGGCGGCCCCGGTGAAACCCAGATGGAGGCGGACCGCCGCGCCATCGACGATCAGGTCGTGCGCATCAAGCGCCAACTCGACAAGGTGGTAAAAACCCGCGAGCTGCACCGCTCTGCCCGGCGCAAGGTTCCGTTCCCGATTGTGGCTTTGGTGGGCTATACCAACGCAGGCAAATCCACGCTGTTCAACCGCGTCACTGGGGCGGAGGTTTTGGCCAAAGACATGCTCTTTGCCACGCTGGACCCGACGATGCGAGGGTTGGAGCTGCCCGATGGGCGCAAGGTGATCCTGTCCGATACGGTGGGATTTATCTCGGACTTGCCGACCCAATTGGTCGCGGCCTTCCGCGCCACCTTGGAAGAGGTGCTGGAAGCTGATCTGATCTTGCATGTCCGCGACATCAGCCATCCTGAATCCGCCGAACAGGCTGCCGATGTGGCCGATATCATGGGCAGTCTGGGCGTAAAGACCGACACCCCCCAGTTTGAGATCTGGAACAAGCTGGATCTGGTGGATGAAACTGCGCGCTCTGCCCTTGAAATGCAGGCCGACCCGGCGCGCGGCGTCTTTGCCCTGTCGGCCCTGACGGGAGGTGGCATCCCCGCTTTGCTGGAGGCGATCTCAGCGGCTTTCGATCAGGCGAAAGCCGCGGCCGTTCTGTCCTTGGATTTCAGCAAGGGCAAGCAGCGCGCATGGCTTCACGCCGAAGGGTTGGTGGACGAGGAATCCCAAACCGATGAGGGTTGGGTCATCCATCTGCGCTGGACGGATCGGCAAGAAAAGGCCTTTGCGGCGCTGTGACGGCCGGGGCAGGGGATCTGCGCACGCCAGAAATCACGGGAAACTGTTTGCCCAAAAGGACATCTTACCGCGAGTCAATCCGATTGGTCAGCTCAGGTCTGTGCCCATCACTCCGCAACCCTAGCGGCCTTTCTTCTTGGCGTTCTTGGCGGCCTCGGCTTTGACGGCATCAATCAGCTTCTTGTTGGTCGCGAATTCACCGATCAGCTTTGCCTGAATCTGTTCTGGCGTTTCCTTGCCTGTGATCGAGTTCAGAACCTTATCAAAAACCTTGTTCGAGAGTTCCTTGCCCGATTCCTCGAAGACCTTTGAGAACAACGGCTCCAGATCCGATTCTTTCGCCTTGTCGCCCATGTATTTCAACATGTCCTTCTTTTGTGCGGAGGACATCTTGGAGAAAATCGCCTTGGAGCCAATATCACCCGCCTTGCCAAACTTGCCGAAAATTCCGGCGGTCGCCAAATGCTGGGCGGCGATCTTGACGAATTTCTCAAAAGTCAGGCCAGTTGCATTACTTTTGAACTCTTTGATCGTGTCGGTCATGACGCCTTCCAGAACCGATGACCCGTTGTTCTTGAGATAGACCACAAAGAAATTGACGACGGCCTTTTCACTGGCCTTTTTAAACAGCTCGCCGCTCATTTTCTTGGCAACCATCGGCCCGACCTTGGCAATGATCTTGTCGCCCAATTTGCCTTTGACGATCATGCCGACAGAGCCGCCAATCGCGGCATCCTTGATCACGTTGAAAGTGGCGTCGCCGATCCCCTTACTATCGCCGGAAATGCCTTTGCCAACCTCGGTCGAGATGGTTTCGATCGCCGCTGTCCCAGCCCCTGCGATGACGGCAGCCCCAACAGCCCCCGCGCCATAGCTGGCGGCCACCGGGGCCGCAATGATCCCCACGATCACAAAACTGGTGGTCGAGACGATCTGCAAGCCCGTCACCATACCCTCTCCGCCGTCGATGATCTTCGACAGATAGGTTTTCATTTTCAGGCGGGCGTCATTAGCCTGCTTTTCGGCCTTGGGGAAAATCTTGGCAAAGGCGGCAAGGTTCCCCGCCTTCAACGCAGCATCGGCGGCCTTGACGCCTGCCTCTGCCGATTTGATCAGGGCCTCGGGCGGCAGTGAGGTGCGGGCGTAAACCTCGATGCACCAGGCCACGATATATTGGTCGTTGTTCAGCTTGTTTTGGGCATCCCAAATCCCGCGCGCCTCGCTGACAGCACCGCGCAAAACGATCATGGCCGGATTGAAATCTGCCGCAATGCGTTTGACCAATTGTTTGTATTCGGCATCGGTAAAAAGATAGACCTTGCCGTTGATCGTGATTTGCTTGGTGGGGTTGGGCGTAGAGGCTGCGGCCTTGAGCACCTTCATCAGCGCATCGTCCAGTACGCCCGTCGGGCGCAGGCCGGATTCGATCTGAAATTGTTTGATGGCTGCAAGGGTCGCCTTGTCGAAAGCCCCGTTTTCGGGCGCGCGGCTTTGCAGCGCAGATTTATTCAGAAGTTTTTGCGCCTCAAGAACAATGGCGCTGGATGTATTCGGTTCTGCCAAAACGGGCATAAAGACGCTCCTCAACCCACGGAAAAAACAAGGACTTAAATGCCCAAACCATAGAAGAGGCAAAGCCGCCCGATCAAGAAGAAAATAAAGGGTGGTGTGGCCCGATTACCGGGGCGAAATTTTCGTGACACCCACGGCTGCGGCGCGGGCAAGCTCCTGATCCAGCGACATCGGAATGTATTCCCCCCGCCGCCACAGCACGCCCAGATCGTCGTAATGGCGCGACAAAGGGTGGCCCGATTGCCCCGTCGACAGGATAAAGACGGAACTGTCGGGATCGGCGAAGTCATAGACCCCGCGATAGCCCGCCCCATGCACGTTCAGGAAGGGTTCGGGATCCTTGCCCGAGGTCAGGCCGCGCATCAGCGTGGAATCCCCCCCGGAGGTCGATTGCCGAAGGTTCACGAAATAGCGCAAAAGCGGCACATTCCCCAGCACCGGATGGTCATGCGTGGCCTGATGCGCATCGCCCCAGCGCCAGCTTGCAATATCCGCGCCATACCGCTCTGTCAGCCAGATCAAGGCCTGATCGAGCGAGGCTTCAGCCATATCGGTGCAGGTTTCGATCGCCGCCGACTGGATCACATCGCACCAACGGGCCGCCCCGTCCGTATCGCGAAAGACACGCTCGATGAACAAGGGTTCCACATGGGTGAAGGCATCGGCCAGCGGGCCCAACTCATCTCGGATCAGCCTGTCTTGCAGCGCGCGTGCCCAAGCGGCGTAGATGAGTGGTTCGGGAAGATGTTCGTTCATCTCGCCGTTCCATTCGGCCAGAAGGCCCAGGGCGGTCTGGCGGCGGGCCTCGGGCGTGCCATCGGCTGCGGGCTCTCCGGTGAACCATAGATCCGCGCCGATCAGCGGTAGGATAGAGCGGGCCACGGGGCTGACCGTATCCAGTTGCGCCTCGATGAAGCTTTCGCGGGTGTGAACCTCACGGGTTTTCATTAGGGTCTGAAAGCGTTGAATGCGGTGGCTGTCGCCCCAGTCATAGCTGAGGTGATTGGGGAAGGGGGCGTCAACGGTTTTGTTGTTGGTGTTGCCCATCAGGCCGGAGGTCGGGTTCAGAACGCGCGGATTGTCGGCCGGGTCAAACATCCCCTGCCACCGGTTTTCGGCCCGCGCGCCAAGCGATGGCATCCGGCCTTGGGTTTGATGGGCCGGATCGCGGCGCGGCAAGGCCCCGATGACCTGAAAGGCGATGCCCTCGCGGTCGGCCAGTGTCAGGTTTTGCGCAGGCGCGATAAAGAGGCGCGTGGCCTCCAGCGCTTGGGGGATATTGGCGGATTTCATCAGCCGGATCGCGGCAGAAAGCGAGGTGTCCTGCCCATTCAGCGCCGTCCAGCTGAGTGCTGCAACATGGCCGGGCGGGGTGACTGCGGCCAGATCGTAATGCGATCCGGGCAGGATCGGGCCATTATCGGACCAGCGCAGCGTGATCGTCACGGGATCGGCGCCTTTTACCGTGATGATGGAACGCCTTGTCTCAAAGGCTTTCCAGCCGTCGGGGGTCCGGTATTCCTCGTTGTTATCGGGGTTCACCTCTTCCATCAGAAGGTCCTGATCGTCGACATAGGCCGAGGTCAGCGCCCAGCCCAATTCCTCGGACCGGCCGATCATGATGGCGGGAACACCCGGTATCGTGCCGCCAATCACCCCGCCGGATTGCAATTCCAATCGGGCCAGATACCAGATTGACGGGGCGGTGAAGCCCAGATGCGGATCATTGGCCAAAAGGCTGCCGCCCGCCGCCGACCGCCCCGGTGTCGCCGCCCAAGCGTTAGAGGCCCCCGCAAAGATCGGCGCGAGGAAGGGCGAAAGCGGGTCTTGTGCCAGTTGGGTGACGGGCTGCCCGGGCATCACACCGGGCATGAGATCGGCATAATCGGGCATCGCCACCAATCCCGGCCCCGGCACATCGGGAAGGATGTCGCGCAGGCGGGCATCCCCGAGCAGCAAGGACGCGCGCGCGCGCAAGACCTCGGACGACAAATGGCCCGAAAGCTGGAGGGCCATCAGCTTGATGATCGCGATACTGTCCGCCGGCTGCCAAGCGGCAATTTCGTTTGAAAAGAAGAACAACTCGGGCGCGCCACGACCACGGGCCTTGGCGTTCACCTCTCCGATCCAGGCGTTGACGCCACGGGCATAAGCGTCAAGCGCCTCAAGGGTTTGGGGGTCTTGCGCGCTGACCGACTGGACCGACAAGGTGTAAAGATCAAAGCGGCGCATGAGTTCATCAATCTTCAAGGTGCGTTCGCCAAAAACCTCTGACAAGCGGCCCTGCGCGGTGCGGCGCAGCATGGTCATTTGCCAAAGCCGGTCCTGTGCATGGGCAAAGCCAAGCGCGAAATAGACATCGGCATCGGTCGCGCCAAAGATATGGGGAACGCTGGCGTTGTTGCGCACGATCTCGACCTCGGCTGAGACGCCATCGAGGCGAAAATCCTCTGAGTAATCCGGCAATGACCGCGACAGGAAGTAATAGGCGATCACCAAGGCCAGCGCCGACAGGGCCAGAAGCCCAACAAAAATCCGGGTGAGCCAGCGAAAGGCAATCAGCATGGGGTCATTCTTCCGGTGGTCCGGGCCATTGCGCGCCCGCTCCGGTTTCTAAGCGATCCCGGCCAAAGGCGCAATGAGACGCGGCTGGATCCCCCGCGCGTGAACGGGCAGGCCCGGGGGCTGCGGGAGGCTGAATTCGCCGCCCGCAGGCAGATGTTACGGGATGATCCGGGTGTATTTTGTGCCCGCCAAGGTCGCCCCGGCGATCAGCCCCGATTGGCCAAAGACCAGCGCAATCACAGGCGACAATTCGGTCGTTTCCTTGCCAAGGCTCCCGCCTTGTTCGGGCGTGGCATAGCGAACATCCGCGCCCGCCGCCCAACCCGGCGACCGGCGGAAATCGCCCAAGGCGGCTTCGGTCAGGAAGAACAACGCATGGGCGTATTGCTGCGCCCCGATCTGAAATCCAAAGGTCGCCTTGGCCGTGGAATAGTAATCCACCGTCACATCATTGATCCGCAGCGCGCCTTGCCCGTAAGCCCCGCCAACGCCAAAGCCCGCCTCGGTGATCAAAGGCATGTACAACACACCATAGGATTTCGCCGCCAATTCCCGCGTTCCGGGGTAGCGGTTGAACAGGAAGTCCCGCGTCGCATCGACCCGCGCATCCAGCCGCGCGCCGCCATTCGCGCCAACGCCATTGCCGCAGCCCGCCAGCATCACACCGGCCCCGCCAGCGGCCAGAAAGAATCGCCTGTTCCAATGATTTGAGTGGTGCTCGGTCATTTTGCCTGCCTCATGTAAATTGCCTGCCTCATCCAAAAAGCGCGCACCCCACGGGCCCCGCGCAATCGCTCTGAGGATCTGCGCCCTCTGGCCCGAAATATAGCGGCATTGTTTCGCGCTGTCACCATAGATACGGTCCGGCGGCAAGTCCTTGCTGAAAGGGCAGCCCCTGCGTCAATGCGTATCGTTGAGCATGCGGGCAATACGGGGCGCGAAATAGGTCAGGACGCCATCGCATCCGGCCCGTTTGAAGCCCATCATCGCCTCCATCATCGCGCGGTCACCGTCGATCCAGCCCTGTGCCGCCGCGCCGCAGATCATCGCATACTCGCCCGAGACCTGATAAGCGTAGGTCGGCGCGCCAAAAGCGTCTTTCACCCGGCGGCAGATATCCAGATAGGGCATGCCGGGCTTGACCATCACCATATCCGCCCCCTCGCGCAGGTCGCGTTCGATCAAACGGAGCGCTTCATCGGAATTGGCCGGGTTCATCTGATAGGTTTTCTTGTCGCCGACAAGACGGCTGCCAGCCCCCACCGCATCGCGGAACGGCCCATAGAAGGCAGAGGCATATTTCGCGGCATAAGAAAGGATCGTAACATCCTGATATCCCGCGACTTCCAAGGACTGCCGCATCGCACCGATCCGGCCATCCATCATGTCGGACGGCCCCAGAATATCGGCCCCCGCCTCGGCCTGCGCCAGCGCCATCCGCACCAAAGCCTCAATCGTTTCATCATTGAGGATGATCCCATCGCGCACCAACCCGTCATGGCCATTCGCGTTATAGGGGTCGAGGGCGATATCCGTCATCACCGCGATGTCCGGCACAGCAGCCTTGATCGCCCGGATGGCCCGATTGGCCAGATTCTCGGGGTTCCAGGCTTCCTCGCAGGTTTCGGTGCGCAAATCGGGATCGGTATAGGGAAAGAGGCAAACCGCCGGAATGCCAAGGGCTGCGGCCTCCTCGGCCTGTGCCACGATCCCGTCGATGGACCGGCGGCTGACGCCCGGCATGGAGGCCACCGGATCGGACACACCGCTGCCGTCACAAACGAACATCGGCCAGATCAGATCATTAACGCTCAGCACGTTTTCCTGTGCCAGACGCCGCAGCGCATCAGAGCGGCGAAGCCGCCGGAACCGGGCTGCAGGATAGGGGGCCTGAATGGGACGCATCGGATTTCCTTCGTCTGAAAGCGCGGAGCCGTTACGCAGAAGCCATGCTGCGCAAGATTTTATTCTGCCTGCCATGGAAATGCACAATTCTCAAGGGTAGGAATGGCGGGTAAAACGCCCTAAAGCAGGGGATCGGCCTGATGGGCCGGATCGCAGGAAGATAGGCAGGACGCACACTTTGGAATGGTATGAGACAGTTTTCGAACTGATTGACTTGCGCTCCTTTTCAAACCTCTGGTTCTGGATCGCGCTGGCGGTGATGTGGTCAACGGCAAGCCATTGGGTTTTGGGGGTCCCGTTTGACATGATCGCTCGCGCCCGCCGTCACGAAGGCCAGACGGTCGAGGATCTGCACGACCTTGTCCGCATCAACGTTAACCGCTTGCTTTATATCGCCAAAGTCTCGGGGCTTTGGATCGTGGGGATCGCCTCCTTCGGTCTGACGGGGCTGGCGCTTTTGGGCTTTTACTATGGGATCGAACTGGCGCAGGCGCTGCTTTTGCTGGCACTGCCAATGACGCTTGTCGGCGCGCTGACCCTTTCGACCGCCAAGCAGATCGAGCTTGCCGGGCTCCAGAATGAGGCGCTTTACAAGCGGCTTACCCGCCATCGGATGACGGTTCAGCTGATCGGGATGGTCTCTATCTTTATGACTGCGATGTGGGGCATGTGGCAAAACATGCAGATCGGCGCTATCTGACCCGCCAGATGACCTGCTGCTGAATGAAATGAGGAACGCGATGCGCCCAGAACAGCGCCTGACCCTGGGCGGTGCGCCCGAAGGCTTTGATGCCCGCCTTTTGGCGCG
>JAQWYA010000072.1 GCA_029254215.1 Pseudorhodobacter sp. | reverse complement strand
AACTTCCGCTCGTGGGAGATGTTCTGGCTGGCGGTGATCGGGATCATGGTGTCGGGGTCGATGGCGGCGGGCTCCATGCCGTTGAAAGGCTGGATCGCGGGCTGGCTGGGCATTCTGGTGGCGCTGGTCGGGCTGGATGCGATCCATGCCGTGCCGCGCTTTACCTTCGACAGCTGGAACCTTTACGACGGGATTTCCTATATCGCCGTGCTGATCGGCCTCTTTGGTCTGGCCGAGATTTTCCGCACTCTGCCCTCCAAGAATGCGCCAACCATCCCCAGCGATGTGGGCCGGATCGTGCCGCCCTTCAAGACGCTGCTGCGCTTTGCGCCTTCGGCGGTCCGGTCGGGGGTGATGGGCACGCTGATCGGGGCCATTCCGGGGGCCGGGGCGAATGTGGCCTCGTTCCTTGCTTATGATGTGGGCCGCCGCCGCGCCAAGCCGGAAGAGCAGGCGAAATGGGGCAAGGGCAGCTATGAGGCGCTTGTCTGCTGCGAAACTGCGAATAACGCCAATATCGGCGGGTCGATGCTGCCGACATTGGCGCTGGGCATTCCGGGCAACGCCGCCGCTGCCGCCCTTTTGGCCGCGCTGACGCTGAAAAACGTGAATGTCGGCCCGACGATTGAAATCGACCAGCCGGGCCTGATCTACTTCATCTATGGCGCGCTGATCATCGCGAATTTCATGATGTATCTCGCGGCCTTCGCCCTGATCGCGCCCTGCGTGAAGCTGTTCAGCCTGCCGCGTGGCATTCTGATGCCGCTGATTATCCCGGTCTGTGTCATCGGGGCCTATTCGGTCAAGCTGTCGATGTTTGATGTCTGGGTCATGTTCGCCTCAGGGGTCGTGGGTTGGCTGCTGACTGTGTTCCGCTTTCCGGTCGCCCCCATCGTTCTGGGCGTCATTCTGGCCCCGCTGGCCGATGAGAACCTGCGCCGCTCGCTCATGGTGTTCGAGGATCAAAGCCTAAGCGCTATTCTGTCGAACTGGATTGGCACGATCCTGATGGGCTTTGTGTTGTTCGTGGTGGTGGAGGGCGTTTTGCGCGGCCTGCGCTCCATGCGGGAAGAACCCGCGCCAAGTGCCGCGCCGTAAGCCCAGTGGAGCGGCAAGCCTCTGACTTGAAATCAAAAAAGGACCAAACGCATGTCTAGAACGGATGGCAAAAAGATCGGTCTTGCGATCATTGGCTGCGGCACAATCGGGCGCATCCGGGCCGAGCTTGCCCGCGCCTATCCGGGCGTTGGCTGGATCGGGCTGTGTGATGTGAAATCCGATCTGGGGCGCACGCTGGAACGGGATGTGGAGGCCGATTTCTTTACCACCGATTACCGCGAATTGCTGGCCAGACCCGAGGTGACGGCAACCATCATCGCAACGGATGAGAATTTTCACTTCGATCCCACGATGCTGGCCATCTCAAAGGGCCATTCGCTGTTCATCGAAAAGCCCTTGGCCACGGATGCCCGCCAATCCGCGAAAATTCTTGCCGCGATTGAAGAGGCCGGGGTCGATGCGGTGGTTGGCTATACCCAACGCTTCCGCCGCCGCTTTCTGGCCGTGAAGGAACGCCTGATCACCGGCCAGATCGGCGATGTGCACACGGTCGTCACCCGCGCTTTCATGAACCGGATGGTCCCGATTGCCACGGTGCGCCGCACGCAGGATCGCGCCACGCTGACGCCGATGGTCGTCTCGGGCACGCATAGCCTTGATATGTCCATGTGGCTGATGGAGGGAAAGACCCCGGTCAGCGTCTATGCGCGCTCCACCGACAAGGTGCTGGGCGAATGGGGCACCAAGGACAGCACGCTTGGCATCTTTACGATGGATGACGGGACCGTCTTTTCGATGAACATCTCATGGTCCCTGCCCGAGGTCTGGCCCGGTGCGGTCTATGGGATCGAGATCGGGATCGTCGGGTCGCAAGGGGTCATCGACATTGAGGACACGCATCGCGATCTGGTGATGGCCACCAACATCGCCCAAGGCGCAGGCTATGCGCCCGAAGGGTACAAGGCCCCCGCAAGGCATGTCGATTTTCTGACCAGCTATCCCCCCGGCGATCTGCATGATGGGCAGCTTTGGGGCCCCATGCGCGAGGAAACCAACGCCTGGTATCAGCGGCTTTATACCGGGCAGCGCACGCCCCATGCCACCGCGCAGGACGGGCACCGCAACCTGATGCTGACCATGGCGATGGATCTTTCGGCCAAGCGCGGACAGGTGGTCAATCTGCCGCTGGATCCGGCGGAACTGATGCGGGAGTTGACGGGATGACGATCAAGATCCGCTTTGGCGGCTATCAGGGCGATAACTCCGTCCACACGCGCGGCGCAAAGGTGTTTTGCAAGGCGCTGACCCGCTTGGTGGGCGATCAGGTCGAGGTGATCTTTCACCAGAATATCGTTCAGGACGGGCATAAAGCCTCGGCCCTGTTGTCGATGACCGAAAGTGGCGATCTGGAGGGATGCTATTTTTCCTCCAGCTATCTGGCGGACAGGGTGCCTGAACTGGCGCTGTTTGATCAGCACTTCGCGGTGCCGGACCGCAGGCGCGCCTATGCCGTGCTGGATGGCTCCTTGGGCGCGCGGCTGGCCGCTGAGGTGGAGGCAAACACAAATTACGCCGTTCTGGGGTATTGGGATAACGGCTTGCGCCACATCTCGGCCCGCGATCAGGCGATCCGCAGCCTGGCTGATTGCACGGGCCTGAAGCTCCGCACACTTGCCAGCGAGGATCATCAGCGGGTGTTCCGGGCCTTGGGGTTCGAGCCGATGGCGATCGACGTGCGTGATCTTCCAAGCGCGGTGGCCGATGGCACCGTGGATGCGCAGGAAAATCCGCTGACCAATATCTATAACTTCCGCCTGCATGACACGCATCGCACCGTGACGCTGACCGGGCATCTTCTGGGCGTGGCGCTGGTCTTGTTCAACAGGCAAGCCCTTGAAAGCTGGCCCCCCACTGTGCGGGAAGCCGTGCGCGCCGCCGTGACCGAGGCCACCGCAGCCCAACGCCGCTTTGCCGAGGAAGATGATGACATCTGTGCAGCGGGCCTGACGGCAGATGGTGTGACGCTTGTTCACCTGACCGAGGCCGAAAGGGGCGAGCTGGCCGCCGCCGCCGCCCCCGAAGTGCAGAAAACCCGCGCCCGGTTTGGGGCGGAGCTGATCGCATTGTTTGAAAATGACCTGGCAAAGGTGTCGCTATGAAAAGCCTCTCGCTGCGGATGACGCCCGAAGTGACTGTTCTGCTGGTCCTCGCCATCGCGGGGGGCTTGGGGGTCTTGTTCATTGACGCGCTTGTGGCCCCGCCGAAGCTGCTGTTTGGCCGTTCGCTGACGGCGATCACCCCCAGCCTCTTCCCGGTTATCATCCTCTCGACGATGACAGCGCTTTCGATCCTCGCGCTGATCTTGCTGCGCGGCACTGCCGGGGCAGATCGGGACGCCGCCCTGACCCATGGCGAATGGCGCCGCGGCTTTATCTTCTTTGCGATCATGACCTTCTACGCGCTGGTGATGGAGCCTTTCGGCTTTCTGATCTCCTCGATCATCGCGATGACCCTGTTGTCGCTGCAAATGGGCAATCGATCGGTCTGGCAGATCGCACTTCTGTCTTGCGCGTCGCCGATCCTTTTGTATCTGGCCGCGACACGCCTGCTGGCCGTGTCCTTGCCTGAATTGAATATCATCGAGCTGGCCTATGCCCGCCTGCTTGGAGAGTGACCCATGCCAACCCCCGTAAACGCAGGACGAAAAGATGATTGAGCAGTTCTTCGAAGGCTTTGGCATGGCGCTGCGGGTGGACACATTCGTAATGATGAGCCTTGGCCTTTTTGGCGGGATGCTGGTGGGGGCGCTGCCGGGGTTCACGACCCTGATGGCGATGGCGATTTTGCTGCCGATCTCGTTCTTTCTGGACCCGATTGTGGGCATTCCCTTCTTGCTGGGGATCTACAAGGGCGGCATTTTCGGGGGCAGCATTCCGGCGATCCTGATTTCCATGCCGGGAACGGGGGCTGCGGTCGCCACCTCACGCGATGGTTATAAGCTGACGCAGCAAGGCAAATCGCGCAAAGCGCTGGATATGGCGTTGTTTGCCTCGGTGTTCGGCGACACCTCCAGCGATATTTTCACCATTCTGATGATCTTCCCGATTGCCTTTCTGGTGATGCAATTCGGCCCGCCAGAGCTTTTCGCCGTCTTGTTGATGAGCCTTGTGATCATCGCCGCCACGTCCGGGAATAACCCTCTCAAGGCGCTGGTGATGATGATGCTGGGGCTGTGGCTGTCTTTCATTGGCACCGATCCTTTGGGCGGGGTGGAACGCTTTACCTTCGGCCTCTTTGATCTGAAATCCGGCATTCCGTTGTTGCCGATGCTGATCGGGGTCTTTGCGATCCCTGAAGTGGCCGCGGTGGTGATGCGCAATGAAAAAACCCGCCAGCTATCGGCGCTGATGGGCGAACGGCTCAGCCGCGCCGAGTTTCAGCGCTGTCTGCCGACGATCTGTCGTTCCACGGTGATCGGCACGGCCATCGGCATCGTGCCGGGGCTGGGGCAGGTGGTTGCGGCGATGATGGGCTATTCCGCGGCCAAGAACGCGTCCTCCCACCCCGAAACCTTCGGCGAGGGAGAGTTGGAAGGCGTGGCCGCCGCCGAAGCTGCGAATAACGCCGTTAACGGGCCGACCATGGTGCCTTTGCTGACGCTTGGCATTCCCGGCGACAATGTGACCGCGATCTTGCTGGGGGCGTTTGTGGCCCAAGGCCTGCGCCCCGGCCCGCAGCTTTTTGAGGAACAGGGGCCGATTGTCTTTGCGATCCTGATCGCGATGGTCTTTTGCAACCTGCTGTTTCTGGTCATCGGCTATCTGTCGATCCCGTTCTTTTCGCGGCTGGTCACGATCAAGGTATCGGTCCTGATCCCGCTGGTGATCGTCTTTGCCTTCGCGGGGGCTTACGTCTTTCGCTCCGACACGGTGGATCTGCTGATGCTGGTGGGCTTTGGCCTGTTCGGCATCCTCGCCAAGATCGCCCGCTTTGATGTCATGCCCATGGTGATGGGATTCATCCTCGGGCCCGAGATGGAATACGCCTTCGGCCAGACCGTCGCGATGGCCAATGGCGATGC
>JAQWYA010000062.1 GCA_029254215.1 Pseudorhodobacter sp. | reverse complement strand
TTAAAGCCAGTTGCCCATCAGCACGAAGGCCGACCAGAAATAAGGGTGATCGAACCCCGCTTTGGCGGGGGCTTCGGGCGCATCAAGGGCGGCGGCGGCACGGTTGGCGGTTTGGGTTTCTGCCCCAAGGTCCGCCACAAGGTCTGCACTGTGCAGCATGGCGATCTGCGCTTGGCGCAAAGCCTCGGCCTTATCCAGCCCGCCCGCCATCAGCCCGGCATAAAAATCCCGCATCAGGCGCGGCGTTGCGGCATCCGACACCGGCCAAAGGGAGGCCATGACCGCCCCGGCCCCATTCAACTGCGCCGTGGCGCCAAAGCCGTCAATCTCGGCCCCGTCGCCGCCCCGCGCGGTCTGGCACGCCGATAGCGTCAAAAGATCGACACCCTGAAAGCGTAAGGCCCGCGTCTTGCGGATCTTTGACAGCCGCAGGTGCGATCCATCCCCCAAAAGCAGGAAACTGTCATCCTCTTGCCCCGGCATCAGGTTGAAATGGCTGGCAATATGCAGAATCGCAGGTTTGCCCAAGAGCCCGCGTTTCAGGCTTGTCTCGTCAAAGCCATCATCCAGCAGCGTAGCCCCCTCCAGCACACCGGCCTGCGTGCCATCGCCAAAGATCGTCTGCAATTCCCGCCGCACCCCCGGCAGAGGCGAAAAGCCCGGATGGCCCTGCGTCACGCCGAACCCGGCGGTCTTGGCCTCGGCCCGGTCAGGGGTTTCGAACTGGGTCGGAACCGCCGCCGAATACAGCGAGAACGCAAAGCGCTCCACCAGATAGCCCTGCCCGTCATAAAGCGCGGCGAAAGGCACATAGCGCAAAAACCCGTCAAGGTTCAGCATCACGACCTCGGTTCCGCTATCGGCAAGCGCCTGCGCGACCGGAGCAAAGAGCCGCTGATAAAGAACCTCCAGCTTTTCGGGGGCGTCTGGCGCGATGGCCTCGATGGCTTGCAGCGCCTCGAAGACCTCGCGGGCCAGATCGGCGCGGCTGATGGCAACCTCATGGTGCAACGTGACACCGGGCAGGGTCAGAAACAAATGCGTGGCCGTATCCAGCGTGGCGATTTGCAGGATCGCGGTGGGGCGTTTGAGGTCTGACAGGATTTCCTGATAGCTGCCCACGGCATCGAATTGCGCATCGAGGGCGGCGCGGTTCTCTGTCTCGATCTGCGACAGAAACGCCTGAACCGAGGCGTCGAACGCATCGCTTGCCTGCTGCAAGGCGTCCTGCAAAAGGAAGATCTGGTTTTCCTCATCCGGGGTCAGACTGCCATCGTCCAGCTTTGCCATGAGCGCGCGCAATTCCCGCTCGGTGGCGATGGGCAGGGCGGCAAGGGTTGCGATCTTGTCTTCCTCGGCCAGTTCCGCATCGTTCAGCGTCGCGCGGGTCTTTGTCAGATCGGCTTCGGCATCCCGGCGCAAATACTGGAACACCTCTTCTTCTTTTTCCATGTTCAGCACGGCTTGCGCCTCGGAAATCCGGCCTTTGGTGATCAGAAGATCGGCCAGCAATTGATAGAGCCTGCGCCATTCCGCCCGCAATTCCTGATTGTCGTCGCGGTTGCCGGTGCTGTTGGCCTCGCGGATCGCCTGCTGTGCATTCACCGCCATCTTGCCGAAAAAGATCGCGCGGTCCGTCTGGCCTTTCGCCGCGAAAGCGCGGGCCATCAGCTCAAAGTTCCAGCGTTGATCTGACAAGGATTGCAAAGGGTTATTGGCAATATAGGGCATCGCCTTCATCGCCCATTCGATAGCTTCGTCCGGGCGGCCCAGCTCAAAGACCGACAGGCCCAGATTGATATAATTCTTGCTGGTGTTTTCGGCATAGGGGCCGAGTTCTTCGATATAATAGGGCAAGACTTGACGGAACCATTCTTCCGCCTGTGCATAATCTCCCATCCGGTGCAGCACCCAGCCCATATTATTGCCCAGCCCCGCAATGGCCTGCTTGGGATTATCCTCGGCTGCGGCGTAATACTCCATCGCTTCCAAATAGGCCGCCGCCGCCTCGGTGAACTCCTCCAGCCCCTCATGCGAGATGCCCTTGGTCCATTGCGCACTGGCCACGCCCGCCGGATTGGGCGGGGTCTGGTTTCGGTGATAGCCAATGAGCAGGTCGGTGATCGCCAAAGACTCCCGTTAGCGCGACAGCGCGTTCAGTGCGATCGCCTGATCTTCCATCGCAGAGACCACAAGCTGCACCGCTTCGGCTGTTTCAAGACTGCGCGCAATCGCCTCGGCCTGTTCAGAAAAGGCGAGCCCTTCGCGATACTCGGACAAGGCCACGCGCACCCGCCCGATCATCAGCGCCGAAATGGCCGAAAGCCAAAGATTGTCGGTGTTCAGGTTTGCCCCGGCGAAGGCCTGTTCATAAAAGGGCAAGGCTGCGCGCAAGAAAGGCTCTTCCCAGGTGGCGACCAGCGCGCTTGCGGTGTCATAGGCCGCAGAGGCATCCCCGCCCCGCGCCTTGGCCAAAAGCTGCGGATCAACGGCTGACAACAGATCATCGGCGGCAGGGGCCGTGGTCTGCGACAGGGCTGGCCCCGAAAGGCCAAAGGCAAGGACCGCAAGGATGCAAAAAATGGCACGTATCTTCTGGGGCATGATCGAACCTGTGAGGACAAAGGTGCAGCCGGAGACCCCCAGACCCTAGCCCTCTGCCGGGGTTCCGACAAGGCTGGCGCGCGCCATGACACCATTTGTCATGCGGGCGGCTTCAGGCGTTTTGCACCGCACGGGCGAGCCGGGTTAGCTTGGCCCGTTTGAGCAGAGGAGCCAAGGGTTTTGGCTCCCCGGCCAAAGCCTCGGCCTTGGCGCGGACCTGCTCAAGCGCGGTATTCACGGCCTCGGGGTGGAAGGACCACAGCTCCCACAAGAGCCCATCCGGGTCGCGGCGCTCCAGCCCTTCGGCGGAAAGGGTGCCGCGCGGAAAATCCTGCGCATTCAGCGTCACAATCGCATCGGCGCTGCCCGCAATGGCGCAGGCCAGAACATGCAGATCATTGGGATCGGGCAGATGGAGCCGCGCCTCCAGCCCCGGTTGGGCGGGGACCACGGCGCGGGGGAACATATCTTGCGCGCGGGCGATTGCCGCCAAGGCCTCAGCCCCTTGAGCGGGGCCGTGACGGGCCGCGGCGCGCTGCCATTCGCCCAAGATGCGATCCGACCAAAGCGGGGTAAACAACCCCTGCCCCGCCACCGCCAGCAACACCTCGCGCATCACCGTCGGGAACAAGACGCAGGCGTCCAGCAGAAGTTTCACGCATCCAACCGATAGAACAGGGCCTTGAGGTACCCGCTTTCGGCCAGTTGCGGCAGCATCGGATGGTCCGGCCCCGCCTGCCCGGTATGGATCAGTTGCGCGCGCCGTCCCCCCCGGCCAATCCCCCGCCCGCAGGCGTTGCGGAAGGCCGAAAGATCAGCCGCATGCGAACAGGAACACAAGACCAAATAGCCGCCCGGCGCGACAAGGGGCGCGGCCAGTCGCGCCACCCGTTCATAGGCGCGAAGCCCCGCCTCCAGCGCCGGTTTGGCGGGGGCGAAGGCGGGTGGGTCACAGATCACCACGTCAAACTGCGCGCCCTCGGCGGTCAAAGCCTCCAGCGTGGCAAAAGCATCGCCCTGCCGGGTGTCAAATTGATCCGCCACGCCCGAGGCAGCGGCCCCCTGACGGGCCAGATCCAGCGCCGGGGCAGAGCCATCCACCGCAAGCACCGACGCCGCGCCATTGGCCAAAGCGGCAAGACCGAAGCCCCCGACATGGCTGAACACATCCAACACCCGCGCGCCCTTGGCCAAGCTAGCGGCAAACGCATGGTTCGGCCGCTGGTCAAAGAACAGCCCGGTTTTCTGGCCGCCAATCAGGTCGGCCATATAGATCGCCCCGTTCATCGGCACCGGCACCGGCCCGTCGATCTGCCCGCAAAGCGTCACGGTTTCCTCGGTCA
>JAQWYA010000052.1 GCA_029254215.1 Pseudorhodobacter sp. | reverse complement strand
ATCCCCCTGTTCCTGCGCAATGCCACCCGGCTGGAGATTGACACGCTGCTGTATCAGGTCGGGCGGATTGCCGGGGCGCGGGACACGGTTTTGATTTTCTACGCAGGCCACGGGATTTACGAGCAGGCCACGCAGGGCGCATTCTGGCTGCCGGTGGATGCCAAGGCGGGCCTGCCGTTTTCCTACCTTCCGGCGGCGGCGATCACGGATGCGATTTTGCGGATCAATGCCGGGAATGTTCTGGTGATTTCAGACAGTTGCTATTCGGGGGCCTTGCTGCGCGGCGGTGATAGCGCCGAGGCGGTCAAGGGGGATCGGCTGCGCGCCTTGCAACGGCTGGCCGACAAGCGGAGCCGGATCGTCATCGCCTCGGGCGGGAATGAGCCGGTGCTGGATGGCGGCGGCGGCGGGCATTCGGTTTTTGCGCGGGCCTTGCTGACCGGGTTGGAGACCATGGAGCAAGACGCCTTTACCGCGCGCGAATTGTTCGACCAGTTTTTGCTGCCGATTGTGGTCGGCCAATCCGCGCAGGAACCGCAATACCGCCCGATTGAGAGGTCAGGCCATGAGGGGGGCGATGTGGTTCTGGCTAAGGTCAGACCCTAGGCGCGGCACGGGGCGGGAGCGGGGGAAAGGGATGGAAACTCTGGTCAAGGCTTGGTTGCTTTAGTAGCTTGCGGAAGGCAAAAGTGACGTGAGCCGACCTTCGAAAACCCCTCTGAAAGCCACCTTTGAAAGCCCCTTCTGAAAGAACGCGTAAGACCTTCAAATGAATACTCTCAAGTCGATACTTCTGGTGGTGATTGTTGTGTTGGGCGCTGTGGCGGGGCGGGCCGCTTTGGCGCAGGACCTTCGGGAAGGCTGGGCCGCCTATGGGCGCGGGGATTATGAGACAGCCTTGAAGGAATGGCGGCCGCTCGCCGATCAGGGCAACCCGAGGGCGCAGTTCTTTCTGGCGGTGATGTATGAAACCGGGCACGGGGTGGCGCAGGACCATGCGGCAGCGGCGGAATGGTATCGGCTGGCCGCAAATCAGGGGAATGCGGACGCTCAGTGCAATCTGGGGACGATGTATGTCAACGGGACCGGCGTGCGTCAGGATGTGGCGGAGGCTGTGCGTTGGTATCAGCTGGCCGCCGATCAGGGGCACGGGCTTGCGCAGTACAATCTGGGGTCGATCTATGCGAAGGGCAAAGGCCTTCCGCGCGATGTGAGCAAAGCGATCAAATGGTATCGGCTTGCGGCGGAGCAGGGCGATGCGCGGGCGCAATACAGTTTGGGCGCGCTTTATGAATTGCGAAACGGCGGTGCTCAGGATGATCAGGAAGCCGCCAAATGGTATCGCATGGCCGCCGAGCAGGGCGACGAGGATGCGCAAAGCAGTCTGGGTGCGATGTATTACAATGGCCGGGGTGTTGCGCAGGATGACGCCGAAGCGATTGGCTGGTTTCGCAAGGCGGCAGAGCAGGGTGGGCCAGAGGCGCAATACAATCTGGGGCTCGTCTATTACAAAGGCCGGGGGGTGGCGCGCGATTATGCCGAGGCCGCCCGCTGGTTCCGGATGGCGGCAGAGCAGGGACGCGTTGAGGCGCAATACAATCTGGCGGTGATCTATGACAACGGTCAAGGCACCCCGAAAGACGCCGTGACGGCGCATATGTGGTTTGATGTTGCGGCCTCTTTGGGCGATGCCCAAGCCGCCGAGGCCCGCGATCTTGCGGCCAAAAAGATGACGGCGGAGGAGGTCGCGCAGGCGCAGGCGCGCGCCCGGCAGTGCATCGCCCAGACGTATAAAGGCTGTTGAGCCGCTTGCAGACGGCCCGCAAAGGGTGCGGGGCTTTTGGGCGATAGGGCTGCGTTTCCACAGGCGACGCTGGCCTTTTGGCAGGACGCCCCCCCATTTCGCGCCGATTGACTTGGGTCAATGCAGGCGGAGACGGCAGCGCCTACAAACAAGGGTGAACCCCCAACGGAGGTTGATCCTGTGAAACACGACAAGATCCTGTTCATCGGCGCGGCATTGAGTGCGGTTTTCGGCGGCGCGGTGGCCGCGCAAACGCCCCCAAACGATGAGGAGATTCTGCGCGCCTGGCTGGCCTCGCCCCATGCCGATGCCTCCAGCGAGGCTTTCCGCCATTGGGACAAAGAGGCCGAAATTCCGGGAAGCTGTGCGGTTTGCCATTCGACCACGGGCATTGTGGATTATCTGGCGGCGCCTCAGTCCAAAGCGGGGGTGATTGACCATCCGGTGCCCATTGGTACGACGGTGGAATGTTCAGCCTGCCACAATCCGGGCGCGCAATCGCTTGGCGAGGTCGCCTTTCCCAGCGGGGCGGTGGTGGCGATGACGGACGGCTCGGCGGTTTGTACGGTCTGCCATCAGGGCCGCACCTCTGGCGGGGATGTCAGGGCGGCGGTCGAGGGGGTTGGGGATGACACCGTCTCGGCCACGATCAGCTTTGTGAATATTCACTATGCGGCGGCGGCGGCGACCAACCTTGGGACAGCCGTGGGCGGTGGCTATGAATATGACGGGCAAACCTATGCCGGCCCCTTCGGGCATGTGCCGGGGCTTGGCACGTGCATCACTTGCCACCAGCCGCATGAAACCACGGTGAGCCTTGAAAGCTGCACCGCTTGCCATCAGGGCGCGACGGAGTTTCGCGCCATTCGGACAACGCCGCTGGATATCCTGGGCGATGGGCGGACGGCGGCGGGGATGGGCGTTGTGATCGACGACCTTCACGCCCGGCTGGAGGCCGCGATCAAGACCTATGCGGTTGAGACGGGCGGTGGGGCGATTGTGTATTCCGATGCGGCCTATCCGTATTTCTTCAATGATCTCAATGCGAACGGGGAGGTCGAGGATGGCGAGGCCGCTTTCCCCAACCGCTATCAAAGCTGGACACCGCGTCTGTTGCGCGCGGCCTATAACTTCCAGTTCGTGGGCAAGGATCACGGGGCTTTCGCGCATAACCCGCATTACGCGTTGCAGTTGATGATCGACAGTATCACGGACTTGGCGACGGTCAGTTCTGTTGATGCCAGCGGATTGCAGCGGCCCTGACCGGGCTTTTGGCCGAACCGTTTGAGACGGGGCGCGAGGCCCCGCCAGATTACCCCCCCGCTTGACTGACGGAAAGGACCTTGTGTGGAGCTGAGATTTCGCAAAGGGCGCGATATCGCCTTCGGCACCGCCCCGCGCGCTCTGCCGCCGGTTCCCTGTGCGGTTGGGGCGGTGGCGGTGATGGCGCGGGATTTTCCGGCTGTGGTTTGGGACCCGCGCGTGACGCAAGGGCAGGTGGTTCGCCAAGGGCAGGCCCTGTGCGTGGACCGGCTGCGGCCCGAAATTGCGCTTGTGGCGGCGGCCTCGGGTCGGGTCAGCGGGCTGCATCACGGTGCGCGGAGAAGGTTGGAGCGGATCGAGATCGAGGCCGAGGGCGCGGAAGAGACCGAGTTCGATGTGAAGGGGGCCACGGCGGACCCCGGCAGCCTGCGGGCTTTGCTTTTGAAAAGCGGGGCTTGGGCGGCGTTTCGCACCCGCCCTTTTGGCCGGATCCCCGCGCCCTCTGACAGGCCTGCCGCGATTTTCGTCACGGTGACCGACAGCCAGCCGCTGGCCGCCGATCCGGTCGCGGTGCTTGCGCCGCAAGTGGCGGCGTTTCAGCGTGGCGTGGCGGGTCTTTTGCACCTGACCGAGGGGCCGGTTTTTCTGTGCCAGCCGCCGGGGCCTGCCTTGATGGCGGCTCAGGGCAGGCTGCGGGTTGTGCAGGTTGCGGGGGCGCATCCGGCGGGCCTTGCGGGGACCCATATCCATCATCTTTGGCCGGTGTCGGTGCAAAAGCCGGTCTGGCAAATCGGCGGGCAGGATGTGTCCGCCTTGGGGCAACTTCTGGAGAGCGGACGTATCGGTGCGCGGCGGGTGGTTTCTGTGGCGGGGCCGGGGGTGCAGGCGCCAAGGCTGGTGAGCGTTCTGCTCGGGGCGAGGCTGACCGATCTGGTTGACGATGCTGCGGGCGGTAAGCCCTTGGCGCGGCAGGTGATTTCGGGGTCGGTGTTGTCGGGGCAAAGCGCGCCCTTTCTGGGGCGTTTCGATCTTCAGGTGACGGTTCTGGGGGGCGCTGCGCCCGCGCCCTCCGTTTGGGGTCGGTTGCTGTCGTGCCTGCCACGGCTAAGAACCGGGGCGACCCTGCCGATGGAGCGGCTTGAGGCTGCCTTTCCCTTTGACATTCCGCCCGCCCCCTTGATGCGCGCGCTGGCGGTGGGCGATGTCGAGACGGCAGAGAGGCTCGGTTGCCTTGACCTGCTGGAGGAGGATTTGGCGCTGCTCAGCTGGCTTTGCCCCTCGGGCTGCGATTATGGAGCGCTGCTGCGCCGCGTGCTGGACCGTCTGGGGCAGGAGGCGGCGGCATGATGCGATCTGGGGTTGATCCCGCCGGGGGCTGGGATGCGCATCGGCTGACCCTCGCCTTCGGGATTGCCGCCGGGCTGCCTGCCTGTGCGGCGATCGCAGAGCGGGGCGGGGCGTTTTCAATCCTGCTCGCCATGGGGTTGGCCGTGATCTGGGAGGCGGTCTTTGCGCGGATCAGGCGGCGACCGATGGCATGGGATGGGCTTGTGAGCGCGCTGATCTTTGCGCTGCTGGTTCCGGCGCAAACGCCGTTCTGGCAGCAAGGGCTGGCGCTGTCCTTTGGTCTGGTCATGGGCGATCTGATCTTTGGCGGGCGGGGGCGTGGATTTCTGAGCCCGGCCTGCGTCGGGCTGGCGTTTTTGCTGTTTTCCTTTCCGCAGGCGGGGGCGGAGGATCTGGGCCTTATGACGATGATAGCGGCGCTGGGCGGTGGCGCGATCTTGCTGGGGTTGGGCTTGCTGTCCTGGCGGGTGGTGCTGGGGTTTTGCCTGCCCCTTCTGGCAGGTGCTGCCCTGTCTGGCGCGCCGGAGGCAGTGGCCTGGATGCCCAATGCAACGCTTGCCCTTGGGCTGATTTTTCTGATCGGTGATCCTGTGGCCGCAGCCTCGACCAACCCCGGACGCTGGGCTTACGGGGGGATGGCGGGCGCGCTTGTGATGCTGTTCGGGTCAGAGGGCAGCGCCCTTGCATCGGTGGTTTTCGCCGGCCTTCTTGCCAGTCTTTTCGCGCCCCTGATGGATCAGGCGGTGGTCTGGTGGGCATGGCGGCGGCGGCGCAACCGGAGGGGGCAACATGGCTGATGTCTTCTCTCCCTTCGAGGTGTGGCGGCGGTTTCTGGCCCTGCCGAATGACAGCCGGGGCAAGACCTTGGGCGTTGCCTTTGGCGTGGCGCTGGTCGCGGCGATGGCAGTCTCGGTGACCTCTGTCGCGCTGAAACCCCGCCAGCAAGCGCATCTGGATGCCCTGCGCGAGGCGCAACTGGCCGGGATGATCGCGACGCTTCCGGGCCTTGGCGATATCCTGCGGGAAACCGGGGCGGAGACGCTGGAGACGGTTCTTGTCGATCTGCGGACGAGCCTGATTTCGGAGGCCGCCGACCCGCAGGGCTTTGATTTTCTGGCAGCCCAGACGGACCCCGCGCAATCCACCGCGCTGTCTTCTGAGCAAGACATCGCAGGCATCGGCCGCCGCCCCGATCTGGCCCCGGTGTACCTGTTAAGCGGTCAAGAGGGCCTCGCGCTGGTGGTTTTGCCGGTCTATGGCACCGGCTATCAATCCACGATCCGGGCCTATCTGGCGCTGTCGGGGGATTTGACCACGGTTGCGGGCCTGAGCATTTATGAGCAGGGCGAAACGCCGGGGCTTGGCTCGCGGATCACGGACCCTGTCTGGCAGGGGCTTTGGGCGGGAAAGCAGGCGCTGTCGCCCGTGGGGGAGGTGGTGATCCGTGTGGTGCGCGGCACAGCACAGGGGCCGTCAGAGGTGGATGGCATCTCGGGGGCGACGCGGTCCACCACGGGGGTGACGCGGCTTGTGGCCTTCTGGCTGGGTGCGGAGGGTTATGGCCCCTTCCTGTCGGCGCTGAAAGCGGGGGGGCGGCCATGACCCCGGAGCATCGCAAATACCTGACCGCGCCGCTGATCGATTCCAACCCCGTGACGCTGCAAATCCTTGGGATTTGTTCGGCGCTGGCGGTGACCACCTCGATGGCCACGGCCCTGACGATGAGCATCGCGCTGACGGTGGTTCTGACGGCGGCCAGCGCCTTGATCAGCCTGATCCGGCGGCATTTGCCAAGTTCGATCCGGCTGGTGTTGCAGATCACCATCATCGCGGCACTGGTGATTGTCGCGGATCAGATCCTGCGGGCCTATGCCTTTGAAATGAGCCAGCGGCTGTCGGTTTTCGTGGGCCTGATCGTCACCAATTGCATCGTGCTGGGCCGTGCCGAAACCTTTGCCATGCGCAACCCGGTCTGGCCAAGCGTTCTGGACGGGCTTGGGAATGGGCTTGGCTATAGTCTGGTGCTGATGATCGTCGCCGCCCTGCGGGAGGGTTTTGGCGCGGGCGCATTGTTCGGGGTTCAGCTGTTGCCGCTGGCCTCGGAGGGGGGGTGGTTCACGCCTTTGGGCTTCATGCTGCTGGCCCCGAGCGCCTTTTTCATCCTTGGCCTGATGATCTGGGCACTGCGCACGGGGCGGCCCGCGCAGATCGAGCCGGATGCCTTTCCGCGCAACGACACCGGGGCAGAGGAGGCGGGACGATGAGTGACCTTTTCTTACGCGCGCTGCTTCAGGAAAATCTGGCGCTGTCGTTCTTTCTGGGGATCTGCACCTTTCTGGCGGTGTCAAAGCGGGTCGATACGGCGCTGGGGCTTGGGCTGGCGATGATCCTTGTGCAAAGCGTCACCATTCCGATCAACCATTTGATTTTCAACGGATTGCTGATCGAAGGGGCTTGGGGCTGGGCGGGGCTGCCGGAGGTGGATCTGAGTTACCTCAAGCTGATCTGCTTTATCGGGGTGATTGCGGCAATCGTTCAGATCCTTGAAATGGCGCTGGATCGGTTTGTGCCGCTGCTGCATCAGCGGTTGGGGGTTTTTCTGCCTTTGATCACCGTGAATTGCGCGGTTCTGGGGGGGAGCCTGTTCATGGTGGATCGCCGCTACAGCCTGCCCGAAAGCGTGGTTTACGGGCTGGGGAGCGGCATCGGCTGGGCCTTGGCGATCATCGCCTTCGCCGCCATCCGGGAGCGTTTGCGCTATGCCGACAGCCCTGCGGGGCTGCGGGGCCTAGGGATGGCATTTATCGTGACGGGGCTGATGTCGATGGGATTTTCGGCCTTTGTCGGGGTGGGGGCGCCATGACCGAAATGGCTCTGGGAATTGGGGTTTTTGTTGTCCTCGTGCTGGTGGCGGCCAGTGTCGTGCTGCTGGCCCGGGCTTTTCTGGTTCCGTCGGGGCCGGTGACGCTGCGGATCAACGGGACGCAAAGCCTGTCGGCGCGGGCGGGCGACAAGCTGTTGTCGGCCCTGTCGGACAGCGGGATTGCCATCCCTTCGGCCTGTGGTGGGGTCGGAACCTGTGGCCAGTGCCGCGTCCGGATCGGAGAGGGGCGCACCCCGCCGCTGCCGACCGAGGCCGCGCAACTGTCGCGCAGCGCCTTGGCCGCGGGTGAAAGGCTCGCTTGTCAGACGGTTCTGCGGGGCGATCTGGCGCTGACCCTGCCGGATGCCATGCTCAGGGCCAAGATGTGGGAGTGTACTGTCATCTCTAGCCGGACGATTGCGCCGATCATCCGGGAGATTGTGCTGGCCCCCTCGGGGGATGAGGCGTTTGACTTTACGCCGGGGGCTTTTGTGCAGATCGAGGCTCCGGCCTATGAACGGGCTTTCGCGGATTTCGAGATCGCCCCGGAGCATCGCGAAAGCTGGGTGCAGCAGGGGTTGGGGGTGTTGCGGGCGCAAAGTGCGGGCGGTGTGTCGCGGGCCTATTCGATTGCCAGCCGCGCTGTGGAGGACAAGGGCCATATCGTGCTTTTGGTCCGGTTGGCGCTGCCGCCGCCGGGTCGGCCAGAGCTGCCGCCGGGGGTGGTGTCGTCCTGGCTTTTTGGCTTGGCGGCGGGGGACAAGCTGCGCGTGACCGGCCCCTTCGGCAGCTTTGCGGCCCAGGACAGCCCGCGCGAAATGGTCTTTATCGGCGGCGGCGTTGGCATGGCACCGTTGCGCGCGATCATCACTGACCAGCTGGAGCGCCGCAAGACCAGCCGGAAGATCAGTTTCTGGTACGGCGCGCGCAGCCGGATCGACCTGTTCTATGAGCCGGAGTTCGAGCGGCTTCAGGCCCGCTATCCGAATTTCCGCTGGACGGCGGCCCTGTCGGACCCGGCGGAGGGGGATGATTGGGACGGAGAGGTGGGCTTTGTGCATCAGGTCGCGCTGCGGGGGGCATTGGCGGGCCATCCCGCGCCGCATGACTGCGACTATTATCTTTGCGGTCCGCCCCTGATGATCCGGGCGGTGCTGGCGATGCTGGAAGATCTGGGCGTTGACCGGGGCCGGATCTTTAACGACGATTTTGGAGGCTGAGCGATGGTCCTGACACGCAGAGGGTTTCTGGCCGGCGCGGGGGCCACGCTTTTGGCACAGCCACTTTGGGCCGCTACGGAGGATATGTTGCAGATCGAAGGCCCGGCTTTCGGTGCGGGCTGGAGGGTGCGGGTGTCGGCCAAGGCGGATGCGGCGGCGATTGCGCGGGCGGTCAGCGGCGTTGTGGCCTCAGTCGATGGGCAGATGTCGCCGTTTCGCGCGGGCTCTGACCTGTCGCGGGTGAACCGCACGGAAAGCAGCGATTGGGTGCCGGTCCCGCCTGCCATGACCGTGGTTCTGGCCGAGGCGCAGCGCATCGCGGGCCAAAGCGCCGGGGCGTTTGACCCGACGCTGGGCGGGATCGCGGGCCGCTATGGGTTTGGCCCGATCACGACAGCGCCCGAGGGGCAATTTGCCGAGATGGCGATCGGGCCGGGCAGGCTGCGCAAGGCGCATCCGCGCCAGACGCTGGATCTGTGCGGTATCGCCAAGGGCTATGCCTTGGATCAAAGCGTCGCGGCGTTGCGCGCCCTCGGTCTGACCGCCTTTTTCATCGAGATGGGAGGCGAGGTTTTTGCCCTTGGCACCCGCCCGAATGGTCAGGCGTGGCAGGCGGGGCTGGCCCGGCCGCTGCCGGGGGCGGCGGGTGTGCATTGCCGTCTGCGCTTGTCCTCCGAAGCGCTGGCGACCTCTGGCGACCAGATCAACAGCTACCGTCTGGGCGGGCGGCGCTATGGCCATATCATCGACCCGGCGCTTCGGCACCCGGCGGAAAACGCGCTTGCCTCGGTTTCGGTCTTTGCCCCGCAGGCGATCACGGCGGATGCGCTCGCAACGGCGTTATTCGCCATGGGACCCGAGCGCGGCGCGGAACTGGCAGAGCGGGCGGGGCTTGCCGCGCTGTTCCTGATCCGGGAGGGATCGCGGCTGCGCGAGGTGATGACCGCCGGGTTTTCAGAGCGGAAGGTGGCGGGGTAACAGGGCCATGGCGCAATTCTTGCTGGCATTCGGGGCGATCCTTCTGGCGGTTGCGGGGCTGGCCCTTGGGGTGATTTTTGGGCGCGCGCCGATCAAAGGGTCTTGTGGCGGGCTGTCTTGTGGTTTGGGGGCGGGCTGCGGGGCGTGCCCCCGGCATGTTGAAAAGGACGATGGATCATGACCAAGCGGCCACTGGTGTCGGATTACATGATGACGGAATTGACCGTCGTGCGGCCCCGGATGGAGATCCTCCATGCCATGCAGATCTTGCTTGAAAAGCGCATCTCTGGCGCGCCGGTGGTGGATGAGGAGGGGCTGCTTGTGGGCGTTCTGTCGAAGAAAGATTGCCTGCGGGCGGCCTTGCAAGGGGCCTATTATCAGGAATGGGGCGGGCAGGTTTCGGGGTATATGACGCATCCGGTCGAAACGCTGGACGCCGATCTGGATCTTGTCTCTGCCGCCGAGAGGTTCCTTGCCAGCCCCTATCGCCGCTTTCCGGTGCTGCGCGATGCCGTGCTGGTTGGCCAGATCAGCCGCGCCGATATCCTGCGCGCCTTGGTTGAGAATTGGTCCGCCTGAGGCGGCAAATGGCCTTTTGGCAGCGATGGACGCCCCGCCCTTCGACGCCGCCCCTCCCTTCGACCCCGCCCCCTGACTGATGTGGATCAATGCAGGCTGTGCCCACCGGGCCTAGTCTGAAAGGATCAAACTGGGAGGTCACCATGTACAAGCATATTCTCGTTGCGGTCGATTTTGACGAAGCCCATGATCCCGAGCCGTCGCTTCGGGTGGCGCGCATTCTGGCGGATAAGGACGCCCGCGTGTCCATCCTTCATGTGCAAGAGGAGGTTCCAAGCTATGTCATGTCCTACATGCCGCCGGATATCGAAGACAATCTGAAGGCGGAATTCAAGGCGCGGCTGGACGGTTTGGCCTCGAAGATTGAGGGCGGGCAGGGCGTGTTGGTCTGGGGCCATTCCGGCCGGACCATTCTGGATTGGGCGGAGGCAAATGCGGTGGATTGCATCGTCATCGCCTCGCATCGCCCCGGTCTTCAGGATTACCTGCTGGGCAGCACGGCGGGCCGGGTGGTGCGCCACGCGCGCTGCGCCGTTCATGTAATGCGGTAGGGCTGAGGGCGCCTTTTCCGCTCCCCGCTGTGCAAGCCAGAAGGTCGGCGCCAAAGACGGCTGCGGGTCGCCTTGCAACCCAAGTCACCTGCAGCCGATCGTCACGAGCTGCGCCTCACCACGGCCTTGATCCCGGTCAAACTGCTGGCGTTGTCAGGGGCGTGCCTGCCCCAAGCCCGGTCTTTGACCTGGGGTCGGCTTGGCCTGGGCAATCAGCGCCGGACCATTGATCCGAGGCTGCGGGCATCCGTTGCAAGCCCTTCCAGAACTTCCCCCGTTCCATTGGCGATCCCGCCAAAAGTGCCGCAGCCTGTCAGAAGCAGCACGAGAAGGGCCATTTGAATGCGAACCATGCGCTTTGGCTCCTTTCGATTGTTTCGTTGCGCCCCTTTAGAAACGCAATTTTCAATGTCAAACTGGAGGTAGCCAGCATGTCCCCCGTTTCTAGGCAACCAGCGCTTGTCGGGGCAAGCTATCTTTAGTTGTGATTCTATTGGCTTAGCCTGCTGTTTTGCCGGTCGTGACTGGCCCGATGCTCAGGGCCCGCGCCGTGGCAGAGACCGCCCCGTTTTTCGGAACCCGGACGAAAGCGCGGGTATGAGGCCTGTAAAATCCCGGCACTGCCCCGTTCGTGCATTTATGCAGAGCGGAACCTCAGCTATAGACAATTCCGCAGATCCTTTTGCGACTGTATGATCTGGCAAACGAAAGGATAGATTATGGATGCCGCAAGTTTTTGGGATAATGCCGCCGAAAAATATGCCAAAAGCCCGATTGGCAACATGGCCGCCTATGCGCAGACCCGAGACCGGATGCGCGAGATCCTGCAGCCTCATCACCGGGTGTTGGAGCTTGGATGCGGCACGGGATCGACCGCGCTGGAACTGGCCGACCGGGTTGCAAGCTACACCGGGTCCGATGTCTCGCCAAAGATGATCGCGATTGCGCAAGGCAAGCAAACGGCCCAGACGCCCGCCCATCTGAATTTCGTGGTGACGGATGCCGCCCATCTGCCATCCGGCCCGCATGATGTCATTCTGGCCCTGAACCTGCTGCATCTGGTGCCCGATCTGGAAGATGTTCTGCGCCAGATTTATGCGGCGCTGCCCTCTGGCGGCTTGCTGATTGCCAAGACGGGCCTGCTGAGGGATGGCCCAAAGCTGCTGCCTTGGGTTGTTATTCCCGTGATGCGCGCGATTGGCAAAGCCCCCTATGTGCGCAATCTGGGCGCGTCGGAGTTTCTGGATATGCTGCAAAACACGGGCTTTTCCGTCACGGAAACGCTGACCCAAAAGGGCTTGGTCCCGCGCCTCTTCACCGTTGCCAGCAAGCCGTGACGCGGGGGGGGGCGCGCCAGAGCGGCAGCAACGGTTTGCAGAAAGGGCGCAGCACGTCGCTTGGCTTGCAGGGGCAGGACGCCCCGATTTCCCCGCTGTCGCTGTGCTGCGTGTCGCCACAGGGGCCACCATGCGCCAAGCCTGCAGCGCTGCGGGTATCGACCCCGATGGTGACCGCGGCATTCGTGGTGTCCCTAAGGAATCCTTTTGATACCTGCATTCGAAAATCGTGGCCGAACTACGAAGGGCTCTGAACTTTTGAGGTTGAACAGTGAACCGAATCTTTCAAAAATTTGTTTTCCTATTCCAGCTTCCAAATCTCATTATAGGCTGTTTCGGCCATTTCGAGGCTGCGCAAGATAACTTTTTCAGGCGACCAATCAATTGAATCGAAAATATATTTTGGAATAGAGCCTTGCCAGTTCAGGAAATGCTTGCTCTTTGCTTCAAAAGATTTGTCACCTACAAGCTTATTTCTTGCTTCCGAAAGTAAGATTAGATTTCCCATTCCATCTACAATATCAGATGGCCAATTTTCATCTATGGTAGATCTGGGATGAATATGCTCGATCGTCAGTCGATTTGAATCAACGTCAAATGTCATATTTTCTTGTTGAGCGAACTTCAACAAAATATACCTTACTAAAGCATTGCTTCGATTTGCTGTGCTGTATTTGATGCTCCGGAATCCTAGTGAAAACTCCTCAAAACTTGGTCGCCTTTGGCCTAGTTCTTGAGTTAGGTCTTTGACTACAATCCCGGCAGCGTTGCTGTCAGGCGCATCGTATAGTGCTTTTGCGGCGCGCGAATACATTGCTGAAATACTTCCAGAGGATCGAGAAGAAGTAATTGCATTGAACTGAAAATGAAAGCTTTCGACTGCCCTAAGTGCTTTTCGCAATGATTTATAGGAAATCTTGCCTTCGAAATGCGCTCGCAAAAGTGAAAGCACATAAGTAGTTTGCTGCTCAACGTTGAAAATTCTGAGGGCTAGAAGCGAGTCTTTCACCATATATTGAAAATTCTTCAAATGCGCCTCTGGCACATACATCTTCTGATATAAGGTTGAATCATCTGAAAATGCTCGCAAATGAGATAAGCCGATTTCCCGAGATTTCGCATCATCACCACCAGCAATGCTGGTGCTAATCCGATTTTTAATTGCCTTAAATGCCTTCAGCTTTGTTACCGCTGGGAAGCGCGACGACCATGAATGCAAAAAGAATGTGTCTAACTTGACAGACGGACCACATTCTCCAATTCTGCTTGTAATCCCGTCCCAAATGACCTAAATACGTCAACATCATCCTTTTTTGAAATAAGTGAGCCGACGCTATTCTTAACTAAGTCTGAAAGTGTGAGGTCTTGCCCTCTTGTATTTAGCGTTTCGAATATGATATATGCATCATCTTCATTGTCCAGTTCTATCTTAATTGCCTTCAGTTGAAGCACAACTTCACGCAGAATCTTCAGAGTTGCTATGTGTTTGTCTCGCTTTTCGACCTTATTCAAAAGTCCAGTGGAAGACTTCTTGAGATAATCGTCAATTTGACGCGAGAGATAGTCATAGGCGGCTTGAAGCCTGACTTCTTCCTCTCCGGGAACTACTTTAATTTCGGGTTCGCCGAATTTCTGAATTTCTTGTTGAAGGTATGGAAAAGAAGTTTCTGTTTTGAGAACAAACCCTTTGACATTGTCACGGTCGGCAGTTTCGATATAGTTGTGAACCCCAAGTGCAAGCTCTTTTTCACCTAAGTCCGACAGCTTGTCTCGAATTGCACATAATAATATTGTAATCGTTGTGAGGCGCTGTTGACCATCGACGACACCAAACATATCGCGGCCCATGGCATAAATCACCATTGACCCAATAAAGTAGTTTCCTTCGTCGTTTTCAGTTATGTCTGCCCAGAAATCCCTAAGATTGTCCGTCTTCCAAGAGTAGGGCCTTTAAAATCGGGGAATGACTAGATAACCCGACTTGAGTAACTTGGAAATTTCAGTATCTGCGGCTTCAATTTTCATTTACTTTTATACCCTTAAGCTCTGATTGCATGGATCATGGCATCAAGAATCTCGGTGCGCAACTTCGGCGGGTGTGGCGGCTATTTTTTTGCGGAAGTTGAAGGATGCGGCTCACATCAAGTGATGCCGGGGAAAATTTCTCACGATGCGCACAATTTCTTTTGCTACCTAGTTTGGCAGGAAGGGCCGCTTTCAGTGGTCATTCTGTCATGGGTAGATTGTGGGTAGAGATTTCCCACCTTGCAGATTATTGAGTAAAATCAATAAGTTACATAGGATTAGTGGCAGCCCGTAGGGGAGTCGAACCCCTCTTTTCAGGTTGAAAACCTGACGTCCTAACCGATAGACGAACGGGCCACTGTTGGCGTGGGCGGTGTGTACTCAGCCCTGCTGCGACTCGCAAGGGGTAAATTCATCTTTTTGGCAGGAAAAGTTTTTCAGGCCTCTGCGGCGTCTTCGAGGCGCAGCTGAACGCGGGTGCGGCCGCCGAAGCTGTTCAGCTCCAACCGTCCGGCGAGGTGAAAGCGGGCATGGCCGGGGGTTTCCAGCAAGGGGCCCATCGGCCCGTCAAAAGCGCCGAAGGCGATGCCGTCAATCCGCGGGCCCATGCCATCGCCAAAGCTGATCTTGAGGTGGTTCTCTCCGATCCTGCGCCCCGATACGGCCTGATTGGCAAAGGCAAAGCGCGGGGCAGGGGCGCCCGCGCCAAAGGGGCCTGCGGCCTCGATCTGCTCGATGAAGGCGGGGGTGGCGGCGGAGGGCATCAAGAGCCCGTCAAGGCGGAGGTCCGAAGGCCCGGTCGTTCCCGCCCCTTGCCGGGCCAGCAACGCGCCCAGCCGGGCCATCGCGGGTTCCAGCTGCGCCTTGCTGAGGGTCAGCCCTGCGGCCATCTTATGCCCGCCGCCACGCTCGATCAGGCCCTCACCTGCAACGCGGTGAATGGCGGCCCCCAGATCGACCCCGGAAACCGACCGGCCCGAGCCTTTGCCGATGCCATCTTCAAACCCGATGACAATGGCGGGGCGGCCCGTGGCCTCTTTCAGGCGGGCCGCGACGATGCCCACGACACCGGGGTGCCAGCCCTCGCCTGCAGCCCAGACAAGCGGCCCGTCGATGCCCCGCGCCTCGGCCTGCGCAAGGGCTGCGGCGCGCACGGCGGCCTCGATGTCGCGGCGTTCGGTGTTGAGGCTGTCGAGCCGTTCGGCAAGGGCCTGCGCCTCTGCCGGGTTGTCGGTGGCCAGCAGGCGCGCGCCCAGATCGGCCTGCCCGATGCGCCCCCCCGCGTTGACGCGCGGACCAAGCAGAAAACCCAAGGCATAGGTGTTGGGGGCCTGATCCATCCGCGCCACATCGGCCAGCGCGCGCAGGCCCACCCGCTCACGCCGCCCCATCACCACCAGCCCCTGACGCACCAGCGCCCGGTTGACGCCCACCAGCGGGGCCACATCGGCCACGGTGGCCAGCGCCACGAGGTCCAGCATCGCCATCAGATCCGGCCCGGTCACGTTCTGGGCGCGCAGACGGCGATTGGCCTCGACCAGCAGCAAGAAGACGACGGAGGCCGCACACAGATGCGCAAGGCTGCCGTCTTCGTCCTGACGGTTCGGGTTGACGACGGCGAGTGCAGGGGGGAGCGTTTCCGCGCCAAGGTGATGGTCGAGCACGATCACATCCGTGCCTTTGGCGGCGGCGATCGGCTCATGGCTCAGCGTGCCGCAATCGACGCACAGAATGAGGTCATGGCTGGCGGCCAGCGACTGCATGGCCGGAACATTGGGGCCATAGCCCTCGTCGATCCGGTCGGGGATGTAGAGCGTCGCCGCATGGCCCATCTGACGCAGCCAGATCAGCAAAAGCGCGGCAGAGGCGCCGCCGTCCACGTCGTAATCGGCAAAGACCGCGATCCGCTCCCGCCGCGCGAGGGCGGCCAGAAACCGATCCGCCGCCGGGGCCATATCGCGCAGGCGCATCGGGTCGGGCAAAAGATCGCGCAGGGCAGGGGCGAGATAGCGCGCCGCCTCATCCGGCTGTACGCCGCGCCGTACCAGCGTGACACAAAGTGCGAGCGGCAGGCGCGTGACCTGCTGCATCGCCTCGGCCAGCCGATCTTCCTCGGGGGTGGGGCCGACCCACCGCCGCCCCGTCACCGACTGCTCTACCGAAAGAAAACTGCGCATGTTCATGGCCCAGATGTGCCAGAAGCCGCGCGCCGCTTCAATGCGGGTTTACCGCGCGGGGCTGCGATAGCTCATCCGCCGCACCGATCCTGTCTTGGAGCGCATGAGCAAGGTCTCAGTGGTGACCCAGCCCGGCTCGCGCTTGATCCCGGCGAGGATCGAGCCAGAGGTGACCCCGGTGGCGGCAAAGATCACATCGGCGGTCACCATGTCATCACGGGTGTAGATGCGGTCCAGATCGGTGATCCCGGCCTTGGCGGCGCGCGCCCGCTCATCCTCATTGCGGAACAACAGCTGGCCATAGATCTGCCCGCCCATGCATTTGAGCGCCGAGGCCGCAAGAACACCCTCCGGTGCGCCGCCCGATCCCATATACATGTCGATCCCAGTGATCTCGGCTTCCGCGCAATGGATGACCCCGGCCACATCGCCATCTGTGATCAGACGGATCGCCGCCCCGGTGCCGCGAACCTCCTCAATCAAGGTTTCATGGCGGGGGCGTTCCAGAATACAGACGGTGATATTCTCGGGCCCGCAGCCTTTGGCCTTGGCCAAAGCATGGACGCGCTCTGACGGGCTCATCGACAGGGTTACGGTGTCGGGCGCATAGCCCGGCCCGATGGCCAGCTTTTCCATGTAGACATCAGGCGCATGCAGCAAAGTGCCGCGCGGGGCCATCGCAATCACGGTGAGCGCATTGGGCATGTCCTTGGCGGTCAGGGTCGTGCCCTCCAGCGGATCAAGGGCGATATCCACGGCGGGGCCGTTGCCGGTGCCGACTTCCTCGCCGATAAACAGCATCGGAGCCTCGTCGCGCTCCCCCTCGCCGATCACCACGACACCGGCAATATCAAGCAGGTTCAACTGGTCGCGCATCGCATTGACGGCGGCCTGATCCGCGGCCTTCTCATCGCCGCGCCCGATCAGCTTGGCCGAGGCCAGAGCGGCGGCCTCCGACACCCGTGCCAATCCCAATGAAAGCAAACGGTCCTGAAATTCCTTGGCATCGGCCATGATCTATTCCTTAAAGATGCAAACGCTTCCCATGGCTCTAGCCGCAGTCACCCTCTGGGGGCAAGTATGGGGGCGCTAACAGGCGCGTAAATTCACCCAGCCCCCCGAAAACCGGCTTTCATCTGTTAAAAAATATCCCGGGGGGTGAATGGCCGCAGGCCAGAGGGGGGCAGCGCCCCCCTTTCCCGTTTCCCCAAATCCATGCCGAAGCGGCTGAACCGGACGCCTCAGACGTCCTCGATCCGCAGGGCAACAGGCTCACCCAAAACCACACCCGTCGCCCCAAAGCGCGACAAGGCATCCGTCACGTCATCGCGCGTGGCCTTATGGGTGACAATCAAGACCCGCGCCGAGCCTTCCTGATGCGTATATTGCCGCATCCGGTCGATCGAGATCCCGGCCTCGCCCAGCGCCGCGGCGATCTTTGCCAAAGCGCCCGGCTTGTCGACCAGCGTGACGCGCAGATACCAGGCGGCAGGGGTGGCCACGGCGGCGGCCACTGGCACGGCAAGCCCTGTCGCGGGCTGCCCGAAGGTCGCCAGACGCAAGCCCCGCGCAATATCCATCACATCGCCCATCACCGCGCTGGCCGTTGGCCCTTCACCGGCCCCAGCCCCGCGCAGCACGATCTGGCCCACAGAATCGCCCTCCAGCACGACCATATTCGTGCCGCCCTGAAGTTGACCCAAGGGGCTTTCCATCGGCACGAGGCAAGGCGTCATCCGCTGCTCCAACCCCCGACCGGTCAGCTGCGCCACACCCAAAAGCTTGATCCGATACTCCATATCCGCCGCATGCCGGATATCGTCGATCGAGATCGCGCCGATCCCTTCCATCTCTACCGCATCGAAGGATACCCGCGTCCCAAAGGCGATGGCGGCCAGCAGCGACAGCTTATGCGCCGCGTCAATCCCGCCCACGTCCAGATTGGGATCAGCCTCCAGATAGCCCAGCTGACGGGCCTCCTCGAAAACCTGCGCATAGGGCAGACCCGCATCCTCCATCCGCGTCAGGATATAGTTGCAGGTGCCGTTCATGACGCCCATCACCCGCCGGATCGCATTGCCCGCAAGCCCTTCGGTCAAGGCCTTGATCACGGGAATGCCCCCGGCGACCGCCGCCTCAAACCGGATCACGCGCCCCGCCTTCTCGGCAGCTTCGGCCAGCGCCTGACCGTGATGCGCCAAAAGCGCCTTGTTGGCGGTCACAACATCCTTGCCCGCCGCAATCGCAGCCTCAGTCGCCAAGCGCGCAGGCCCTTCAGATCCCCCCATGACCTCGATGAACAGATCCACATCGGGGCGACGCGCCAGCGCCACCGGGTCGCTTTCCCAAGCATAGGCCGAGAGGTCCGCATCGCGGTTGCGCGTCTTGTCGCGGGCGCAAACGGCGGTGATGACAACCTCGCGGCCCGTGCGCGCCGCAATCAGATCGGCATGGCGCTGAACGATCTTGACCACGCCGATGCCGACAGTGCCTAGACCGGCGATTCCAAGACGCAAAGGGGCTGCCATGGGAACTCCACTCATATTTGGGTCAATGCTTTGCGCAACCTGTTAGACTGTTGCGGCAGGGCTTGCAACGTCAGGCAAAAAGGCAAGCCACCCCTAGCGGTTGCGCAGGGTGGCGGCCTTCGCGCGCAGGGCTGCGGCACGTCCCTCAACCCCTTCGGCAGAGGCTTGAGTCGCAACCCGCTGTGTGGCCCCCGGCAAGACATCGTCCAAAGGCACCAAAACCGGGGCAGGGCCGCCGCTGCCAATACGGTTCTGCGCCGCGTCCACGTCCGGAAAGCTGGCGCATCCGCTCAGAACGGCCCCTGCCATAAGCAAAACTGTCAGTCGCACCATCATTCCCTTTTTTGCGCTCTCCCGCCGCCGGATGTCCGGGCTGCCGCGCGATCCGCCCTTTGCCAAAGCCTAGACGACCACCCCCGCGCGGACAAGCACCGCTTAAGCCCGTCCGCGCCCAAACAGCCGCTTCCCCCGTTCATCTGTTCAAAATTATCCCGGGGGGTGAATGGCCACAGGCCAAAGGGGGGCAGCGCCCCCCTCCCTCTGCCCTCCAAAGGCGCGGCAAGGGTCAATGCGCGGGGCGGATGAAGGTGCCATTGCGCAATTCCGCCATCGCCTGACGCAGTTCGGCCTGCGTGTTCATCACGATCGGGCCGTGCCAGGCGACAGGTTCCTGAATAGGCGCGCCCGAGATCAGCAAGAACCGGATGCCCTTTTCGCCCGCCTGCACCACAACCTCGTCGCCTGCGCCAAACTGCACGAGCGTCCGGTTCCCGGACATGTCGCGGATATTGACCTCCTGGCCCTGCACTTCCTTTTCCAAAAGCACCCCGCGCGGGGCGCTTGCGTCGCGGAAAGAGCCTGCACCCTCGAACACATAGGCAAAGGCGCGGCGACGGGTATCGACCTTGAAGCGTTTGCGCTGCCCGGCCGGGACCGAGATATCCAGATATTGCGGATCTGCGGCGATCCCGTCCACCGGCCCGCGTTTGCCCCAGAACGTGCCAACGATCACCCGGACGGCCACGCCGTCATCATCGACCACCACCGGAATATCCTTGCTGGTCACATCCTGATAGCGCGGCGCGGTCATCTTGAGGTTTCGCGGCAGGTTGGCCCAAAGCTGAAATCCGTGCATCTGCCCGCGCGCGTTGCCCTTCGGCATTTCCTGATGCAGGATGCCCGACCCGGCGGTCATCCATTGCACATCGCCCGCGCCAAGCTTGCCGGTATTGCCCAGACTGTCGGCGTGATCGACCGTTCCGGCCAGAACATAGGTGATCGTTTCGATCCCGCGATGCGGATGCCAGGGAAAGCCGCGCTGATAGTGCTTGGGCGCATCGTTGCGGAAATCGTCAAACAGCAGGAACGGGTCCAGCTGGTCGGGGTTCTGAAACCCGAAGGCGCGGTGCAGGTGGACGCCTGCCCCCTCCATCGTGGGCTGGGCCAGGGCCTCATAGGCTACGGGTCTGATCGACATATCGGTCCTCCAACCAAATCTGCGTCAAATATAGGCCCGTCCGGCCCGCAATCCAATCGCGCAGCCGCGCAGGGGTCCTGTGCAAGGGCGCAAAACCCGCCCCCTTTTCGCCGGTTTTGACGAATTGCGGGGCCGTGCCGGGCTTGGCTCTCTGGTTCTTGGCCCGCAACCTGCTATAGCTTGCGGCGCAATTACCAAAGGGCGGGCAAGATGACCGAGGAAAACACCACCGATTTGCCGGATCTGCCGGACCCTGATGAGGTGTTGGCAGAGCTGTCCGCCTCTGGCCCGCGCCGGGTCATCGGTGTCAGCATCCTGACAACGCTGGGCCTCTTTCTGCTGTACCTCGCCCTGTGGCACCCGCCCGCAGAGATGATCTGGCGGATCTTCCTCTTGGCTTTCGGGGGCTTTGCCCTGTTTGGCGCAAGCCGGCTTTGGCAATGCACCGATGTGACGCTGGAATTGACCTCGCTGGAACTGCGCGAACGGGGGGGGCGTGTGCTGACCCCGGTGGCGAATGTGCGCGACGTGTCGCGGGGCGCGCTGGCGATCAAGCCGTCCAACGGGTTTTCGCTGTCGCTTGCCAAAAAGCCCGGCCCGTCCACATGGGCACCCGGCTTGTGGTGGCGCATCGGACGCAGCGTCGGGGTTGGGGGCGTTACCTCATCGCATGAGGCGAAATACATGGCCGAGATGATCCATTCCCTTATGCCGAAACGGGACTGACCGGTTTTTGGAGCTTCGGATCAAGGCAAAGGCCCGGCAAGCGATTGCCGGGCCTTTGACGTTTCACGGATGCAGTGCCGTGGCGCGCTTTGTCAGGGGGGCGCGCGGTGCGGTCAGCAGGAAAAGCTGGTATGGCAGATCTTGGCCAGAAAACGCGGTCGCGTGACGACGAATTGTTCGATCTTGTTCATTGTGATCCCGAATTCCAGCAGCGGGGCAAAGCCGACCTCGGTTTCCACCAGAACGGCGCTATCGCCATCGGACATCAGCGGCAGCCGGTCGCGCAAGGATACAAGCGAGGCATTGTTGAGCACGCTCATCGCGTTGCTGGGCGACCGGGACCAGATCACCTCATAACGGCTATTGGCCTGACTGTAGCGGAAACTTGTCACCCGAATTTTCGGGGTGGTGGGGCTTTCCACCAGATAGCTCATCACATTGCGCAGCCCGTTCAGATAGGCATCATCCACCGAAACCTGCTGACGGGTGATCAGGTCGGAAATCGTGTAGGTCGCCTTTTGGACGGTGTTCGTGGTCGCATAGACGTTCCAATAGGCGAATAGCCCCAGATGCGCCCAAAAAAGCATCGGCAAGACCAGAACGGATTCAACCACGAAGCTGCCGTCCTCGTGGCGGAAAAAGCGACCTATGGCTCGTTGAAGCGCGCGCATCCCTGATCTCCCGCTCATGGTTCGTTCACGAAGGCTGAGGTCACGACCAGCCCGTAATTGTTCCCCGAATCCTTGGCCAGAGACAGCCCGGCGGCGGTCGTGGGGAACATGGTTTCTTGCGGCACGCAGACGCGCACCAGCATCACCTGATGGGCGACACCTGCGTTAAAGGTCAACGCAGGTTGGACGTTCTGGCTCCGGTCAAAGCAGCCAACGCGACTGGAGGGCATGGACCAGCTTGAGGTGCTGATCGGTGTCAGCTCGATCCGGATTTCCGCATCGCAATTCGGCAGAATGGAGGCCCGGTCACAGACCTCGGTCTTGATCTTGCCAACGGTCGGGTTGGCGATCAGGCCAAGGCGTAGCTCGCGCATGGTGATGTCTACGGCCTGTTCCAGCATCATCTGGCGGGTCATCAGCACGCCCGCCTCGATGGCGGACATGAAGATGAACAGGATCAACGGCACCACCAGCACGAATTCGACGGTGGCCGTCCCTTCTTCGCGCAGCCAGGCATCGCGGCAGCGTGCCTTCAGCGCGGCCCAAGCGGGGCCGAAGCGGCCTTCGCGCCTGGCTGTGGTGGTGATGGGACTGCCGGCTGTCATTGGGTCAGCCTCAACTGGCTGATGTTATTGGCAATCGCCCGGAAGGCCGTCGAAATCTCAAGCCCGGAGGCGTCGAAGTAATGCGCATCGCTATTGGCGCAGGCGCGCAATTGGTTGCGCCCGTCGGACGGTGCCTCAAACCCGATCCCATAGACCACAATGCCTGCGGCTTTGGCGGCCGAGCAGATGGATTGCAGACGCGCGTTCTTATTGCTCCAGACATAGTCGACGAAGTCATAGTAGTAGTTCGAATAAGATCCGCCGAGGGGCCGCGAATAGAGCTGATAGGCGATGTAATCGACGGTGTAATTCGCCCAGACCTGTTGCCATGTCAGCTGGGTGGCGCCACTGGTGCCGCCATCGGGTTCATCGTCCCAATCACGATCATCGAGCCAGTAAAAGTCCTTGCGGGGATCCTTCTTTTTCTTACCGGATTCGCCCTGTCCCTCGTGGTAGATCGACAGATCGCCATTGCTGTTCCGCTTCCAGATCGGCGACATGCCGGAGTTGTAGGGATCGCGGATCTTGTATTCGGTCGTGTTCTGACCATCGGTCATCACCACCAGCACCTTCATCACGTCATGCGTGGCGCGGGTCAGGGGGCGGCCGCTATAGATGCTTTTGACCTTTCCGGCGGTGATCAGCCCCTGCACAATCGGTTGCGAGCTTTCATCCAGAAGCAAAGCGCCCCATTTTACGCCGACATCGATCGAGGTGTTGCCGTCAACTTCCATATTGTTGATGGCGGAATGCAGCTTGGTCTTGTCATCCGAAAGGGCCACCACCTCATTGGAACTATTGGGGGTGCAGTGGAACAGCATGTTTTTCGCCCCATAGGTGTTATAGCCGTAATAGGGGTCGAAATGGGCGTTATGGGTCATCTTCAGCGTTTTGGACAAAGCGACCGAGGAAAATACGCTATCCGGCAATTCGATGCAGAAGGACGTGGTGTGGTTTTCGGTGACATTGAACTGCTTCATCAGGTCGCGCCCGACATTGACGTTCGCGTTATAAGGCACGATCGACAGGGTGACGCGGCCCGGATCAGAGGTGGCCAGAACGGAATCCACGAACTCCACCGCGGCCGGGCGCAGGTTGTTGATCCGCGATCCGCGCATGGAGCCGGAAACGTCCAGCACAAGCGACACCTCGACGTTGGAGATGCGCTGTTCGGCGGTCGAAACGGCCTTGGCCGACATCCCGTTGATACCGATCATCTGCATGAAGTAAGGCGCAACGGGAGAGGCCGCCTGCGCTTGCACGATCCGGTAGTTCAGGCCCGAGGGGGCGCTGACGTTTTCGATGTAGTCCGACAGATTGGCCTTGTCGAAATAGTCGTTCACCACATCGATCGGGTTTAGTTTTTGCGACAGGCTGGCCGCCGCAAGCACCGAGCGGTCCAGCGTTTGCTGCAAATCGGTGCGGCGTTGTTCATAGCGGATCAGATCGACTGCCAGACCGCCCATCATCGACATCAAGACGAACAGCACGAGGCCGAAGACCAGCAGCGAGCCGTCCTCATCGCGCCCAAAGCCGCGCATAACCCGCCCGGCAAGCGTCGGGCCTTTCCGCAATCCAAAAGTGACCGGACCGTCCATCTTCGGAGTTCTTATCCCGTCTTCCATTTTCTTTCCTTTACCGCCCCCGCGACTGCGCCCTCTGTGATCTTCACAGCTGGCTATCGGTCTCCAGAGGCCACACACTTCACCCCAATGTTTTACTGACAGGTTGGATTGGGCAGAAATAAGGCAGAAAGACGGACAAATCTGTGCGCTGGGCGCGGTCTGGAAACACTCTGCCCGTTGCGCCGGGCACTGTTTCCGGACCGTGCCTAATGAGGGAGAAAATGTGCATAAAACGCGGCAGGGCCGGAGCCTGAAAAGCACTGCTAAAATGGTGATGATGCAAGGCTCTGCGGAGGGATCGAATCGCGGGATGCGTCTTTTAGGGCGGATGTGTTCAATATTTTGCTCATTTTTTTGATGAAAAACTGAGCATCCTGCCCTAGGCTGGGCAGAATGAGCGAGTCTGGCCCTCAGGCGCGCCACAGGGAGTAATTTTGCAATGCATGTCGTTGGAGAGCCAAGTTTCCGGGAATCCGTTGATCTGATGTTCAATCGCGCCACGGCGCTGATGGATATGGGGCCGGGGTTGAAGCAGAAAATTCAGGTCTGCAATTCCACCTATACGGTGCGCTTTGGGGTGCGGCTGCGGGGCAAGATCGAAACCTTCACCGGCTATCGGTCGGTCCATTCCGAACATATGGAGCCGGTCAAGGGCGGCATCCGCTATGCGCTTTCGGTCAATCAGGACGAGGTGGAAGCGCTGGCCGCGCTGATGACCTATAAATGCGCGCTGGTGGAAACGCCGTTCGGCGGCTCCAAGGGCGGGCTTTGCATCGACCCCCGCGCCTGGGAGCCGCATGAGCTGGAGGCGATCACCCGCCGCTTTGCTTATGAGCTGATCAAGCGCGATCTGATCCACCCGGCGCAAAACGTGCCTGCCCCGGATATGGGCACGGGCGAGCGGGAGATGGCGTGGATCGTTGACCAATACCGCCGCATGAACACCTCTGACATCAATGCCAGCGCCTGCGTGACCGGCAAACCGCCCCATGCGGGCGGCATTCAGGGCCGGGTCGAGGCGACGGGGCGCGGCGTGCAATATGCGTTGCAGGAATTCTTCCGCCATGAAGAGGACAAGGCGGCGGCGAAGCTTTCGGGGGGGCTCGATGGCAAGAAGATCATCGTGCAGGGGCTTGGCAACGTGGGCTATCACGCCGCGAAGTTTCTATCCGAGGAAGACGGCGCCAAGATCACCGCCGTCATCGAATACAATGGCGCGATCATCGACGATACCGGCATTGATATCGAGGATCTGAAGCAATGGATCCTCAAGACCGGGTCGATCAAGGACTATCCCAAGGGCAGCTATGTTGCCGATGGCGCGCCGGTGCTGGAAAAGGAGTGTGACATCCTGATCCCGGCGGCAATGGAAGGCGTGATCAATCTGGGCAATGCCGCGCGCATTCAGGCCAATCTGATCATCGAGGCGGCCAATGGCCCCGTGACCTTCGGCGCGGATGAGATTTTGCGCCGCAAGGGCGTCGTGATCATTCCGGACATGTATGCCAATGCCGGGGGCGTTACGGTGTCTTACTTCGAATGGGTCAAGAACCTGAGCCATATCCGCTTTGGCCGGATGCAGCGCCGCGCCGAGGAAGCCCGCCACGTCCTGCTGGTCAACGAGTTGGAAAAACTCTCGGCCGACAAGGGTTTGGGGTGGACCATGTCCCCGAATTTCAAGGAAAAATACCTGCGCGGGGCAGGGGAGTTGGAGTTGGTCCGCTCGGGCCTCGATGACACGATGCGCACGGCTTATCAGGCGATGCGCGAGGTCTGGCACGGGCGCGGCGATGTCGAGGATCTGCGGGTCGCGGCCTATATCGTCTCGATCAGCCGGGTTGCGGCGACCTATCAGTCCAAGGGGCTGTGAATGCAGACCGGGGCGGCCAGGCGTCGCCCCGGTTTTCTTGTGTTCAAACGGGCTCCGTGCTTAGGCCGGGGTGAAAGTCAGCGCCAGACCGTTCAGGCAATGGCGCTTCCCGGTCGGCTTTGGCCCGTCATTGAAGATATGCCCCAGATGCCCGCCACAGCGGCGGCAATGCACCTCGGTCCGGGTGGTGAACAGCTTGCGGTCTTCCTTGGTGCCGACCGCATCGGGCAAAGAGGCGTAAAAGCTGGGCCAGCCCGTGCCGCTGTCATATTTGGTTTTCGACGGATAGACCGGCAGCGCACAGCCCGCGCAATCATAGGTGCCGGACCGTGCCTCTTTAAAAAGCGGCGATGTTTCGCCCTTGAGGCTGTTTGTAAAGGGTTTTTCGGTGGCCTCCTCGCGCATGACCGCATAGCGCGCGGGGCTTAGGCGCTTCTTCCACTCGGCCTTGCTCAGGGAGATTTCGAACTCGGCGGCGCGCAGGGGCAGGGCGGCCAAGGCGCTGGCGGCGAGGGCGGTGGTGACAAACAGGCGGCGGTTCAGCATGGGATTCTCCTTTTGTGTGGTGAATCTACTGCATGTCGGGGCCAATAGTTTCATCACAATCCCGCAAGGCCCGCGTGAACGGCATCACCCCAAAGCGACGCCATTTGTCGCGGCTGGGCAAGGTTTTTGCGACGGGTCATTGAATATCGCGGCTGTTGCGGATTTGATGGATCGGCAGGCAGCAAGAGGTCGTAATGCGCTATTCCGGGTTCAAGGTCTTCACCGAGGGGCTTTTCGGCAACAAGGGCTGGAAGCCCGCATGGCGCAACCCCGCGCCCAAGGCCGAGTATGATGCGATCATTATCGGCGGCGGCGGGCATGGGCTTTCAACCGCCTATTATCTGGCCAAGAACCACGGGCTGACGAATATCGCCGTGCTGGAGAAGGGCTATCTTGGCTCGGGCAATATCGGGCGGAACACGACGATCGTGCGCGCCAACTACTTTTTGCCCGGAAACTCAGAGTTTTACAGCCATTCCTTGAAGCTATGGGAAGGGCTGGAGGCCGATCTGAACTACAACGTGATGCACAGCCAGCGCGGGCTTATCAACCTGTTCCATTCGGACGGGCAAAGGGATGCCTTCGCTCGGCGCGGCAATGCGATGATCAACCAAGGCGATGATGCCGAATTGCTGGACCGCGAAGGCGTGCGCGCCCTGCTGCCCTATCTAGATTATGAGCAGACGCGCTTTCCGATCTATGGCGGGCTTTTGCATAGGCGAGGTGGCTCTGCCCGGCATGATGCGGTGGCTTGGGGCTATGCGCGGGGCGCGGATCAACGCGGGGTCGATCTGATCCAGAATTGCGAAGTGACCGGGATCGATGTTGAAAACGGGCGCGTGACGGGGGTGCAGACGACGCGCGGCGCGATCAAGGCCAAGAAGGTCGGGATGATCGCGGCGGGGCGGTCGGGGCAGGTGGCGGCGATGGCCGGGATGCGCCTGCCGATTGAAAGCCATATCCTGCAAGCCTTTGTTTCCGAAGGGCTAAAGCCCGTGATCGATCATGTGATCAGCTTTGGGATGGGGCATTTCTATATCAGCCAATCCGACAAGGGCGGGCTGGTTTTCGGCGGCGATCTGGATTTTTATGCCTCCTATGCCTCGCGGGGGAACCTGCCGATGGTCGAACATGTGATGGAGGCGGGAATGACCCTGATGCCGATGATCGGGCGTGCCAAGGTGCTGCGGTCTTGGGGCGGGATCATGGATATGACGCCCGACGGCTCTCCGATCATCGACAAGACGCCGATCGAGGGGCTTTTTGTGGACGCGGGCTGGAACTACGGCGGCTTCAAGGCGGTCCCGGCCTCTGGCTGGTGCATGGCGCATTTGATGGCCACCGGCCAAAGCCATGAGTTTGCCCGCCGTTTCCGCCTCGATCGTTTCAAAACCGGACATCTTCTGGACGAAGAAGGCACCGGATCCCAGCATAACTTGCACTAAGGCAACATTCATGCGCATTACATGCCCCCTTTGTGGCCCCCGCGACCGGCGCGAATTCTACTATTACGGCGCGCAAGACTATCTGGCGCGGCCAGCCTCGGACGATCCGGCGGCGTGGGATGACTATTTGCATCTGCGCGACAACCCGGCAGGAGAGACCCGCGATCTGTGGTATCACGACATGGGCTGCGCCAGTTGGCTGCTGGTCACCCGCAACACCGTGACCCATGCGATCACCGATGTGGCCTTGGTCGCCAAGCCGGGGGATGCAGCATGAGGGTTGAGGGCAAGGGTCTAATTGACCGCAAAACGCCGATCCGGTTTCGCTTTGACGGGCGCGATCTGGCGGGGTTCAAGGGCGATACGCTTGCGTCTGCGCTGATCGCCAATGATGTGAAACTGATCGGGCGCAGCTTCAAATACCATCGCCCGCGCGGGCTGATGACCGCCGGATCGGAGGACCCGAACGGGCTTGTCGAGATCATTGAGGACCGCCAGCAAACGCCGAATACCCGCGCCACGGTTCAGGAAATCCACGAAGGGATGGAGGCGAAAAGTCAAAACCGCTGGCCCTCTCTCGATTATGATCTGTTGTCGGTCAACGATCTGTTGTCGCCGTTTCTAAGTGCTGGATTTTACTACAAAACCTTTATGTGGCCGCGTGCGTTCTGGGAAAGGCTCTATGAGCCGCTGATCCGCCGGGCCGCGGGTCTGGGCAGCCTTTCGGGCCGCCATGACGAGGCCGATTACGAGAAAGCCTTTGCCTTTTGTAACCTGCTGGTGATCGGGTCGGGGCCTGCGGGGGTTGCGGCAGCCTTGCGCGCCGGGCGCTCTGGTGCGCAGGTGATCCTGGCCGAGGAAACCGCCCTGATGGGGGGGCGGATTTTGTGCGACGGTGGCGAGATTGACGGCGCGCCGGCGAGCCTCTGGCTCTCTGCGGGCCTTGCCGAACTCGCCCAGATGCCGAATGTGCGACTGATGCCGCGCACCACGATCACCGGCGCTTATGATGGCGGCACTTATGGCGCGTTGGAGCGTGTGGGCCTGCACCTGCCCGCCCAGCCGAACCTCCCGCGCGAGTGTTTCTGGCGGATCGTGGCGGGGCAGGCCATTCTGGCCAGCGGCGCGTTGGAACGGATGATCGCCTTCCCCGATAATGATCGTCCCGGCATCATGACCGCCGCCGCGCTGCGCAGCTACCTGAACCGCTACGGCGTTGTTCCCGGTGAGAAAATCACCCTTTTCGCCAATAATGACGATGCTCGCCTGACCGCCCGCGCCTTGATGGCCGAGGGGGTAGAGGTCGCCGCGATCATCGACAGCCGCGCCGATGCCCCGATGGAAGAGGGCTGCACCGTTTATGCGGGGGCGGTTGTCACGGGGACCAAAGGGCGCAAGGCGCTGCGCGAAATCACGGTGCTCTATCGCGGGTCGGAGTTCCGGATTGAGACGGATTGTCTTGCTGTTTCAGGTGGTTGGAACCCGACCTTGCATCTGACCTGCCATATGAACGCGCGCCCGGTGTGGAATGAGAAACTGGCCGCTTTTCTGCCCCTTGCGGGGGCTGTTCCGGGGTTGCAAGCGGTGGGGGCTGCGGCGGGGCAATTCTCAACTCAGGCGGCGTTGGACGCTGGGATCGAGGCGGCGGGGGTTGCCCTGAAAGCCTTGGGCCTCAAGGCGGTCAAAATGCCCAAACCCATGGCCGATGATGCGCCCTATCGGGTGCAGCCGCTTTGGGCGGTGAAGGCCAAAGGGCGCGCTTGGCTTGATTTTGCCAATGACGTCACAACGAAAGATATCCATCTGGCAGCGCAGGAGAATTTCTCCTCTGTCGAGCATATGAAACGCTACACGACGCAAGGGATGGCGCCGGATCAGGGCAAGAATTCAAACGTCGCGGCCTTGGCGGTTTTGGCCGATGCGACGGGGCGCGGGATTGCCGAGACGGGAACGACAACTTTCCGCCCGCCCTTCAGCCCGGTCTCGATTGCGGCCATGGGCGCAGGGGGGCGCGCCGAAGGCTTTGCGCCGCAACGCTTCCTGACCTCGCACAGCGCCAGCGTGGAACGCAACGCGCCGATGATCGAGGCGGGGCTTTGGTATCGCCCGAGCTATTTTCCCCGCCCCGGAGAGGCAACCTGGCGCGAGGCCTGTGATCGAGAAGTGCAAATGGTGCGCAGCTCGGTCGGGGTTTGCGATGTCTCAACCTTGGGGAAGATTGATATCCAAGGCGCTGATGCTGCAAGGTTTTTGGACTTTGTCTATTCCAACACCTTTTCGACCCTCAAAGAGGGTTATGTTCGATATGGGCTAATGTTGCGTGAAGACGGGCATGTGCTGGATGACGGCACAACGGCCCGGCTTGGGGCCGATCATTACCTGATGACCACGACCACGGCGGCAGCCGGGCAGGTCATGCGGCATCTGGATTTCGTGCAGCAGGCGTTTTGCGCGGATTGGGATGTTCAGACCATCTCGGTCACGGAAACCTGGGCGCAGTTTGCGGTCGCGGGGCCATTGGCCAAGACCCTTCTGGCGGGAGTTTTGGATAGCCCTGTCGATTTGCCCTTCATGGGCTGTGCTTCGGTGCGGGTGATGGGGCAGGCGGCGCGGTTGTTCCGGATCTCTTTCTCGGGCGAGGAAGGCTATGAAATCGCTGTTCCGGCGCGGTTTGGC
>JAQWYA010000050.1 GCA_029254215.1 Pseudorhodobacter sp. | reverse complement strand
TTTCGAAGAAGCAAACGAAAGGCTCTGCAAAAGCTCTTTCGTTTCAGATCACTACAAATTCGCGGCCATGCCAGTGTTTCGAAAGAAGCACCAATCAGCCTGCACACGAGGGGTAAACTCGCCGTCGAACATTTGAAACTTTCTGTTACCTGCGTCAGGTCGTCGCGTTTCCAGATGGATCGAAATCACAGGGAAAAACGCTGAATTATCCGCGAATTAGGCATTAAATTGGCTAACGCTGCGCGAATCACATCGCGACCCATTCAAGCGCGATACAACCTATGCACGAATACAGGGGTCAATAAAGGTCTGGTACGGGTGGTCGGACTCGAACCGACACTCCTTGCGGAAACAGATTTTGAGTCTGTCGCGTCTACCATTCCGCCACACCCGCCCTGCAAAGACACCTATGGTAGTGACCCCTTGGGATCTAAGGCATCCGGACTGCCGGGCACCAGTACGGCGCATCCGACGAGGGCGATTTAGCCTGCCTGCCGTGGCGCGTCAATCACCCTCGCGATGCTATTTCACAGACGCGAGGTTGCAAATGTATCGCAATCGCGGATCTGCCCCGATTTATAGCCCCGCAAGAACCACGCAGAGCGCTGCTTTGACGTTCCATGCGTGAAGGTATGGGGCATCGGCTGCCGCCCGGCATTGCGCTGCAAGGTGTCATCACCGATCTGGCGGGCGGCGTTCACCGCTTCTTCCAGATCCCCCGGATCGATCGAGGCAAAGCGGGCCTGCGCCTCTTTTGCCCAGATGCCCGCATAACAATCGGCCTGCAATTCAAGCCGGACCGAGATTTCATTGCTCTGCGCTTCGGACACTTGCTGACGGATGGTGTTGGCCTGCCCCAGAATACCCAATTCATTCTGAACATGATGGGCGATTTCATGGGCAACGACATAGGCGGCAGCAAAATCACCCTTTGCGCCCAGACGCTGCTCTAGCGTGGTGAAGAAGGCGGTATCAAGATAGGCCTTGCGGTCGGCGGGGCAGTAAAACGGGCCTGTGGCCCCCGATGCGCCGCCGCAGGGCGAAGCCGTCGACCCGCTGAACAGCACAAGCGTTGCGGGACGGTAGGGCCGGCCCACTTGCGCCTTGAATACCTCGGCCCAAACCTCTTCGGTATCGGCAAGCGTGACGGAGACGAATGCGCCTGCCTGACGGTCCTGTGCCGAGACCTCTGCGGGGGCGGATGTCCGCCCCCCCTGATCCTGCAAGAAGGGCGTCACGTCGATGCCAAAAACATAGCCGAGCACCAAAAACGCCAGCAGGCCCATCCCGCCAAGACTGCCCGCACCGCCAAGGCCCCTGCCCCGACGAGATCCGCCGCTGGACCGACGATCTTCGATGTTCCGGCTGCCGCGCCGCCCCTTCCACTGCATCTGATCCCTCCGCGATCTGCCAGGAACCGAGGGTGATCGACGCCGAGGCCGCTGACAAGCCCGGATCGCCGCTTGACCTTGTCCAAACCCCATGATGCAAGGGCCATGCAACCCGGAGGATAAAATGATCCGCAGGCTTTACAATTGGACCCTGTCCCTTGCCCGGTCACCCCATGCCCTCTGGGCGCTTGCGGCGGTGGCTTTCATTGAAAGCTCTGTCTTTCCGATCCCGCCGGATGTGCTGATGATCCCGATGATCCTTGCCGCCCCGCGCAAAGCTTTCGTGATTGCGGGGGTGGCTACGGTCTCGTCCGTGCTGGGGGGCCTGCTTGGATATTGGATCGGCGCTTCGTTCTACGAAACGATCGGCCTTCCGGTGCTGGAGTTCTATGGCAAGACCGCCTATTTTGAGACCTTCGGCCAGAATTACAATGAATGGGGCGCTTGGGCCGTGCTGATCGCCGGGGTCACGCCCTTCCCCTACAAGGTCATCACGATTCTTTCGGGGGTGACGGGGCTATCGCTGCCGGTCTTTATGGTTGCCAGTGTTGTGGCGCGGGGATTGCGGTTCTTCCTGATCGCCGCCCTGTTGAAGCGCTACGGCGAACCGATCCGCGATTTCATCGACCGCCGCCTTGGGATTTTGTTCACCTTGTTTGTCGTGATCCTGATCGGCAGCTTTGTCTTATTGAGGTTCCTATGACCCGCCGCCTCCTTGTCCTTCTTGCCGCCGGCGGCTCGGCCGCACTTTTGGCCGGGGCCTTTGCCTTTCAATATCTGGGTGACCTTTACCCTTGCACCCTGTGCCTTTGGCAGCGGTGGCCCCATGCGGCGGCGGTGCTGATCGGCGCGCTGGCCTTGGCATTTGGCGGGCGTGTTCTGCCCGTTCTGGGGGGGCTTGCGGCGGCGACCTCGGCCGGGATCGCGCTGTTTCACACGGGCGTCGAGCGGGCGTGGTGGGAAGGGCTTGCTTCGTGCAACGCGGGGTCCATCGCGGGCCTGACGATGGACGAGTTGCTGAACCCGAATGTGACCGTGGCAGCCCCCATCCGTTGCGATGCCGTCGCGTGGGAGATGCTGGGCCTGTCGATGGCAAGCTGGAACGGGCTTGCCTCAATCGCGCTGGCCGCGCTGTGGCTGCTGGCCGCGCGGCGCTGATCAGCCGCCAAACAGGCGCGCATGTTCCTGAATGGCGAAGCGGTCGGTCATGCCTGCGACGTAATCGGCCACGATGCGGGCCAGTTCCACCTCTGACGACACGCGGGCCACATCTTCGGCCCATTCGGTCGGCAAAAGGTCCGGCTGCGCCATGAACAGCGGGAAAAGATCCGTCACCATCGCCGTGACCCTCTCGCGTTCCCGCATGACGGATGGCGCGCGATACATGCGGGTGAACAGAAAAGACCGGATCGCCTTGAGTTCCTGATAAAGCGGCTTGGAAAAACGGATCACCGTGCCTTCCATCGCGCGGATCTCGCACACGGATTTCGGCTGCGCGGCCTCCAGCCGGTTCTTGGCCACCGCGATCACATCTTCGACCATCCGGCCAAAGACCCGGCGCAAAGCCTCATGCCGGCGGCGCATCTTTTCGAGGCCGGGATGGAGCCGGTCCACTTCCTCAAAGGCGGGGCCAGTGACCGGCAAACTCATCAGATCGGCCTCGTCAAACAGGCCCGAGCGCAGCCCGTCATGCAGATCGTGATGCGAATAGGCGATGTCATCGGCAATGGCGGCCACCTGCGCCTCGGCGCTGGCGAAGGTGCCAAGCTCCAGATCCCATTCGGCATTCGCCTGCGCCAAGGCATAGGGCAGCGGATGATCGGCGGTCTCCAGTACCGGGCCGTTATGCTTGGCGATGCCTTCCAGCGTTTCCCAGGTCAGGTTCAGACCGTCGAAATCGGCGTAATGCCGCTCCAGCCGGGTGACGATGCGAATGGCCTGCGCATTATGGTCAAACCCGCCGAACGGGGCCATCAACGCGCCCAGCGCGTCCTCTCCGGTATGGCCGAAGGGGGTGTGGCCCAGATCATGGGCCAGCGCGATGGCCTCTGCCAGATCGCAGTTCAACCCCAGCACGCCCGAGATCGTGCGCGCCACCTGCGCCACCTCGATGGAATGGGTCAGCCGCGTGCGATAGTAATCACCCTCATGTTCCACAAAGACCTGCGTCTTGTGCTTGAGCCTGCGAAACGCCGAGGAATGGATGATCCGGTCGCGGTCGCGCTGAAACGGCGACCGGAAAGAGGACATACGTTCAGCATGAAGCCGACCGCGCGACTCTTCGGGCTTACAGGCAAAAAGGGCTTCGGTCATCACAGCTTGGCCAGTCTTTCCTTGGGGGAGCCCTTGGACAGCACGCTACGCGCGCATCAAGGCTCCATGCTGTTTCTATAGTGGGTTTTGACAGAAAAGACAGGCCCTTCATGGGTTTGCCCTTCCGGCGCAGGGCCGAACGGTCGCCCGCGCGGCTGGGTGCTTGTCGGAAGCCGGGGCAAAGCCTATATTGGTCCTTGCAAGACCAATAAGGCGGATGCCATGACCCTGACCCTTCCCCCTCGCGTGACTGACCGTGCCTTCGCCCGACTGGCGGAAATCGCCGAAATGACGGGCGAACAGAAAGCCCTGCGCGTGGCGGTTGATGGGGGCGGCTGTTCGGGCTTTCAATACAACATCCAGTTGGACGACCCCGCCGCAGATGACATTGTGCTGGAAAAGGACGGCCAGAAAGTTCTGGTGGATACGGTGTCCCTGCCGTTCCTGTCCAATGCTGTGATTGATTTCACCGAGGAATTGATCGGCGCGCGCTTTGTGGTCGAAAACCCGAATGCCTCATCCTCTTGTGGCTGCGGGACCTCCTTCTCCATGTAAAACCACCTGCGCGCGGCTTTTTTCTGGCCTCGTATCTGCCCTGCCCTAGTTCATCGCCTAACAGCGATGAAAATGGATCGAGGGCAGAATGAAAACGGTGTTGATATTGGGCTCTGGCCCAAACGTGATTGCCGCCCGCGACTGGCCACGTGCGCCCTTTGATCTGATCCTTGCCATCAACAATGCCTGGCAGGTGCGCCCGGATTGGGACGCGCTGATCTATCCCTGGGACTTTCCCCAAGACAGACGCCCGCCCGAAGGCCACGGGCGTGAGATCGTCGAACAGGACCGCTTTGTGCCCGCGCAGAACGCGTATGGCGGGTTTGTCTATGCCGGGGGAACGATGGCCTTTACGGCGGCCTATTGGTCGCTGCATGCCTACCGCCCCGACGTGATCGCGATGATGGGCTGCGACATGCATTACCCCAAGGGCCAAACCCATTTCTACGGGCAAGGCACCGCAGACCCTTTGCGCCCGGATGTGACCCTCCAATCCCTTGAGGCAAAATCGGCGCGGCTGCAAGTTCTGGCGGCAGAGCAAGGCTGCGCCATGGTCAACCTCTCCACCGGACCATCGCGCCTGACCTTTCCCCGCCTCCCCCCTGATGCCCTGCGCCACGCTGCTCCCGCCTCGCATGATGCGCAACGCAGGGCCGCCGCGCAGGCGCGCGAGGCAGAACTGGGTTACCACTGCCCCTCGGGCCGCTATTGGGAAGACGCGGCGCGCTATGATGCTCGCGAGATCCGCAAGCTTGATGCCATCTGGCTTTCCTGTCTTGCCCCGGCCCAGACAGGTCTTGCCGCCTCCCGGTCCGCTGCCTAGAAAGAGGCAGCCTCGGAGGGATCAGATGAAAATCGCGACATTCAACATCAACGGGATCAAAGCCCGGATTGACGCTTTGCCGCAATGGCTTGAGGCCGCAAAGCCGGACGCTGTCGCCTTGCAAGAGATCAAATCCGTGGACGAAAACTTTCCGCGCGAGCTGTTTGAAAACATGGGATACCGCGTTGAAACTCATGGGCAAAAGGGGTTCAACGGGGTCGCCATCCTGTCGCGCCTGCCCTTGGAAGATGTGCGGCGCGGCATTCCCGGCGATGACAGCGACGAACAGGCCCGCTGGATCGAGGCCACGGTGATGGGCGCGCGGGCCGTGCGGCTGTGCGGGCTTTACCTGCCCAATGGCAACCCCGCGCCGGGGCCGAAATACGATTACAAACTGGCGTGGATGGCGCGGATGGAACGGCATGTTCAGGCGCTTTTGCAGGCCGAAGAGCCGCTGGTCGTCGCCGGTGACTACAATGTCATCCCACAGCCCGAGGATGCCGCCAAGCCCGAGGCTTGGCTTGACGATGCCCTGTTTCGCCCTGAAACCCGCGCGGCTTTTCGGCGGCTGATCAATCTGGGGCTGACGGATGCCTTCCGCGCCCGACATTCCGCGCCGGGGCATTATTCTTTCTGGGATTATCAGGCCGGGGCTTGGGACCGCAACAACGGCATCCGCATCGATCACCTATTGCTCTCGCCCCAAGCCGCCGACCTTTTGGAAGATGTCCAGATCGACAAGGCCGTGCGCGGCGGCGAAAAGCCCTCGGATCATGTGCCGGTCTGGATTGATCTTGCGGCCTGATCAAGTCAGGCGCTGGCCCTCGGTCACATCCGCCCCATAAAGCCAGTCGAACCGCCCCAGAGGCAGTCCGGGGGCAAGCTTCCCACCGACCCGCAACGCGAGATGCGCCAGTTCGCGCAGCGGGGAATTGAGGTGATAGGCCCGCGCATTGCTGTTCGCTGCCGCCACGATCCGCGCGCAACGGCCAGCCCGTGCCGCCTGATAGGCCGCAAGCGCCTGATCATCCGGCACCCCACGGTCCAACTCCGTCCCCAGAACCCAGGCGTCTTCCAGCGCCATATTCGCGCCCTGGGCCAGAAACGGCAGGGTCGGATGCGCCGCATCCCCCAGAATCGCAGCCCCCTGCCCGTGCCAGCGTTTGGCCACCGGATGGCGAAACAGGCCCCAAAGCCAGACGTCCTGCACCTGATCCAGCCAGCCCTGAACGCGCGGCCCGAACCCCTCGAAGGCCAGCCGCAATTCCATCGGATCGTCACGCAGGCTCCAGCTTTCCTCGGCCCAGCGGCGGCGTTCCTCAACCGCGACGATGTTGCGCAACTGCCCGCCCCGCAAAGGATAGCTGACCAGATGACGGCCCCGCCCCATGTGGACCTCTGCGACCGGCGGATCCTCGGCCGAGGCTGGCACCAAAGCCCGCCACGCCACCTGATGCGTGAAAAACGGGGCCACCGTTCCGTTCAGCGCCTGCCGGAGCACCGAATGCAAGCCATCCGCCCCGATCAGCAAGTCCGCCTCACGGGAGGCGCCCTGTTGCGTCAAAAGCAATGGCAGCGGGCCAGAGAGATCAACGCTTTTGATCTTTTGCAACAGCTGCAATTCCACGCCCGCATCGCGCGCCGCCGTCAAAAGCAGGTCGATCAGATCGGCCCGATGCACAAAATGATAGCCCTGATCCGGGCGCAGACGCGCCAGATCCAGCCGCAAAACCGCCGCTCCGCTATAGCCATCACAAAGCTGCACCGCCTCTGCCCGGACCGAGCGGGCTGCCAAAGCCTCCTCCAGCCCCAAGGCCCGCAGCACCGCCGCCCCGTTCGGGCTGACCTGCAAGCCCGCCCCCACTTCGCGGATGGCGTCGGCCTGCTCCAGCACCGTCACATTTGCGCCGCGTCGGGCCAGAATGCAGGCCGCCGCCAGCCCGCCGATCCCCGCCCCCAAGACGGTGATTTTCCGATGTCTGAGAGTCATCTTTCCGCCTTTTCAAATGCAAACGCCGGACCCCATCAGGCCCGGCGCTCTTTATCATGGCCGACGATGGCGCGTCGATCAATCCTCGCGGTGGACCCGCTCGCGCCGCTCGTGTTTTTCCTGCGCTTCCAGCGTCATGGTCGCGATGGGCCGTGCATCAAGACGTTTCAGAGAGATCGGCTCTCCAGTCACATCGCAAAACCCGTATTCGCCGTTTTCGATCCGGCGCAGCGCCGCGTCGATCTTCGAGACCAGCTTGCGCTGACGATCCCGCGTCCGCAATTCCAGCGCACGGTCAGTCTCTTCCGAGGCGCGGTCCGCAATATCGGGCACGTTGCGCGCAGAGCCCTGCAAACCTTCGATCGTCTCGGCACTTTGATCCAGAAGCTCTTGCTTCCAAATCACCAGTTTGCGCCGGAAATATTCCAGCTGCCGTTCATTCATGAAGGGCTCGTTTTCCGCGGGGCGGTAATCGTCGGGAAGAAAGGATTCGGCTTTCATCGCTTTTCTCTCCTTTGGCACTGCCTTCGTCGAGACGGGCATTGGTCAGGTCTCCCCCGGCTCAGGCAATGTTTTATTGCAGGCTCCAATTGCGGGGTGATTAGCCCAACGCGTCCGGGATGTCACTAGGTGTTGCCACAATTTTCCGAGGCCGATAGGGTCCGCGCCAAAGTAACCCAAGACAGTCTGGCAAAATGAAATTCGCATCGACCGATACCTATATCGCCACCGAAGATCTCAGCGTCGCCGTTAATGCCGCCGTGGTATTGCAGCGCCCGCTTCTGGTGAAGGGAGAGCCCGGCACCGGCAAGACCGAACTCGCCCGCCAAGTGGCCAGCGCGATGAACCTTCCGATCTTGGAATGGCATGTAAAATCAACGACGAAGGCGCAGCAGGGCCTTTACGAATATGATGCCGTCAGCCGGTTGCGCGACAGCCAGCTTGGCGATGAACGCGTGCATGACGTGCGCAATTATATCCGCAAGGGCAAGCTTTGGCAGGCGTTTGAAGCGGGCGAGCGGGTGGTGCTTTTGATCGATGAGATCGACAAGGCCGACATCGAATTCCCCAACGACCTGTTGCAAGAACTCGACCGTATGGAATTCTTTGTCTACGAGACCGGCGAGACAATCAGCGCCCGGCATCGCCCGATTGTGATCATCACGTCCAATAATGAAAAGGAACTGCCCGACGCGTTTTTGCGCCGCTGCTTTTTCCATTTCATCCGTTTCCCGGATGCTGAAACCCTGCGCGCGATCGTTCGGGTCCATTTTCCGGATATCAAGGATGCGCTGCTGACGACCGCGCTCAGCCAGTTTTTTGACCTGCGCGAGACGCCCGGCCTACGCAAAAAGCCCTCAACCAGCGAAGTTCTGGACTGGCTCAAGCTGCTTTTGGCCGAGGATCTGGGGCCAGAAGACCTAAAGCGTGACAAAGTCGCCCTGCCAAAGCTGCACGGAGCCTTGCTCAAGAACGAACAGGACGTGCATCTGTTCGAGCGCCTAGCCTTCATGGCGCGGGGGCAGCGCTAGGCCTTCCCTGTTCCGGATCTGCCACAATCGAACATTGGGGCCGGACTTCATGCAAGGGATTAAGGACCGACAGTAACAACCTCTTTTTCAAAAGAGAATCGGGGCAGGAATAAGGCAGTCCAGCCCCGACTGCGCCACAATCGCGCCACAATTCAGTAACGAAGCCCGAATTTATTGAAATAAACTGTAATATATCGCGATCTCAATACAGCAAATCTGGCGGTTTATGCTGGATGCGTGTCTATCCGTAGAGATCGGCCAAATCGCTAAATTTCCCCATCATTGACACAACTGGGCCGCGATACTGACACTCCACAACGGTTTTGTAACGGCTGACACAAACCGATTGATGGAAGTAACATGCCAGTGACCAATGACCTCTCCGTTCGAGCCTTGGAATGCAGCGATCGTCGCGGCTGGGTCCGTCTGTTTGAAGCCTATCAGACGGATCAGGGGATCCGGGTCGCGCGCGCCGACAGGGCGGCCCTGTTTACGGCGGCCTGTGACGCCAGCAAACCCGCGGGCTGTCTGATTTCGTTTTACGAAGGTCGCTTGGTGGCTTTCCTGCATTACGACCTGAAACCGATTGGAAACAAAGATGAAAGCCTGATTATCGTGCAGGATTTCTTCATTCATCCGGACCATCGCAACAAACAGATCGGGGCACGCCTGCTGCGCGAATTGCATGCCATGGGTGTCGCCCTCAAAGCCCCCACTGTGCTTTGGCCTGCCGCCGAAAACCTGCTCCGCGGCCGTAAACTCGCAGACCCTGATGCCGTGACCCGCCCCTATCACCAGTTGGAAAAGGCTGCCTGAGAATGCGTTTGATGTCGGTTTTGGCGGCTTTCCTGCTTGCGGCCTGCGTTCCAAGTCCCGGAGCAGAAGTCTCTATGAGCCGGTCTGCGGGGCTGTCCTCTGAAGGGCTGTCGGCTTCGCTTCCCATAGCCGGAAAATACGCCGGACGGCCAACAGCCTCCAGCCGCAGCAATGACGACATCGCCCGCGACTTCATGGATCTGACATTCCGCATGGAAAGTGGTCGACTTTTGCCGGTGTTCAGCCGGTTCGAGGGGCCCATCACGGTCCGCGCCAGCGGCCAGATCCCGCCAAGCGGAAAATCGGAACTTTCCCATCTTTTGAACAGGATCCGCAGCGAAGCGCAGTTGAACATCCGTGAGGTCAGTTCCGGCCCGGCCTCGATCAACGTGGAATTCGTACCGCGCAGCAGCATTCAGCAAACCTACAGCAATGTGGCGTGTTTCGTTGTGCCCCGCGTCTCCTCCTGGGAGGAGTTCCGCCAATCCCGCCATACCCGCGTTCTCAATTGGGCGTCTGTGACGCAACGCGACCGGGTGGCGGTTTTTGTGCCCTCGGACAGCTCCGCCCAAGAAATCCGGGACTGCCTGCATGAAGAGATGGCGCAAGCCATGGGGCCGTTGAACGACCTCTACCGACTGAGCGATTCGGTTTTCAACGATGATAACTTCAACACCACCTTGACGGGCTTCGACATGGTGATCCTGCGGGCCACTTACGCCCGCGAACTGAAATCCGGCATGACCCAGAAGGAAGTCGCGGCACGGCTTCCGACGATTCTGGCACGGGTGAACCCGGCAGGGCGGTACCGGGGTGGCGAGCGGACCAATGTCACGCCTCGGTTCTGGATCAACGCAATCGAAGTGGCCCTGACCAGCGGCAACGCCATGGCGCGCAGGCAGGCGTCCGCGCGCCAAGCCCTTGCAACTGCGAAGGCACAAGGCTGGAGGGATGGCCGCCTCGCCTTCAGCTATTTTGCCTTGGGCCGGTTGACGCTGGCAAAAGACCCCGATGCAGCGCTCGCCTATTTTGAGGAAGCGGGCAAAATCTATCGCCGCCTTCCCGGAGGCCAGATTCACAGCGCCCATATTGACATGCAATTTGCGGCCTATGCGCTGTCTCAGGGGCAGGCGACGCGCGCGATCAGCATTGTCGATGCGGCGATGCCCGTCGTCTCTCGGGCGCAGAACGCGGCCCTTATGGCCACGATGTTATTCATCAAAGCCGAAGGGCTGTCACTGCTGGACCGCGACGCAGAGGCGCGGGCCGTTCGGATAGACAGTCAACGCTGGGCGCGCTATGGCTTCGGGACGGACGCGCAGATCCGGGCCCGCAGTGCGGAAATCGAAGCCTTGGCCCGGCGCGCGAAAAAAGGATAGCGGGGGCGGTCAGCCTGCCCGCGGATAGGGGCAGCGAATGATCGTCTTGGCAGGGTTCATCTTGGGGGCAAGTTTTGGCGCATGGACAGCGCGCAAACGGGGCGGCAAATGGCTTGATGCGCTGCAATATGCTGCGGGCTACGGCATTGCCTTCACGCTGATTGGCCTTTTCATCACGATCTTCATCGAGCGTATGTATTGACCGATGTTCCTTCCCTTCTTTGAAACGCTGCGGCAGCACGGGGTTCCCGTTTCCCTGCGGGAGTTTCTGAGCTTTCTGGAAGGGATGGCCGCCGGTCTTGTGACCTATGATGTTGACGGGTTTTACTATCTGGCCCGCACCGCCATGGTCAAGGATGAGCGGTATATAGACCGCTTTGACCGGGCTTTTGCCGCCAGTTTTCAAGGGCTTGAAACCATCAGCCCCGAAGCGGTGCTGGAGGCGCTGGACCTTCCCGAGGAATGGCTGCGCAAGCTTGCCGAAAAGCACCTGAGCGCCGAAGAGCGCGCCGCGGTGGAGGCTTTGGGCGGCTTCGACAAGTTGATGGACACTTTGCGCCAGCGTCTGGCCGAGCAAAAAGAGCGGCATCAGGGCGGCAGCAAATGGGTCGGAACCGCCGGGACAAGCCCCTTCGGGGCCTATGGCTATAACCCAGAAGGCGTGCGGATCGGCCAGAAAGAAGGCCGCCATGGCCGTGCCGTGAAGGTCTGGGACAAGCGGGAATTTCGTAATCTGGACGATCAGGTCGAACTTGGCACCCGCAACATCAAGGTCGCCCTGAAACGCCTGCGCAAATGGGCCCGCGATGGGGCTGCCGAAGAGCTGGACCTGAACGGCACGATCCGCGCCACGGCCGAGCATGGCTATCTTGACGTCAAGACCCGGCCAGAGCGCCGAAATGCCGTCAAGGTCTTGCTTTTCCTTGATATTGGCGGCTCCATGGATGCCTATGTAAAAACCGTGGAAGAGCTGTTCTCTGCCGCGCGGTCAGAGTTCCGGCATCTGGAGCATTTCTACTTTCACAATTGCATCTATGAAGGGGTGTGGCGGGATAATCGCCGCCGCTGGGACGCGCAGACGCCGACGCATGACCTGCTGCGCACCTATGGGCCGGACTGGAAATGCATCTTTGTTGGCGATGCCGCGATGAGCCCTTACGAAATCCTCCATCCCGGCGGGGCAAACGAGCATTGGAATGCGGAAAGCGGTGAGGTCTGGCTTGACCGCCTCACACAGCACTGGCCGCATCACCTTTGGATCAATCCAACGCCGGAACGGTTCTGGCCACACACGCAGTCTACCCGGCTGATCAAGTCGCTCATGTCGGATCGCATGGTGCCGATGACGCTGGACGGGATCAGCCGCGGCACGAGGGAGTTGAGCCGATGAAAGCCCTTTGGCGTCGCCGCCCCGTCATCCTGACAGCGTTCTTGCTGTCGCTCGCCTTGATGCTGTTCTTTGGCATCCGCGCGCTCGTCTCGACGATTTACTGGAACGATCCGGCCCGCGCCAACCAGCCTGTCGCGGATTGGATGACCCCGCGCTATGTCGTGATGGCATATGGCATCCCCCGAGAGGCGCTTGGCGACCTCCTTGAACTGGACCCAAGCGCCTTGAAACGTCAGTCTTTGGCCGAGATCGCCGTGCAAACGGGCCGCACGCCGCAGCAGTTGATCGCAGAGATTGAAGATCTGATTGCCGAACAGCGCCAAGAACGGCCGCAACCATGACGGCTGATCTGCTGCTTTTGCTGTCGCAATATGGGGTGTATCTGATCATCGCCGCGACGTTTCTGTCGTGCTTTGCGATTCCGATGCCTTCGTCTCTGGCGATGCTGTCGGGCGGGGCCTTCGCGGCGGCGGGTGATCTGTCGCTTTGGGCCGTAGCCTTGGGCGCTTTTTCCGGGGCGGTGGCCGGCGATCAAGCGGGATATTGGATCGGGCGCAAAGGCGGTGCTGGCTTCTGGCAACAGTTGCGCGCACGCCCCAAGGCGGGCCGTCTGTTGCAGCGCGCAGAGGCCTCCTTGCATCGTCACGGCTTGCTGTCGGTTTATCTGAGCACATGGCTGTTCAGCCCGCTTGGTCCTTACGTCAATTTCATCGCCGGGGCGACCCGGCTGGATTGGCTGCGCTTTACGCTGGCCGATACGCTGGGCGAGGCGACTTGGGTCGGCGTTTATGTCGGGCTCGGCTTTGCCTTTGCCACCCAGATCGACGCGATCAGCGGCCTTCTGGGCAATGCGGTCGGCGCGTTGACGGCGGGGCTTGTGACGGTGCTTTTGGGGCGGGTGCTGTGGCGTAGCCTGCGGAAACCGGAAAATGACGGCTGAATCGATGGCGGAGGCCTTTCCCCCTCTGCCATCGCGCCCCATATTCCTGTCATGATAAAGTTCCTGCCCATCCTTCTGCCGATCCTCTATGCGCTTGTCATGGTGCGGTTTTCGGCTTGGCGCACAGCCAAGATGCTGGACGCGCAATCGACGCCGCTGCGCGACCCTGAACTGACCGCGATCACAGCAAGGCTGGCCCGCGCGCTGGACGTGCCCAAGATCGAGGTGCATGTTTATGAGGTGGAGCCTGTAAACGGTCTTGCCGCCCCGGACGGTCGGATTTTCCTGACCCGCGGTTTTGTGAACCAATACAAGCGCGGGGTGGTGAATGCCGCCGAACTCGCCAGTGTCATCGCGCATGAGTTAGGCCATGTCGCGCTCGGCCATACAAAGCGGCGGATGATTGATGTGACCGGGCAGAATGCCGTTTTCATCCTGCTCGCGGGCGTACTTGGCCGGGTCATCCCGGTGGTCGGGGTCTGGATTGCCAGCTTTGTGTCCAACGCGCTTGCCGCAGGCTTGTCGCGCAGGGATGAGCACGAGGCGGATGCCTATGCCTCGGCCCTTCTCGTCAAAGCCGGGATCGGCACCGCCCCGCAGAAATCGCTTTTCGTGAAGCTGGACGCGTTGACCGGGGCAAAAGGGGTTGAGGTGCCGCAATGGCTGCGCAGTCATCCCAAAACCGCCGACCGCATTGCCGCGATCGAAAGCCGCGAGGCGCGCTGGAAATAACCGGGCACCCTAAGGGCGTCGATCAGGCCTTTCCCCGCAGGGCAGAATTTGGTTACCCTCCGCCCTGCCCCATCCGATCTTCTGGGGCCTCTGATTTCTTGACCTCGCCTGTGGACTGGCCAAAGGCCCTGCACCGGCAAACCCGAAGGTTTTTCGATGCCCGATTTGCACGATGGCTCCGCCTATTTTCTGTACCATTCGATTGGGCAATACCCGCAGAAGGCCGCCGACATGGCCGCCGCCCTTACGGATTTCGCGACCTGCTGGGGCACGGCCGACACCAACCAATGGGGCTATGCGCTTGGCAAAAGGGCAGAGTTTATCGGCCATTGGGCGCGGTTGATTGGGGCGGATCCCGGAACGGTCACGACGACCGAGAATGTCACGGCCTCTTTGTATTCGCTGATCGGCGCGTTGGAGGCCGCCCACTTGGCCGGGCGCAAGGTGCTGGTTGCGGGCGATTGCTTTCCGTCGGTGCATTTCCTGTTGGCGGGCCTTGCCCCGCGTCTGGGGTTTGAACTCGTCACCGTGCCCCTGCGACAAGGCGCAAGCTGGGCCGAGGATGAAGACATCCTGAGCCATTGGGATGACAGCGTCGGGCTGGCGCTGCTGACATGGGTCAGCTCAACCTCCTCGCATCGCAGCGATATTGCGATGCTTGCGGCACATGGCCACCAGAAGGGAAGCCTGATGGGGGTGGATATCACGCAGGCGGCAGGGCTTTTGCCCTTCGACGTCAAAGCGCCAGAGATCGATTTCGCAATCTCCACCAGTTTGAAATGGATGTGCGGCAGCCCCGGCGCTGGTATGCTTTACGTCAAGCCCGCCCTTATCGCCGCCTGCCATCCGGAGTTCCGGGGTTGGTTCAGCCAGCCGGATCCGTTCTCATGGGATTTCGACAAGTTCAGCTATGCCCCCGACATTCGGCGGTTTGACAATGGGACCCCCGGCGTCGTGGCGGCGCTGGCCTCGGTTCCGGCAATGGAATGGCTCGCAAGACAAGACGCGGGGCGCTTGCTGGCCCATAACCGCCATCTGACCGCCCTGATCGAGGCCGGAGTGACCGAGATGGGCCTGCCGCTTGTGTCGCCCAAAGGGCCTGCGCATCGCGGCGGCAGCGTCATGATACGCCTGCCGGAGACGCGGCCCGCCGCAGCCCTGCTGGCCCGCTTTGCCCAACAGGGTATTTATGCCGATGCGCGGGGCCAGACCCTGCGCCTTTCACCGGGTGTCATGACAACCGAAACCGGGGTGGCGCGGATGCTGGACTGCCTCAAATCCGAAGTGTAAGGGGCACACAAAGGCTCTGGCGCTGATCTTTGGCACGGTCTTCCCCGCGACGATGACAGGATAGCCCCGCACCGACTAAGCCGGAGCGCAATCTAAGCTCGGATCGTCACCGGCGACCCGTGAAGGGAGCGATGCCGATGCCCGAAGCTTCCAAAGCCCCGCGGACACTGGCTGCGATCTGAACCGCGGTCGGCGTGTCGCCATGCAGGCAAATCGTGTCAATCGGTGTCGGAATGCGCGCCCCGCTTTGTGTCAGAATCGCCCCGGCCTGCACCATCGCCACCATCCGCGCGCCCGCCTCTTGCGGATCATGGATAACGGCCCCCGGCAACCTGCGATCAACCAGCGTCGCATCGTCATTGTAAGCGCGATCGGCAAAAATCTCGGCCGCCCAGCGACAGCCCAGGCCCTGCACCGCCTTTTGCTGGTCGGTCGCGGCCAGCACCATGATGATGATATCCGGGTCCACGCCAAGCGCGCCCTCATAGCAGGCCCGCGCCATCGCCTCATCCACCGAGGCCATATTCGCCAAAGCGCCATGCAGCTTCAGATGCCGCACTTGGCCACCCGCCAGCCGCGCCATCGCCTGCGCCGCCCCAAGCTGATACGAGACCATCGCACGCAGCGCCTTGGCAGACATATCCATGTTCCGCCGCCCGAACCCCTGCAGATCCGGAAAACCGGGATGCGCGCCAATCCCAACCCCGTTTTGCTGGGCCAAAGCCATTGTCGCGGCCATGGTTTCCGCATCCCCCGCATGAAAGCCGCAGGCGATATTGGCCGAAGAAATGACCTTCAGCAGGGCCGCGTCATCGCCCATCTTCCAAGGGCCAAAGCTTTCGCCCATATCAGCGTTCAGATCGACCGTTTGGCGCATTCAGATGTCCTTTCCCGGCCCCAGCTTCCGGAGGCGTTGCTGACGGTCATGCTGCCTTCCGCAAGCGCCAAGAGCAAGGGTTGAACGTCGCATTTGTCGCGCGAGGCTCCGCAAAAGAAATGGCCAAGGGCGGTGTATTCATGCCACCTTACGCACACCCGACCCAGATGCCCTGCCCCGAAAGGACAGACCACCGTCATGCTGCACCCTGCCTTTGCTTCTGCCAAACTTCGCCATTTCGAAACCTCTCCCAAGCCGCAAGGGGCCGCAGACAAGGTCTTGCCCGCATCCGGCTTTGATGCCGCCATTGCCGAGATCACCCAATGGGAAGGCTATGCCCCAACGCCGCTCTATGAGCTGACCGATCTGGCCGAAACGCTTGGGCTGGAGGCTATTCTTTACAAGGATGAAGGCCCGCGCTTTGGCATCGGCAGTTTCAAGGCGCTTGGCGGCTCTTACGCGGGGCTGCGGGTGCTGCAACGGGAAATCTCGGCGCTTTTGGGACGCGAGGCCAGTTTTGCCGATATCCGGGACGGCAAGCACAGCGCAGAGGCTGCACAAATCACCCTGACCTCGGCCACCGATGGCAATCATGGCCGCTCTCTTGCCTGGGGCTGTCAGCGGTTTGGCGCACCCTGTCAGATTTACATTCACGCCGAAGTCAGTGAAGGGCGCGCCGAAGCGATGCGCGCCTTTGGCGCCAATGTGGTGCGGATTGACGGCGATTATGATGCATCGGTTGCCCTGACGCGGGCCGAGGCAGAGGCGAATGGCTGGTTTGTGGTCTCAGACACCTCTTGGCCCGGTTATTCCGAACCGCCGCGCGATGTGATGGCGGGCTATGGCGTCATGACCCGCGAAGCCTGCAAGGCTATGACCAAAGCCCCGACCCATGTTTTCCTGCAGGGCGGAGTTGGCGGGATGGCGGCCTCGGTCGCGGCGGCCTTGCGCCAATATTGGGGTGCGCAAAGCCCCCGCGTTGTGGTGGTGGAGCCGGAACTGGCAGCCTGCCTGATTGAAAGCGCCCAAAACGGCACGGCGACAACGGTTGCCATTGCCGAAGAAACCGTCATGGCCGGCCTCTCCTGCGGCGAGCCATCCGGCCTCGCATGGGAAGTGTTGGCCGAAGAGGCGCAGGATTACCTCACCATTCCCGATGAGATCATCGGGCCGACCATGCGGCTTTTGTACCGCCCCACCGGCAAGACCCCCCGGATCGAGGCCGGAGAAAGCGGTGTGGCGGGGCTCGCGGCCCTGATCAGTGGTGCGCTGCAACCCGATCTGCGCGCAGCGCTCGGGCTGGATGCGGGCTCACGGGTGTTGTTGATCGGCTCCGAAGGGATCACCGACCCCGAGATCTTCGCCGAACTGGTGCTTGATCATGCTGGCCTCTGAACCCGCCCGCGGCTTCCCCCCTGCGGAATATCAAAGCCGGGTTCACGCCGCCCAACGGCAGATGGAGGCCGCGAAGCTTGACGGCATCTTGCTGCTGTCAGAGCCGGAACTTCTGTATTTCACAGGGTTCCAGACGCTTTTCTGGCAAAGCCCGACCCGGCCGTGGTTCCTGTTCCTGCCGGCTCAGGGTGATCCGATTGCGATCATTCCGGAAATTGGCGCGGCCCTGATGCGCCAGACCGGGTTGCGCGATATTCGCACCTGGTCCGCGCCCAACCCGGCCGATGACGGCATCTCGCTGTTGCAGGATTTGCTTGGGCCCTTGGCGGCGCGCAAGGCGCAAATCGGCCTGCTGAAAGGCCCGGAAACCGGATTGCGGATGCCATTGGGCGATTTTGATCGGCTGGTGCAGAGCCTGCCCGGTCTGAAAATCGCCGATGCGACGCCGATCATCCGCGGGCTGCGCATGGTCAAATCGCCTGCAGAGATCGCCAAGCTCGCCCATATCTGCGCGATTGGATCGGCCAGCTTTGACGCGGTGCCGGGCTTTGCAACACCGGGACAACCGCTCAGCACAGTGTTCCGCGATTTCCGGCGTGAGGCGCTTTTGCTGGGGGCCGATGATGTGCCTTATCTGGTCGGTGGTGCCGATCAGGGCGGGTATATTGATGTCATCTCGCCGCCCTCGGGGCGGGAATTGCAGCGTGGCGATATCCTGATGCTGGATACCGGATCGCGGTTTGACGGGTATTTCTGTGATTTCGACCGGAATTTCGCAATTGGCCATGCCGATGACCTGAGCCGCCGCGCCTATGATGTCTTGCACCGCGCCGTAGAGGCCGGGCTGGAGGCCGCCCGCCCGGGTGCCACCTGCCGTACCGTCTTTGCCGCCATGGGCAAGGTGATTGCGACGATGGATCAAAGCGGCGGTGATGTGGGTCGCGCTGGTCATGGCCTTGGCCTGCAACTGACCGAATGGCCCTCCTTCGCGGGGTTTGACGACACGGTTCTGGAAGAAAACATGGTTCTGACGCTGGAACCCTCCCTGTCCTATGGCGAGGGCCGGATGATGGTCCATGAAGAAAACATCGTGATCACGCCGAGTGGCCCGCGCCTTCTGTCAAAAAGGGCTGCCGCCGAACTTCCCGTTATTTGAAGGGGTTACAGAATGAAGCTAAGTTTTGAAACGGATCGCGGTGCAGGCTCGAAGGCCGTGTTGGGGCTCATCGTTCTGCAAACCGATGAGACGATCGAGCCGGAACTGACCCAGATCTGCGCAGAGCCCGGCGTGGCTTTGTATCACAACCGCATTCCGATGGTCCCGGAAATCAATGCGGAAACCTTGATGCAGATGAAGGCCGATTTGCCGCGCGCCGCTGCTTTGTTTCCCAGCTCCGCCCAATTTGACGTGATCGGCTATGGCTGCACCTCTGCATCGACCGTGATCGGCCCGGAGGGCGTGCGCGATGCGATCCGCGAAAGCCTTCCCGGCGTTCAGGTGACAGAACCGCTCAGCGCCTTGCTGGCCGGTTGTCGCGCCCTCGGGCTGGAGCGTCTGGGCTTCGTGACCCCCTATGTGCCAAGCGTCTCAGCCCGGATGCAGGAAAAGCTGGAACAGGCAGGCCATCAGATCGTGAGTTTTGGCAGCTTCGAGGAAGGCGATGACCGCGTTGTCGCGCGTATTGCAGAATCCTCGATCTACCAATCAATTCTGACAGTTGCCGGGCAAAGCAAATGTGATGGCGTGATCGTCGCCTGCACAAATCTGCGCGTCGCCCATGTGGCCGCCAAGGCCGAGGACGCCTTGGGCATCCCCGTCTTGTCCAGCAATCTGGCGCTGGCTTGGCATATGCTGTCGCTAGCCGGGATCACCCCGAACAAACCCGCTTTTGGCAGGCTGCATTCGGGGGTTCAGCTGCGTTGATGCAGGATATGGCCAATGGTGTTCATCAGGATCTGGGCCGCTAGAATGGCTGTGCTGCCGCTGTGATCATAGTCGGGCGCGACCTCTACCAAGTCGAGCCCGACGATCTGGCCACGACGGGCCAGCCCGACCAAAAGCTCCAGCACCTCATAATAGAGAAATCCGCCATGGCTGGGCGTGCCCGTTCCGGGCGCGATCGAAGGGTCAAACCCGTCGATATCAATCGTGACATAATAGCGGACGTCCGCGGGAATACGCGCCAAAAGCGCCTCAGTGCCCAGTTTGCGCGCCTTCCGAACGCTCAGAATATCTGAGCCCATCGCCCGCGCGGCCTCGTACCCTTCTTTTGCCGTGGACGAGACGTTGCGAATCCCGATCTGGCTAAGCCCTGAAACATAAGGCTTTTCCGCCGCGCGACGCATCGGATTTCCATGCCCGTAGCGGACGCCATGGCGTTCATCGACAAAATCCAGATGCGCATCAATCTGCACCACATGAATCGGTCCCTTCTCGGCGCAGTCGTCGGAAAAGGCGTTGATGCAGGGGATGTTGATCGAATGATCGCCCCCCAGAACAACCGGAAGCGCCCCGGCGGCAAGGATCTTGCGGACGCCGAATTCGATATTGGCGTGGCTTTTCATCGTATCGGTATGGACGATATCGGCATCCCCAAGATCGACGATCCGCACCTTGTCGGTTTCCAGAAAAACCGTGTCTTCCTCGTGGTCGTATGCCCCGCCATGACCGAAGGAAAACAGGGTCGAGGCTTCGCGGATCGCCCTTGGTCCAAAACGCGCGCCCGCCCGCCACTGCGTGCCGAAATCGAAGGGTGCGCCCAGAATGGCGACATCCGCCTCGATCCGGTCCCAGTCAGCCACATATTCATTCTTGCCAAAGGTCGAGATACCGACGAAGGGCAGATTGAGACGGCCGGTATCATAGCCCGCTTTTTGCGGAGGTTTCGTCATGACGGGGGTCCTTTTCTTAGGGCTGGCAGATGCGTTTTCGGCAGAGTTCACCATTTCGCGAAGCTTGCCAAGATGGCGCGCGCATCTAGTCCAGAACAGGGATCATATCGACGGCCTGACGACTTTTTTGGCGCCCCGAACTGCGCATCATTCCCTTGATCGGGGCCACATCCGAGTAATCGCGCCCGCGCGCCACAACGACGTGATCTTCCCCAGCCAGAACGTCATTGGTCGGGTCAAATTCAATCCAGCCAAGGTCAGGCCCGCACCAGGCGCGCACCCAGGCGTGCATCGCATCGGCACCTTCCAGCCGCGCCGCACCGGGCGGAGGTTCGGTGCGCAGAAAGCCGCTGACATAGGCAGCCGGAATGCCGACCCCGCGCAGACAGCCGATCATGATATGGGAAAAATCCTGACACACACCATGGCGCTTGCGAAAGGCCTCGCCTGCGGGGGTGTCAACCGTTGTGGCTTTTGGATCAAACCGCATGTGACGATAGAGCGCCGAGCCAACCGCCAGAACCGCCGCTTGGACAGACATATCCGCTGTGATCAGGGCCTGCGCAAACTGGGCCATCGCCGCGTCCTGCGGGACGCGGAAGGAGGCGGACAGAAAATGCAGAGGCGCGTTCGGCCCGATGTCCCGAGAGCGTTGCAGAACCGCAGGCAGATCACCGATCAGCAGGCCGTCGGCAGGCAGGGCAGCGGCAGGAAACCGTTCAACCCTTGCCCGCAAAAGCACCGAAACGGCTTCATGTGGTGCATGAAGATTGAATTCCATCATGTTGTTTTGAAAAAAGTCTTTCCAATTTAGCTCTTCGTCCGGTCGCGGCTCCACCTCCAGCAGAGATGCGATAACCCGTTGGTCAGAACCGTCATCCATCGGCCTGATGCAGACCAGATGCCGCCCTCCCATCGCGGGGCTGTCATAGTGATAGCTCAGCCTCAATGTGATGTCATAGATCATGGCGGGCCTTCACGGAATGAATGTCCGGTTGAGGGCGTCAGCGAAAGAGAAAACCTGCCGACGCAGATCTTCAAGCGCCGCGCGGTCCAGCGAGGCAGGCGTCTGCAGGCGCAGATTGGTTTGCAGGCCAAGGGCTTCGCGCCCCACTTCGGTCATCTGCCCCGGCACCCGCATTTCGGTCAGCGCGGCCACACGGCGCTGGATCAGATCAAGTTGAAACTGCACCGCCCGCGGGTTGCCCTCATCCAAGGCCAGAAGGTCGATCACCGTTTCCCGCGTGCTCAGAAGCGCGTGGCGGCGGCGGTGGATCATCGCACTGTCCCCGATCTCGATGGCCGCTTCTAGGCTGCCCTCCGGGGCCTCCGGGTCGGCCATGGCGATCAGACATTCAAGGGTCATGGCCGCGCGTTCCAGCGCCCGCCCGATGGTCAGAAACTGCCAGCCCGCCGCCCGGTACATGTTTTCATGCACAAGCCCCGAAAACCCCGCGATCTTTCGCAGCAAAACCCCCATCACCAGAGCTGAGTCATTGCCCGGCTGCGCGGTGCGAGAGATCCGCTGCATAGACTTTTCAAGATCCTTCAGCGCGGCATAGCCATCGACGCTAAAGCGGTCCCGGATCTGGTTCGCGCAATACACCGCCGAGGCCAGCGTCGCCAAAAGACCTTTCGGCAGGGGTTCTTCGACGCTGATCCCATAAGCCTCCAGCCGCGCCTGCATCACCGCCAAAAGCGGAACCGAGCCGCTGCTTTCCAGCCGGGCCTGATAGGCACGCACCATCCGCATAAGGCCCTCGCTCCGCTCCACATAGCGGCCAAGCCAGTAAAGGTTGTCGGCGGCCCGTGCGGGCAAGGGTTCTGGCGGCGGGCGGGTCTCGGGGCCTTGTGCGCGGTGCAAAAGCGACAATCCGGTATCGGGTTCCTTGCCCACAACCCAGACATCGGCAACCATCCCGCCCTTGCGCATCGCAATCGCACTCGCATCTGCACTGGCCCCGATCCGGGCAAAGCCCCCCGGCATCACGAGCCATCCGGTGGGCGTGCGCGCAAGGAACAGCCGGATCGTCATGGGGCGGGGCACCAGCGTCCCGTTGGAATAGGCGGGCGTTGTTGAAAGCGTGACCAGCTCCTTGCCCATCAACCCTGCGGCATTGGCCGAAAGCCAGTCCTGAAGGCTGCCCTTCGCCTCCCCCTTCATCTTGCCGCCGATCGCATGGACCGCACCGGTTTCATAGGGCATCCGAGTTGCCAGCGCTGGCCCGATCATCATCTTGTGGCTATGGGCAGCGACATGCGCCCGTTCGGCAGCTTGGCCGCACCACCACGTCGCCACATTCGGCAGCTTGAGAGGCCCCCCCATCAGCAACCGCGAAATCTTGGGCAGGAACGCCATGAGGGCCTGCGTTTCCAGCACCCCCACCCCCAAGGCATTGGCCATCGTCACCTTGCCCTGTCGCACCATGGTCATCAGGCCGGGGGTGCCGAGTTGGCTATCCTCGCGCAGTTCAAGCGGGTCCGCCCAAAGCCCGTCCAGCCTGCGCCACAGCACATCCACGGGTTCCAACCCCCGGATGGTACGCATTTTGAGCTGTCCCTGATCGACGATCAGATCCTCGCCCTCCAGCAGCATCAGGCCAAGGTAGCGGGCGATGTAGGCTTGCTCGAAATAGGTGTCCGTCAGCGGGCCCGGGGTGAAAATCCCGACGCGAGAATTCGGGTCGCTGCGCAAGCCATAAAGCGCATCCCGGTAGCCTTGGAAAAAGCCCGCCAGCCGCCGGATCGGCATGTTGCGGAACAGTTCGGGAAAGACGCGGGTCGCAGCCACCCGGTTTTCCAGCGCGAACCCCGCGCCCGAGGGGCCTTCCGTCCGGTCTGACATCACCCACCAGCGGCCATCCGGGCCTCGGCCCACTTCAAAGGCCAGAAAATGCAGGTAATTCCCGGACTTTGGCCGCACGCCCACCATTGGCCGCAACCATTCGGGGTTCTGCGCGATCAGGGCTGCGGGCAGATGCCCCTCGGCAATCAGCCGGTTTTCGCCGTAAAGATCCGCAACAACCGCCTCCAGAAGATCCGCGCGCTGGATAAGCCCTTCGCAAAGCCCCTGCCATTCCGCCTCGGGCAGCACCACGGGAACCGCGCTGAATGGCCAGTCACGCGCCGCAAGCGAGGCATCGCCATGATTGCGGAAAAACACCCCGGCATCGGCCAGATGCTGTGTGCCCCGGCCGAAATCTTCGGCCAGCGCCTCTGGCCCGCGGGCCGAGAGGTGATCGACCAAAGGAGCCCATCCGGGGCGCAGCGCCCCGGAGGTGTCCATCATCTCGTCCGGCACCCCCGGCAGGGGGCGATACCCTGCGGTCAGGCGCGAGGCCTGATGAGGGGCCGAAAGCGGTTCTGTCATCAAAGACCGGGCGCGCGGCGGAGATCTAGGGTCATTGGAAACTCAGGATGCGGGGTTTCGGGAAGCGGCGTATAGGCGCCACAAGTATGGCCATAGGGTTCAAACCGCGCAAGACGTCGCGCTTCGGCCTCATTCCCATTGACCGGGAATGTGTCATAGTTCCGCCCGCCCGGATGCGCAACATGATAGGTGCAGCCCCCCAGCGCCCGACCCGTCCAGGTGTCATAGATGTCGAAGGTCAGCGGCGCATGCACCGGCAAGACCGGATGCAGCGCCAGGGGAGGCTGCCACGCCTTGAACCGCACCGCCGCAACCGATTGCCCCGAAGTGCCCGTCGGCTGCATCGGCAGGCGGCGCTGATTGCAGGTGACCGTATAGCGCCCCGGATCGGCGGTGATCAGCTTGGCCTGCAAACGTTCAACCGAGCTGTCGGTATAGCGCACCGTGCCGCCAATCGCCCCGGTTTCCCCCATGACATGCCACGGCTCCAACGCTTGGCGCAGTTCCAGCTTCGCGCCCTCTACCGTGACCTCACCGCAGAAGGGGAACCGGAACTCGGCCTGCGCCTCGAACCATTTGGGATCAAGATCAAAGCCGTGCTGGCGCAGATCGGCCAAAACCTCAAGAAAGTCAGCCCAAACGAATTCCGGCAACATGAAGCGATCTGACAGGGTCGTGCCCCAGCGGGTCAGATTGCCTTTCAGCGGTGCTTTCCACATCCGCGCGATCAGGGCGCGGATCAAAAGCTGCTGGGCAAGGCTCATCCTTGGGTTTGGCGGCATCTCGAAGCCGCGAAACTCCACCAGACCAAGCCGCCCCGTGGGACCATCGGGGGAGTAGAGCTTGTCGATGCAAATCTCGGCCCGGTGGGTGTTGCCCGTCACATCCACCAGAAGATTGCGCAGCAGGCGGTCCACCAGCCAAGGCTGCGGGGCCGGCACCTGCCCCGGAACCGGGATCTGCGACAGCGCGATTTCCAATTCGTAAAGCGCGTCCATCCGCGCCTCGTCGATGCGGGGGGCCTGACTGGTTGGCCCGATGAACAGCCCCGCAAAAAGATAGGACAGCGAGGGGTGGCGCTGCCAATGCAGGATCAGGCTGGCCAGCAAATCAGGGCGGCGCAGGAAGGGGCTGTCGGAGGGCGTGACGCCGCCCACCACCACATGATTACCCCCGCCGGTGCCGGTATGGCGACCGTCGATCATGAATTTATCCGCGCCCAGACGGATCTGGCGGGCCTCTTCATAGACGGCCTCGGTGATCTCGACGCAATCCTCCCAAGAATGGGCGGGGTGGATGTTGACCTCGATCACACCCGGATCGGGGGCCACACGGATCACATTCAGACGCGGATCAAAGGGCGGCGCATAGCCTTCGATATGCACCGGAATACCCAGCGCCTTGGCCGAGGCTTCGGCAGCGGCGACCAGTTCAAGGTAATCCTCCACATCCTCGACCGGAGGCATGAAGACGCAAAGCCGCCCGTCGCGCGGTTCCACCGAAATGGCGGTGCGCACCCGGCCTGCAACCTCAGAGATGACCTGCTCCACCCGGTCCTGCACGGGGTCCGAGGCGGTAAAGCTGCCCGGCTCCTGATGGTGTTGCGATCTGGCCCCGCCTTCGGCGGCAAAAGGGGTTGCTGCGTGGAAATCCGGCAACTCCCCCCGGCTTTGCATCGGGTCAGAGGGGAAGACATGCGGATAGCTTGCGGGCGGCACATAGGGCAAGGAATTCAGCGGCAGACGATAGCCCACCGGGCTGTCGCCGGGCACCAAGAACAAATGCCCACGCCGCAGCTTCCACTTTTCCGAAAGCCAGGTCTTTGCCGCCCGTGACTGCCAACGCTGCACGGGCAGCACAACGCCCGATGGCTCTGTCAAACCCCGGCCAAACACGCGCGCGATGCGGTTACGCTCCTCCGGGTCTTTCAGCTTGGAGTTTTCGGGGGTCACGTTTTCAGGCAGATTGCCTTCTTTGACGATCCACTCCGCCGGGTCTTCATAGGCCTCCAGCACGTTTTCACGCGGCACTCCCAGCGCCTCGGCAATGCCTTGCAGCAATTCGGTGGCCTGCGCGGGCGTGACCTTGGCATTGCTGTCTTCGGGGGCGATCAGCGCCGGGTCGTTCCAGATCGGCTTGCCATCGCGCCGCCAATAGAGGCTGAAGGTCCAGCGCGGCAAGGTTTCCCCCGGATACCACTTGCCCTGCCCATAGTGCAAAAAGCCACCCGGCGCGAATTTATCCTGCAAGCGGCGGATCATCTTGTCGGCAAAGATCCGTTTGGTGGGGCCTACCGCATCGGTGTTCCACTCCCCCGCCTCGAAATCGTCGATTGAAACGAAGGTCGGCTCTCCGCCCATGGTCAGGCGCACGTCGCCCTCGGTAAGGCTGGCATCAACCTTGCGGCCCAGCGCGTTCAGAGCCTCCCACGCGTCATCCGAAAATGGCTTGGTGATGCGCGGGTGTTCGGCCGTGCGGGTCACGGTCATGTCGAAATCGAAGGTGACCTCGGCAAAGCTGGCCATGCCGGAAATCGGGGCGGCATTGGAATAATGCGGTGTGGCCGACAGGGGAATATGGCTTTCCCCCGTCAAAAGCCCTGAGGTCGGATCCAGCCCGACCCAGCCCGCGCCCGGCAGATAAACCTCGCACCAGGCGTGCAGATCGGTGAAGTCATGGGTGGCCCCCTGAGGCCCGTCCACCGCCGTCAGATCCGGCTTCAACTGAATGAGGTAACCCGAGACGAATCGTGCGGCAAAGCCCAGATGCCGCAGCGCATTCACCAAAAGCCAGCTTGTGTCGCGGCAAGACCCCTTGCCGATCTGGAGCGTTTCCTCGGGCGTCTGCACCCCCGGTTCAAGCCGGATGACATAGCCGATCCGGTTGGCGATCTCGGCGTTCAATTGCACGATGAAATCAACCGTACGCTTGGGATCGCGCGGCACCGCATCTAGCACCGCCTGCAACAGCGGCCCGGCCTCTTCGGCCTTGCGATAGATCACCAGATCCTCGGCGATGTCCGTGGGATAGGTGAAGGGCCATTCCTCGGCGCTGGCCTCGACGAAGAAATCAAACGGGTTGTAGACGGTCATATCCGCCGTCAGATCAACCTCGATCTTCAATTCCGTCACCGGATCCGGAAAGACATACCGCGCCATCCAGTTGCCATAGAGATCCTGCTGATAGTTTACGAAATGATTGGCAGGCGTCACTTTCAGCGAATGCGACACCACCCGCGTCCGGCTGTGGGGCGCGGGCCGAAGGCGGATCACCTGCGGGCCCAGCGTCACGGGCCGATCATATTTGTAATGCGTCAGATGGTGGATAGAGGCGAGGATCGACATGGTGTGAATTTTCCCGGTCAGTTCAGTTCCTGTGTCCCACATGCGTGACAGAGGCTCCACCGCAATACGCCAAAGGCCCCAACTTGGCGGGGATTGGCCGGAACTGACGCAGTATTTGCCCAAAAAACAGGCAATCGTGCGCTTTGGTCGCACGTCCGCCTAGCGGCGCAGCACCAATGACAAAAGCCCCAAAGCGGCAGAGGCCAGCATCAGCAGCAAGGATACTGCGTTCAGCACCGGGGTTGAGCCAAGCTTGAGCCGGTCAAACATCGTCACCGTCAGCGGCGCATCCGATCCGACCAGCATCAGCGTTGTGTTGAAATTCTCAAAGCTCATCAAAACGGCGACGACAGCGGCGGCGGCCATTGCCGGAAAGAGGAACGGCAGCGTGATCGACCGGATCGCACCCCATTTGCTGGCCCCAAGGTTCAAAGCCGCCTCCTCAAGGCTGGGGTCGAACTTTTGCAACCGGGCTGAGATCACCAAAGTGGCAAATGTGGTGATGAAGGAAAACTGCCCAAGGATCACAAGGATCAAACCGGGGCGCAGCCCGTCAAACCACAGGCCCGTCGCATCCTCCAGCCGGTTGGCGATGGCACTGCTGAACACAAGGATAGAGATGCCAAGGATGATGCCTGGGATGATCAGAGGCAGCAGCATCAGGATGTACAGGAAGGATTTGCCCGGAAAATCATGGCGCACGAACAAAAACGCATTGCAGGTGCCGACCAGCACCGAAAGGCTTGCCACCCAAAAGGCCACGAACCCCGAGGTGACGATGGACCGCAGGATCGGGCGTTCATGAAACACCCCGATGCGCGGCGTTTCGGTGCCAAAGAACCAATCCCATGTGAACCCGTCCCATGGCATGCTGGGAAAGACGCTGTCATTGAAGGCAAAGGCGCAGACCGTCACCAGCGGCAAGGCCAGATAGATAAAAAACAGCGTGATATAGGCGCGGTAAGTCCATTTGAACGTGCTGCTTTGGGGGATTCCGGTGATCATTCAGCGCCCCATCGTCTTGCCAAGCGATTGCCCCGTCAGCTTGAGCGCTGCAAAGACGATGACGGACGACAGCCCCAGCAACAAAAAGCCAAAGGCCGATCCCAGCTCCCAGTTAAAGCGGGTGATGAATTGGCTGTAGATCAACCCCGTAAACCAAAGGCTGTCCTTGCCACCCAGCAGGATAGGCGTCAGGTAATTACCCAAAGAGAGCATAAACACCACGATACAGCCCGACACGATACCGGGCATGGCATGGGGAATGATGATCTCGCGCAGGATGGACAGGCTGCTTGCGCCAAGGTCATAGCCAGCCTCGATCAGGCTGTCGTCAAGGCTGTCCAGCGTCGTGACCAGCGGCACCACCATGAACAGCATCGAGGTATAGACCAGCCCCGTCATGATCGCGAAATCATTATACAGAAACTCCACAGGCCCGTTGATCACCCCCAGATATTGCAGGAAGGACGACAACACGCCGGTTTCGCGCAGCAAAATCATCCAGCCGAAGGTCCGCACCAGCTCTGACACCCAGAACGGAATCAGGCACATCAGGAACAGCGTGGTCTTGCTCCGCCCGCGTGTCAGCTTGGCAATGTAATAGGCCACCGGGAAGCCGATCAGCAGCGTCAGGGCGGTCGCCATGATCGACATATAGGCAGTCCGGGCGAAGGTGTTCCAATACAAAGGCTCGGTGAAGAAGACGGCATAGTTGCCAAAGCCCGTCTCATAGGTCCGCACACCGACCTTTTCGCTGAGCGAAACCACGAACAACCCGATATGTGGCAGGATGATCAACGTCACCAGCCATAGCAACAGCGGCGCCATCAGCAGGATCAGGCCGAGCCGTGAGCCGTCCTTGCTCATCGGCTCAGCCCTCCGCCCGGTAGCAGCGGGTCTGTTCAGGCTCCCACCCGAAATAGACGGTATCGCCCTTGTTCAGATCACGGAAGGCGCCGGTTTGCGGCAAGGCCACGCTGATCTCGGCCCCATTGGCGGCATCGCGCAGGATCAGCTGGCTGTTGGCCCCATTGAACAACACACTGTCAACGACACCGGCGCTGGCATTGCCCAGATCTTGCGTATCCGCTGCGCGTCGCGACAACCGGATCGCCTCCGGGCGCACGAAAACCTGCGCAGCATCGCCCGGACGCAGCCCACCGCCGGCATCAAGGCCATGCAGGGCGATTCCGTCTTCTGTCAGCAGTTCCAATTGCTTGCCGTTCGCTCTTGAGACTTTGGCGCGGTATTTATTCGCCTCCCCGACAAAGCCCGCGACAAAGGCGGTTTTGGGTTCGTAATACAGCTCCTTGGCGGTGCCGATCTGTTCAAAGACGCCGCGATTCATCACCGCGATCTGATCGCTCATCACCAGAGCTTCGGATTGATCATGGGTGATATAGACAAAGGTCGTGTTGAATTCGGATTGGAGCCGCTTCAACTCGATCTTCATATGCTCGCGCAGCTTCAGATCCAGCGCGCCAAGCGGCTCATCCAACAGCAAGACATCCGGTTCCAGCACCATGCAGCGGGCGATGGCCACGCGCTGCTTTTGCCCGCCCGACAGGCTGTCAACCGAACGGTCGGCAACCCCGGCGAGACCGACCCGCTCCAGCACCCGATCCACCTGCGCCTTGATCTGCGCCTTGCCGACGCCGCGCTGCCGCAGACCAAAGCCGACATTCGCTCCGATATTCATCATCGGAAACAAGGCGAGGTGTTGAAATACCATCGACACGGGGCGTTTGTTCGGCGGCACATCCAGAACCGAGCGCCCCTTGATCCGCAAATCGCCGCTGGTCGGGGCCTGAAACCCGGCAATCATCCGCAAAAGCGTTGTCTTGCCACAGCCCGAAGGCCCCAAAATGGAAAAGAAAGAGCCCTTTGGCACTTCAAAGCTGATCGCCTTCACCGCTTCGAAACTGTCGAAACGCTTGGAAAGCGCACGGCATTCAAGGTCAGGCACATCCGTCATGGCAGGCTGGGCTTTCCGTTAAAAAAGGTGAAGCGCGAGGAGGCGCGCTTCACCAAAGGTCAAATATCAGCCGATCAGTTGGCAGCGTTCACACGGTCCAGCGCTGCACCTTCCAGCGTCTCAAGACCGGCCGGAACCGTCGGATACCATTTGATATTGTCGATCGCTTCCTGCGGGAAGCTGGCCTGATAGCGGGCCTTCAACGCATCATCAACGCCCGCATCGCCGCCCAGCGAGGCAGTAAAGTTGCCAGCCTCGGCGGTGATCTGTGCCGCGATCTCAGGACGCATCACGAAGTTGATCCAAGCGTAGGCCGCTTCATCAGCGCGGCCACGGGCCGGGATCACGAAGGTATCAATCCAGCCCAACGCACCCGAGGCAGGGGCGACGAAGGTGATCTCGGGCATTTCGGCGTTCAACTGCCAGCCGCCCGTATCCCAAGCCATCGCCGCCGTGACTTCACCCGAGCGCAGCAGGTTCTTGATCTCGTCGCCGCCGTCCCAATAGGTTTTCACATTGGCCTTGCAAGCGATCAGCGCGGCCTCGACCTCATCCAGAATGGCCTGATAGGCGACCGGGTCTGCATAGGCCGCAAAGGGGTCCTTTCCCATCGAGAAAGCCCAGGCGATCAGCGTCGGACGCTTCACGCGATAAGACACTTTCCCCGCCATCGCCGGATCACAGAGGTCCTTGTAATCCTTGACATTCGGTGCCAGCGCGGTGTTCACGACCAGACCATCCGTGCCCCAGACATGCGGCACGCCATAGACTTCGCCGTTCAGCGTCGTATTGGTTTTGGTGGCTTCCAGCATCGAGGGGATAAACAAGCTCGTTTCCAGCTTGGACTGATCCATCGGCTTGTAGATGCCGAATTCTTCCTGCGCGCCGGACACACGGTCCTGGCTGGGCTGCGCCAGATCGAAGCCGCCGCCGTTCGTGGCCCGCAGCTTTGCGATCATCTCTTCGTTGTTGGATTTGGTGACTTCGACGGTATGGCCGGTTTCTGCCGTGAACTGTGCGATCACAGCCTCGGGCGCATAGCCGCCCCAGGTCAGGAGCCGCAGGGTTTCGGCCTGAGCTGCCATGCTGGACAGGGCCAGAACGGCCACCGTGGACAAAAGCGTTGTGGTTTTCATCGGATTCTCCCAAGCATTTCGATTGTTTACGGCAGGCTTTGGGGCCTCGCCGCTTCATTGGACGTTGCTCGTCGAGGAGGATGCTAGTCTTGCACGGATCGAAACTCAACACCGACCTAGGGCCACCCCGAACATAGCCGAGGTCTTGGCTATCGCCGCCAGATGACGCGCCGATGACGAAGAACGATAACCAAGGACTATTCCGCGCCCAGCACCGACCGAAGAGACACGGAAATCTTCATGCCGGCCCCCTTAGCATACAGCGGATAGCGCGGACTGTTGCCACGCCTGCGGATCGGCCGACCAGAGTCGTCTGGGATTTGTTGCGTGAAAAGGCCTTGGCAAGGCTGGTTTTCGCGCAGACTGAATTCACTTTATTTCTTACTTACAGTAACTTCTGAGAATAACTTCACGAGTTATTTTAACGATAAGGACTCATGATATGCGCTGTAGCTTCGCTGAATCATGATCTGATCCGCCACATATTTCGCATCATGCCAGACGCCCCAGATAAAGCTGGAACCGCGCCTAGACTGCCATGGCAGCCCTAGAAAATACAGCCCCGGCTCTGGCGAGACGCCGCGCTGATGTCGGGGCTTGCCAGACGCGTCGAATGCATCCAGCGAAAGCCAGCTGAAATCGGGAACATATCCCGTGGCCCAGATCACAGTTGTGATCCCCGCCTCGGCCAGATCAACCGACAGGATCGGGCTACGAATACACTCTGCTTCCGGCACGATTTCGCGCGCGCCGGGCTCTTGCGGAAGGTCCAACCCGAAGCGATGCGCGTAGTCATCCGCCTCGTCCAGAACGGACAGATAGTTTGCATCCCCCGTCGCAAGATTTGCGCAAAGATCGGGCGCCACGGTCAAACGGCCCGCTGCAAAGCCGTCAATCCGGCCCAGAAGCACCATGCCGCGGGCGGCAAGACGGCGAAAATCAACCGTATGCCCCCCATGCGCGCCGCTGACCGCAATTGTGACATGCTCCGCCCCCGGTTCGCGCGCCGCAATATCCCATTTGCCAAGGACACCAAGCCACCAGCAATAATCCCTTCCCCGGTAGGCACGCGGCGGGCGGTCATGCGGGCCGACCGAGATATAGACCCGCCGCCCGCACTCCAACAATTCCTCGGCAATCTGCGCGCCAGAGGATCCCGCCCCCACCACAAGAACCGCCCCTTCCGGCAGTTGCCCCGGATTGCGATACGCCGCCGAATGCATTTGCAAAAGCTCGGTGCTCTCGGGAATCATGCGGGGAAACACTGGCTTTTGAAACGGTCCTGTGGCCGCAACGACAGATCGCGCTTCAATCACACCTTGTGAGGTTTCAACCCGGAACCCTTGCTTTCCCTCAAGGCGGCTCACTTTTTGGACATCGACACCCGTGCGGATCGGTGCCTTGATCATGGCAGCATAATCGACGAAGTAATCCGCCATTTTCTCTTTTGGAACAAAACTTTCCGGGTCTTCCTTAAACTCCATCCCCGGAAAGCGATCGTGCCATGCCGGGCCATTCGCAACAAGGCTGTCCCAGCGACCCGAGCGCCACCGTTCGGCAATGCGGCCGCGCTCCAACACGATGTGATCGATCCCGGCGCGGCCCAGATGTTCGCTCATCGCGACACCCGCCTGCCCACCGCCTACGACCACCGTATCTGTCGTCTCGACCATTGCTCATCCCCCTTGCAGCACAGGCTTGGCCCAAATCATCAGCCCAAGGCATAGCGTGCAACAGGTCCGGCCCGCAATTCAAACCGCAAGGGACATGGTGGCAATGCCTTGCGCAAGTTGCGGCGGCGCGAACAAGCCCTTCGGGCCTAAACCGGCATATTGTCGAAATAGGCCTCAACCTCGTCCTCAGAGGGAAGCTCTTGCGTCAGTTGAGAGGGATTGAGCGGCAGGATGGTAAACAGGGCCTGCATTTCCCCCAGCAAAGCCGACAACTGGGGATCTGCCTCAGGGCCGTTCTCGGATGCGGATGTCTTGCGTTCAGTCATGTGAATTGCCTCTATTTGGGCGCTCAGGTGGCGCAGGTTTTGCAAAACGGGGTGAAGGGCAGAACATCCAGACGGGCTTCTGAAATACGAGCCCCGCATTTGGTGCACTCGCCATAGCTGCCGTCTGCGACGCGCGACAAGGCCGCCTTGATCATCTGGATTTCTTGCGTGCCGGAGACGCCAAGCTGTTCGAGCACCTCATCGCTTTCCCGCTCAACCGCCAGCTCTTCCCAATCGCGCGATTGGTGGCTGTCGAGTTCGTCATCAATCGCGTGCAGCCGGGCGTCCAGATAAGACAACCGTTCTTCCAGCTTGGCCTTGCGTTTTTCGACAGAAATCATCCTTACCCCCCTTGGTGACTGCACTGACGCTATGTCTGCCCATCGCCTCCGACCTTGATGCAAGTCAAAGCCGGAAAAGAATTTCATATTCAATTCTTGTAATATGTTTGTGCCATGATATATCTTGCTGAGCAACTCCAAACTGAGGTGAGGTCCACATGAAACCCGCTGTTCACGCCTTTTTCGACGAAGCCACCAACACTTTGACCTATGTCGTCCGCGAGCCCGAAGGCCGCGCCTGCGCCATTGTCGATTCGGTTCTGGATTTCGACTATGCCTCCGGGCGGACCGATACGCGGTCGGCCGATGCCGTGATTGATTTCGTGCAAAAGGAAGGTCTGGATCTGCAATGGATCCTTGAGACGCATGTCCATGCCGACCATCTTTCCGCAGCGCCCTATATTCAGGAACGGTTGGGCGGCAAGATCGGGATCGGGCAACGGATCACCGTTGTGCAGGAAACCTTTGGCAAGGTGTTCAACGAAGGCACGCGCTTTCAACGCGACGGCTCGCAGTTCGACAAGTTGTTTGAAGAGGGCGACAGCATAATGATCGGGCAGATGCGCGCCGATGTGCTGCATACGCCGGGCCATACCCCGGCCTGCCTGACCTATGTGATCGGCGATGCGGCCTTTGTGGGGGACACCTTGTTCATGCCGGATTTCGGCACGGCGCGCTGTGACTTTCCGGGCGGGTCGTCGGAGGCCTTGTTTGAATCCGTGCAAAAGATACTGACCCTTCCCGATGAAACCCGGATCTTCGTGGGCCATGACTACAAAGCCCCCGGCCGGGAGGATTACGCTTGGGAAACAACCGTCGGCGCGCAAAAGGCGTTGAACGTGCATGTCGGGGCTGGCAAGTCGAAAGAGGAATTTGTGGCGATGCGCAATGCCCGCGACAAGACGCTGGCCATGCCGCGCCTTATCATCCCGTCGCTTCAGGTCAACATGCGGGCCGGACAGATGCCCGAACCCGAGGACAATGGAAAATCCTATCTGAAAGTCCCGATCAACGGGATTTAAAACTTGTCAAAATCGAACATTTTTGACTAAGGACGTTCGATTTTCATCGCAATATAGACCAAAAACAGGACAAATCATGATAGAACAAGATTGGCTGTGGGGATTGGCGGGCGGCCTGCTGATCGGAACCGCGGCGGCGCTTTATCTCTTGGTCAACGGGCGCATCATGGGCGCTTCGGGGATCATCGGCGGGCTTGTGGACGGCTCTGGCCGCGCCACCGCTGCTGAACGGATCGCCTTGTTGGCCGGGCTTATCGGCCTGCCCTTTCTGGGGGCGATGGCCATGGGGCCTGTTGACACCAACATCACGGAAAACCCGGCGGTGATCATTGCCGCGGGGCTTCTTGTCGGCGTGGGAACGCGGCTTGCCAATGGCTGCACCTCTGGCCACGGGGTTTGCGGCATCTCGCGCTTTTCGCTGCGCGGGATCGTGGCCACGGTTTTCTATCTGCTGGCGGGCGGCCTTGTGATGGTGACGTTCCGGCATCTTCTGGGGGTGATCTGATGATCCGCAATCTTTTCGCATTTCTGTCGGGCGCCCTGTTTGGCCTCGGCCTGCTGATCTCGGGCATGGTCAACACTGCCAAGGTGCAGGGCTGGCTGGATGTCTTTGGCGACTGGGATCCGACGCTGGCCTTCGTGCTTGGTGGCGCGATCCTGCCCATGGCAATCGCCTGGCGTGTGGCAGAGCGGCGCAAGACCGCCGTCTTGGGTGGTGCCCTGCCCGCAGCCCCCGACCCGCGTCTTGGCCATAACCTTGTCGTCGGCTCGGTTCTGTTCGGGATGGGTTGGGGCCTTGCAGGGCTTTGCCCCGGCCCGGCGATGGCCTCGCTGAGTTTCGGCGGTTGGGGCGGGTTGCTCTTTCTTCTGTCGATGCTCGTCGGTATGGTCGGCGCACCGATGATCCGCACCCGGATCGACCGTCTCGCCACCGCCTGAGGAGCATCATGGATATTCGCGCCCTGACACCCACCTACGCCGTTTCCCCCCAGATCGAGAGCACCGATTTCTCGGCGATCAAGGCTGCGGGCTACACCACCGTGATCGACAACCGTCCGGATGGCGAAATTCCGCCCTCTTTGCATACCGACGCCATGCGTGCGGCGGCAGAGGCGGCAGGGTTGCACTTCGTCGTCAACCCGGTGATCGGCGGAATGCTGACCATGGAGAATGTGACGGCGCAGGCCGCCGCGATTGAGGCCGCCTCCGGCCCGGTTCTGGCCTATTGCGCCTCGGGGAACCGGTCTTCCATCGTCTGGGCGCTGGCCCATGCGGGCAAGCTGCCCACGGATGATCTGATCGGCATCCCGGCCCGCTTTGGCTACCAGCTTGAAGGGCTGCGCGGCCAGTTGGATGCGATGGCCGCCAAAGGCTGATCCGGCGCACCCCGGAGTGAAATGCAAAACGGGGGCTCGGTTGAGCCCCCGTTTTTTTACCCCCCCGCCTGAGCGGATGTCAGATCGCCAGATATTCAGCGCGCAGCTTTTCATTCTCCAGCACTTCCTGCGCGGAGCCGTCAAAAACAATCGTGCCCGTGTCCAGAATGATCGCGCGGTCAGCCAATTGCAGCGCCCGCACAGCGTTCTGTTCGACCAGAATCGTCGTCATGCCCTGCTGCTTGATGAGACGCAGCGTCTTTTCAATCTCATCCACGATGACCGGGGCCAGACCTTCATAGGGTTCATCCAGCAGCAAAAGCTTCACATCACGGGCCAGCGCGCGGGCAATCGCCAGCATCTGCTGCTCACCGCCGGAAAGCGTCACGCCATCCTGCTTTGCACGCTCTCCCAGTCTTGGGAACAGCTCGTACAAGCGTTCGATGCTCCAGCCGATGGGCTTGGTGATCTGCGCGAGTTTGAGGTTCTCTTCCACCGTCAGGCCGGGAATGATCCGGCGATCTTCCGGCACAAGGCCGACGCCTGCAATCGCGGCCTCATAGCTTTTCATCTTGTGGAGCGGCTGATGATCCAGCCAGATCTCGCCATGCGTCACCTGAGGGCTGTCAACCCGTGCAATCGCCCGCAGGGTCGAGGTTTTGCCCGCCCCGTTCCGGCCCAGAAGCGCCAGAATCTCCCCCTCATGGACGTTGAAGGACACGCCTTGCACGATATAGCTTTCGCCGTAATAGCCATGCATATCCCAAACCGAGAGATAGGCCGGGGCCGTTTCCGCCATGTTGCGGTTGTTGGAAAAATCCGGGCGATCATTCATCTGTGACATTCCTTATGCTGCCTCGCCAAGATAGGCCTCTTTGACCTTCGGATGACCCTTGATCTTTTCAGGCGTGTCTTCGACCAAAGGCGTGCCCTGCGCCAGAACGGTGATCCGTTCGGCCAAAGAGAACACCACATGCATGTCATGCTCGATGATGACCATGGTGATATCGCGCGAGGCTTTGATGGATTTGAGAAGGTCGATCGTGTTGTTGGTATCGGCGCGGGCCATGCCGGCGGTCGGTTCATCCAGCAGCAAAAGACGCGGCTCTTGAATAAGGCACATCCCGATTTCAAGCCGCCGCTTGTCGCCCCGTGACAAAGAGCCGGAATGGTCATGCCGCTTATGCGCCATGTTCATATCCACCAGCATCGCCTCGGCTTTTTCGATCACGTCTTTCTGCCCGTCGATGCTGGCCATGGCGTTCAGTTCAAACGCGCCGTCCCGCTTGCCGAAACAGGGGATCAGCATGTTTTCCATCACCGTCAGATCGCCGAAAATCTCGGGCGTCTGAAACACCCGCGAGATGCCCATCTGATTGATCTGGTGCGGCTTGCGCCCCAGAACGGATTTGCCGTCAAACATCACCGAACCCGTATCCGGGATCAGTTTGCCCACAAGGCAGTTGAGCAGCGTGGATTTACCCGCCCCGTTCGGCCCGATGATCGCGTGGCGTTCACCTTTTTCAACCTTCAGATTTAGACCGCGAATAATCTCAGACTTACCAAAAGACTTACACAGATCGTCAAGTTCAAGAGCAGGTTTCATGTTGGCTCCCCAACGCTTGTTATTTCGATTGTATTAGCTTCGGCCCATGCTTCTTTAAGCACAGGTGTTTGGTTGCGCGCGATCAAGGCACCGCCGAGCGCGATGCCCCCGAAAATGAGCCACGGCCAAAAGTTATGGGTGTTCAGGTCTGTCCAAAACAAGGTCATTTCGTACTCTCCTGTTGCCGCTTCACGAAGGTGGAATATCATTTCGACTAGACCACACAGACCAAGAGCCCCCATGATGCCTGGAAGAACGCATGTGAGGTAAGGTCGTATCAGCAGATTTAATTTACCGAGCGACATCGCAACCCCATGAGCGACGATAAGTCCTGCAATCCCACCGGGAAAGAACATAACCATGCACACAAAAATTACACCGACGTAGAGTTCCCAAAGGTGAGTCTGAAGTCCTAGGACTGTTTGAAGCAGGATGAATATGATGGCACCGAGTGCGGGCCCCCAGAATACGCCTACACCACCCAAAAAAACGATCAACAGGATGATCCCAGAGGCGCCAACGTTTAGGTCACTTTCGGTAGCAATTTCAAACAGAATTGCCGACAGGCCGCCTGCGATACCGCAGAAAAACCCTGAGGCCGAGAAAGATACGTAGCGAACCCAGCGAGCAGAGTAGCCCAAAAATTGCGCCCGTTCAGGGTTGTCGCGCACGGCGTTGGCCATACGGCCAACGGGTGTGCGAGAAAACAGGTACATCAGCACCGAAGATACTAACAACCAAAACGCGATGACGTAGAAGGCCTCAATGTGCGTGAAAAATTCAACGCCAAAAAAAGGCATGCCTTCTGTACGGTCGCTAGAGATCCCTTCTTCACCGCCAAAGAACACAACGATAATGAGCACACATGCGGCCATCAATTCGCCAATTCCAAGTGTAATCATTGCAAATACTGTACCGGCAGAGCGCGTTGAAAAGCTGCCGATGATCATTGCGATGCCAAGACCAAATAAGCCCCCGAGAAGTGGCAGCACAGGAACCGGTATAGAGGAAAAACTAGCAGAATTCATCACGTGTAGGCAAAGGAACGAACCCATACCAACGTAGACCGCATGGCCAAAAGAAAGCATTCCACCCTGCCCCAGCAACATATTGTAGGCAAGCGCGAAGACAATCATGATCGCCATTTGAGACATGATTGTTATTTCACCACGATCACCGAAGATCAGTGGCAGGGTCAACAGCAGGACAGCGCAAACAATCCAAGGCGCAAGTGTGCCAAATGTGATAGTGCCGTATTTGCGGGTGTTTGTAGGAGCAACCGTCATGATTCACGCTTTCCGAGCAGGCCTTGTGGGCGAAACACCAGGATCAGCACCATAAGGAGGTAGGGTAAAATTGGGCCAATTTGTGGCAGGGTTAGTGTCCATAGGTCTTGGAACGCGCTTTCTGAGAGGTCTTCGGGCTTGATGAAGCCAATGCCTTGCAGGATTGAGGACATCTCAATATTGTAGGAGGCCGCGAATGTGGTCATCCAGCCAATCAGTAGCGAGGCAACGAGCGCGCCCCAAAGTGAGCCGAGACCACCCACAACGATTGTAACAAACACTATGGAGCCCAGGGTAAAGGCCATGCCGGGAAATGTTCCAAGTGCTGGGCCCGCGATAACGCCCGCGATACCTGCAAGAGCTGAACCAACACCGAACACACCCATGAAGACAAAGGGGACGTTGTGGCCCAGTGCCTCAACAGTTTGGGGGTATGAAAGCGCAGCTTGGATGATCATGCCGATACGGGTCTTGGTTAGAACATACAGCAAGCCACCAAAGATCAGCAAGGAGATGAAGATCATGAAGACTTTGTAAGCCTTGATGGCGTTGTCACCCACGGAGAAGAGTGCGAAATCAAGATATGATGGCTCAAAATAAGGGATTTGATTTTGACCCCAGAATAATTTGACCATTTCCTGGATCAAAAGTGCGAGGCCAAATGTAAAGATAAGTTCGGGGACGTGGCCGTATTGATGAACGCGGCGCAAACCGTAGCGCTCAATGGCGGCACCGGCGACACCAACAATGACCGGAGCAACTATCAGCCCCCCAATAAATCCCAGGCCAAGCACTGTCGAGATTTGGTATCCAAAGTAAGCGCCCAGCATGTAAAAGCTAGCATGCGCAAAGTTCAAAACACCCATCATGGAAAAAATTAGCGTCAAGCCGCTCGATAACATAAAAAGCAGCAGGCCGAACACCAGCCCATCAATTAAGTTCACCAACACTAGGTCCATAGCCATACCCCTGTAAGACAATCAGTCGATTATTGTTGTGTCAAGAAAATGGCCCACCGCCAACAATAAGGTAGCAGTGGACCAAAACCGCCGCTCCTTAAGGGCGCTTCATTTCACATGTTGTAGGGCTGTCCATAGATGCCATTTCGACAGTTACATCGTCCGACAAACCAAACGCAGAATTATCGAGTGGGTGACGGATATTTTCATCCGTGTGCGCGCCGATATGAACATCTTGGATCGCTTGATGATCTTCTGGGCGCATGAATACTTTGCCACCCCAGATGCTGTCGTGCTCCATACCTTCGAGCGCCAAAGCAATTGGCACAACATCGTCAGCAGTGCCCGCAACTTCAATCGCTTTTGCAAGCATCTCTACTGCATTTGCAATCCGAGCTTGAGAAATATCATGATCTGGGTATTTTGCTTCAAAAGCATCGATATATGCCGATGCACGGTCCGAAACAGGTGGGTTTAATTTGCCTTCGTGGACCAGGTTCAAGTGACCTTTACCATCTTCGCCAAAGGTGCGGGTAATACCGTTTGATGCCGCATAATAAGTATAGATTTGACCCTCAAAACCAGCTTCGATGATTGCTTTACCAAGGCCAACCATGTCAGAGCCCCAGTTGCCTGTAATCACTGAATCTGCGCCAGAAGCCACAATCTTACGCGCGTAAGGTGTGAAGTCCTTCACCTTGCCGATTGGGTGCAGTTCGTTGCCAACAATTTCAACATCAGGGCGTTTTTTTGCGATATCGCGTTCCGCCGCCGCAGCAACCGCTTTACCAAACGAATAATCTTGCCCAATCAGGTAGACCTTTGAAAGACCTTGATCTTTAGCCATCACATCTGTAAGCGCATCCATTTTAATGTCCGCGTTTGCATCAAAACGGAAATGCCAGAAGTTACACTTTTCATTCGTCAGCGCTGGATCAACCGCTGAGTAATTCAAGAACAGTACACGGTCATCAGGGTTACGTTTGTTGTGCTTGTTCACCGCATCTGTGATCGCAGCAGCAATACCAGAGGAATTTCCTTGAGCGATGAAACGAATGCCTTGATCAATTGCTACCTGCACTTGGATCAATGTTTCTTTACCGGACATTTTGTTATCAAACGTAACGACTTCAAAGTTTCTACCGCCCAAAACACCGCCAGCTTTGTTCACTAGCTCGTCTGCAGCAAAGGTCCATTCAGCAGCGCCGTTGGTTCCTGTTGTTGCAAATGGTCCCGAAAGTGGGTCAACAAATGCGATCTTGATGTTTTCGGCAAACGCAGCACTTGCACCGATGATGAGCGAAAGTGCGGAAACCGCACCAAACTTTTTAATATTCTTCATTTTAGTTCTCCCTAAGTTAGCCCGTCAATGTTTCGCAATTTATTCCTGCAGGCTATCCATAGAGACTTGCACACCCTCACAGTAAGTCAAGCGTTCACTGTCAGCTGAATTATGTAACCGCAGCCACCGATAAAAGTGAATTTTTCGCACCACTCAAAAAATAAATAGCCTCTATGTGTTTGATATAAATCATATTATAAGAATTTATGTTTGGTATGCGTGTTTGATAACCAGCAGGAAATTTAGAAGGCTCAGTACTTTTATTCTTGAATAATTTTTCAACTCGTTCCGCCATGCGGAACATGAACCCATTATTCGCACGCTCATTTAAGGCGATTTGTACCTATTAATTCAAGCTTAGCGCCTGAGCCACTCTCACCAACCGCTCAGCGTAAACCTTCTCGAGCTGTTTCGGCTTTACTCGATAGGAAGGCCCGCCGATATTCAGGCCGTACACACGGCCATCACTTAGAGAATGCACAGGCACGGCAATTCCGTTCACATCAGAACGCCAATTGCCATAGCCTGTGCAAAAGCCCTTCTCGCCATACTCTTGCACTGCGATCTCATAATGCGCACGCGCTTCGACCTCGACTTCTTCACCATCCAAACGGGCAAACCCGAAAATTTGCTCGACCCGCTCTTGCGGTGTGACAGCAAGGATCGCTTTACCTATCGCAGAATGAAACAGCGGCAGACGGGAGCCAACGCGCATCAAAAGTGTCACCCCTTCGTTCGAGCAATCTGTCGCGAGATAGATGACCTCAGTACGGTGTTGCTCTCCCAAGGCCACGGTCAGAAACGGGTTCGGCCCGTCCATGCGCAGCCCGTGCATCTCGTGTTTGGCACGGTCGCGCATCTCCATCGCGGCAAGGCGGCTAAAGCCTAAACGCAGCACACCCGCGCTGAGGCGGTAAGTACCCACACGGGTGTCGGCTACCAGATAATCCAGCTCGCACAGGGTATGCGTCAGACGCGAAATCGTAGCCTTGGGCAGGCCCGTCCGCTCGGAAAAATCGCTATTGGTCAGCGTTAGATCATCACGGCGAAAACAGCGCAAGATCTCAAGGCCGCGCGCCAAGGCCGTGACAAAATTGCGGTCTTTGCCATCGAGGTCGGGATCAATATCATCCATCGCTCAACCCCGCTTGAGGGCGTCAAGCCCATGCTGTGCAAAGACGGGGACAAAAGCGCCTACTTTCATGGCACGCTCGGGATTGGAGGCATTCCCGTCCAGCGCGCGTTTCAACACGCCCTGAATGATCGCCGCCATACGAAAGAACGTAAAACCAAGGTAATAGCCGAAATTGTCGATGCCTTTAAGACCCCGCAACGCGCAGTATTCGGCGATGAAATCCTCATCCGATGGCAGGCCCAAAGCCGCACGGTCAAGCCCGCCCATGCCGCGCCCTTCACTGCCTGCGGGCAATTGCCATTGCATAATCACCGCCGCCAAATCGGCAAACGGGTGGCCAATCGTTGACAGCTCCCAATCCAGTACTGCGCGGCAATCGGTAGTGGTGGCATCAAAGATCATGTTGTCGAGACGGTAATCCCCGTGCACCAATGTACGCTGCCCGTCATCCTCAGGACGCTCACCGACCAGCGCGTCCATCAACTGGTCCATTGCAGGAATCTTGTCCGTCTCCGAGGCGCGATATTGTTTGGACCAGCGGCCGACTTGCCGCTCGAAGTAATTCCCTTCGGGACCATAATCCCCAAGGCCAACAGCATCAATGTCCACCTCATGCAGGGCCGCCAGAACGCGGTTCATCTCGGAGGTGATCCGCCCACGATCGGCGACCGAGACATCGGGCATGGAAGGCTCGTTGAAATTACGGCCCTGCACGTGGTCCATGATATAGAACATAGAACCGATTACACTGTCGTCCTCACACAAAAGATGCATACGCGACACCGGCACTTCCGAGCCTTGCAGCGCTTTTTGCACCCTGAATTCACGGTCCACCGCATGGGCGGATTTAAGCAGTACACCCGGCGGTTTACGACGCAGGACATACGTGTGGTCGGGTGTTTTCAGCTGGAAGGTCGGATTACTTTGTCCACCCTGGAATTTTGTGACCTCCATCGGGCCTTTAAACCCCTCGAGGTTTTCACTCAGATAGGCGTGCACCGCCTGCTCGTTGAGGGTTTGCGTGTCCGTCAT
>JAQWYA010000038.1 GCA_029254215.1 Pseudorhodobacter sp. | reverse complement strand
GCGCCAAGCCCATAGCCATCCGCCTTGAGCACGGCTGCCGTCTGCGTGCCAGAGGCAGACAGCCGGTCAAGCGCGCGCCAGTTGGCCGCGACAGCGTTCAGGTCGATGGTGAGGGATGCAGTGGCCATGAGCGTGTTTTGACAACCTTGCGAGGAAGGTCAAGAAGAAAGACACGCGAAGGCGGGGGCGGGCCGCCCTCGGGGGCATCGAGCCCCCTCGGGCGGCATTGCCATGGACGGCTGTCAGGGCGTTGCCTTTAACGGCGGGGGGAGCAGGGCTGAGGGGCTGATCTGCCGTCAAGGATGGGGCGAAGCGGTGGCTCTTCTGCCTGCGGGGCAAACTCTTTGCGAGGGTCTGGGCATGGCGACGCGGCCTGCCAAATGGACTGCGTTTGTGCCTGATGACGTGCGGTTGGTCTGTCCAGAGGACGCAGGGAACCTTCCGTACCGAAAAACCGGGGTGCTGTTCAATCGCGGCGCAAGACAGGTGCTGACTTTGACGATTTCTGGCTGGAAATGAGCCGCCGGATGCGCTAGCGCTCTGACCCATGACAGAGAACCCTGACCAGAGCCTCACGCTACGACGCCCCGACGATTGGCACCTGCATTTGCGCGATGGCGCGATGCTGAAGGCCGTCTTGCCGGAAACGGCCCGCCATTTCGCGCGGGCGATCATCATGCCCAATCTGGTGCCACCTGTGGTGACAGGGGATCAGGCCGCGGCCTATCGGGAGCGTATTCTGGCGGCCCTGCCGGAGGGTATGAGCTTTACGCCGCTGATGACGCTTTATCTGACGGAAGGCACGGAGCCTGCGGATGTGGCGGCGGCCCATGCCTCGGGGCTGGTGAAGGCGGTCAAGCTCTACCCTGCGGGTGCAACCACGAATTCCAACTCGGGTGTTCGGGATTTTGACAAGGTCCGCCCGGTTCTGGAAACCATGGCCGAGATCGGCCTGCCGCTGTGCACGCATGGCGAAGTGACGACGGCCGAGGTCGATATCTTCGACCGCGAGGCAGTGTTCATCGACACGGTGCTGGACCCGTTGCGCCGCTCTGTCCCCGGCCTTCGGGTGGTGATGGAGCATATCACGACCGAGCAGGGCGTGGCCTATGCCCGGTCAGGCGGCGACGACCTTGCCGCGACGATCACCACGCATCACCTGATCATCAACCGCAACCACATCCTCGTGGGCGGGATCAAGCCGCATTACTACTGCCTGCCGGTGGCCAAGCGCGAGCATCACCGGTTGGCGCTGCGGGCGGCCGCGACCTCTGGCGAGGCGCGGTTCTTTCTGGGAACGGATTCGGCCCCGCATGTCGATGCGCTGAAAGAACATGCCTGCGGCTGTGCGGGTTGCTTTACGGCCACAAACACCATGCCCATCCTCGCGCATGTGTTCGAGGAAGAGGGCGCGCTGGACCGGCTGGAGGCGTTCACCTCGCTCAACGGCCCCGCCTTCTATGGCCTGCCGGTCAATGAAACGTCGCTGACCCTGCGCAAGGGGGAGGCCCAAAACTGGCCCGACAAGCTTCTGACCGAGGCTGGTCCGGTCACCCTTTTCAATCCAGGCTTTCCCGTGCATTGGCATGTCGAAGGCTGATTTCATCTGTTCAAAAATATCCCCGCCGGAGGCTCCTTTGGCCGATGTCGGGTGCCTCCGGCGGGGATATTTAGAAACAGATGAATTACACAGGAGTTTTGCATGATCCCTTCGGCTTTCCCGCCCGCCTCCGAGATGGCCCGCCTGACCGCGCGGATGCTTTTGGAGATCAAGGCCGTGCATTTCAATGCGGCGGAGCCTTACATCTATGCCTCGGGACTGCCGGGGCCGACCTATATTGATTGCCGCAAGTTGATCTCATACCCGCGGATTCGGTCCACGCTGATGGATTTTCTGACCGTGACGGTGATGCGCAACGCAGGCTTCGAGGCGTTTGACAATATCGCAGGCGGAGAGACGGCGGGCATTCCCTTTGCCGCCCTCGTGGCAGAGCGGATGGCTTTGCCGATGACCTATGTGCGCAAGAAGCCCAAAGGCTACGGGCGCAACGCGCGCATTGAAGGGGCGATGACCGAGGGGCAGCGCGTGCTTTTGGTCGAGGATCTGACCACGGATGGCGGCTCCAAACTGTCCTTCGTTGATGCGATCCGCGAGACAGGGGCCAGTTGCGCCCATACGGCTGTAATCTTTTACTACGGGATTTTCCCCGACACGACCCAGCGCCTTGCCGATCATGGGGTGAGCCTGCATCACCTGTGCACATGGTGGGATGTGCTGGAAGAAGCCCGCGCCATGGGGTCTTTCGATGCCGAGACGCTGCGCGAGGTCGAGGCGTTTTTGAACGATCCGCGGGCCTGGCAAGAGGCCCGCAAGGGCTGATCGCCGCGCCCCTTTTGCCCAGACCAAAAAATCTGTGGATCATTCCACGCGATGCGCGGGGCCGGGACTCTCCGGCCCTCTGCATTTGGGGGGGCATTGCCGGAATTTGACTGTATGTGGTATGATTGCCCTCATCCACAGGGTTTGCGCGGCTTATCCACAGGTCTTGTGCGACTTATCCACGGGGTTCTTCCTCTGGCCATGAGGACCCCCTTCCTTTATGACAACAGCTTGCAGCAGCGGAGCGCCAGACATGACGGAAATCACACCTCTCAGACAGGTTTCGGTTCCCGCCAATGCCACGGCGACCACGGATGCGCTGCCCCATAACATCGAAGCCGAACAGCAATTGCTGGGCGCGATCCTGACCAATAATGATGTTTACGACCGGGTTTCGAGCCTCGTGAAGGCCGAGCATTTCTATGATCCCGTGCATATGCGGATTTTTGAGATTGCCGCTGCGCGAATTCAGAAGAACGCGCTGGCCTCTCCGGTGACGCTCAAGGCCTTTCTGGAGGATGACGAGGGGCTGCGCGAATTGGGCGGTCCGGCCTATCTGGCCCGTTTGGCGGGGGCGGCGATCTCGGCCTATGCGGCGCGGGACTATGCGCAGATGATCTATGACCTTGCCGTGCGGCGTGAATTGATCGGGCTGGGGCGCGATATTTCGGCCAAGGCGGGTAAGGTCGATGTGGCCTCGGAGCCGAAAGAGCAGATCATCGAGGCCGAGCAGCGGCTTTACAAACTGGGCGAGCAAGGCGTGGCCGAGCGCGGTTTTCAGAGCTTTCTGAAGGCGGTGACGGATGCCGTGAACGTCGCCAATGCCGCCTACCAGCGCGATGGGGGCCTTGCAGGAATTTCCACCGGGCTGATTGATCTGGACAAGAAGCTGGGCGGCTTGCATCCATCGGATTTGCTTATTCTGGCTGGACGCCCGTCGATGGGGAAAACCTCGCTGGCGACGAATATCGCGTTTAACATCGCCAAAGCCTATAAGCGTGGGCGGTTGCCCGATGGGGGCGAGGGGGCCGTTGAAGGCGGGGTCGTGGGGTTTTACAGCCTCGAAATGAGCGCCGAGCAATTGGCCGCGCGGATCTTGTCGGAAGCCTCAGAAGTGCCGTCCGAACAGATCCGGCGCGGCGATATGACGGAGGCGGAGTTCCGTCGTTTCGTCGAGGCCGCGAAAAGTCTGGAAGCCTGCCCTTTGTACATCGACGACACGCCCGCACTGCCGATCAGTCAGGTCGCGGCCCGCGCGCGGCGGCTCAAGCGGACGCATGGGCTGGACGTGCTGATGGTGGATTATCTTCAGCTTTTGAAAGGCTCGTCAAAGGAAAGCCGGGTTCAGGAAGTCTCGGAAATTACGCAGGGCCTCAAGGCCATCGCGAAGGAATTGAACATCCCGGTCGTGGCGCTTAGTCAGTTGTCGCGTCAGGTGGAAAGCCGCGAAGACAAGCGCCCTCAATTGAGCGACCTGCGCGAATCCGGCTCGATTGAGCAGGACGCCGATGTGGTGATGTTCGTCTACCGCGATGAATACTATAAGGAACGGGAAAAGCCCGGCGATCATGAGCTGGACAAGATGGCCCAGTGGCAATCCATCATGGAGCAGGTTCATGGCAAGGCCGAGGTGATTATCGGCAAGCAGCGTCACGGCCCGATCGGCTCTGTCGAACTCAGCTTTGAGGGGCGCTTCACGCGCTTTGGCAACCTCGTCAAGGCGTGGCAAGAGGGCAGCGACGACCGCTTCTGATCGCGCGGCCTGCAGGGTTTGGCGTCAGATCAGTCGTTCTGGGCTGGGTCATTTGCCACTGTATCGCCCTTGGCCGCCGCCAGTTCCCCGCTTTGGCGCAGCTTTTGCAGATGCCTGCGGAAATGCGGGGCGCGCAGTCTTTTGAGCACAGAGCGGCAGATCATCTCCTCGCGTTGCGGGTGCCCGGTGTCTTGAACGACAGCCAGAATGTGGCGCAGATAGGCCCCGTTTTCCCGCCGCGCCCGCCACAATCCGAACAAACCCGCAGGGGTCAGCTTGCCCTCCATCGCGGTCCGCAGGATCTTGGGCAGGATATTGAGCGCCATCAGCGTTTCCGCGACCTTCTGGCCGGCAAGCGGAAGCCGGATCGGCTGCACATGCCGGCCCGAGAACAAGGCGGCGTGCATCGCATCCTCTTTTTCCCGCGGATCAAACAGCAGGAAGACTTCGGCAGCGCCTTCGGTCATATCGGGGGCATAGCCATAGCGTTTGGTGAAGTTCAGGCGGCGGCGATGGCGGTCACGGCTATCCCAGCCCGCTTTGGCCGGATCAAGCGTGGCGCGGGCCTGAACGGCCAGAACCGTCGCCCCCGGAGAGGCAACGCTATAGGCGCAGGCCGCATAGGCCCCCATGCCCGTGCCGTAAAACACCACTTGGTCATAGGCGTCGAAAAAGCAGTCATCCACCAGCCGGTCGAAATAGGCAAAGACATCGCGGTCGCGGAACCAGGTTTCGCCCTCGGCCAGAAGGGCAAGATGCGACCAGCCGTTTTGCGTGGCCAGATCATGGGTGAAGGGCAATTCACCCGGTTTGCCCGCGCAGATCGTCTCAAGGCTGTCGAAGCTGACCAGAAGCGTTGTGCTGTCTTCGTTGAAAAGCGCCCAGTGATGATCGCCCAAAGCCTCAAAGGACCCGGACTGATCGCCGATATTCGCCAGCAGCGCCAGCCAGCCCTTGCGGTCAAGCGAGGGGGCTTCGGCCATGATCGTCTGTGCGTCTTTGTCACTCATCGACTGGTCACACCTATGCAGCAGCGCGGCAACCCACATGGCTACCCTAGCAGTAGTAATCTCAGCTTCCCATGGCACAAGCACGGGCACAAGGCGGCAAGAAGGTGGCATTGCCCATCGGATCTGTGAACAATCCCGCCCGATTGTTTCTGCAATCCCCCTAGCTGTGAGAGACCTGAACCTGCGCCACCCCGTGCCGCCAGATCAATTCGGCTTCCTGTGGTGAAAGGCAGCGGGTCGGCGGGCAAAGCATCAGCCGCCCGAACAATCCGCGCCACGCCTCGTCCTGCATCAGATGCAGAAACCTTTCCTTGCGCCAGACAACGGCGGCATGGTGCAGGGCGGCCAAGGCTTCATCGGCCATCAGCTCTGCCAGATAGGGGGCAGAGGCCGGACCCATCTGCGCGATGCTGCGATCTTCGACGGCGCAGAAATTCCGCTCCACCCAATAGCCCATGTCAAAGCTGGAGGCATCGCGATTGGCCCGCCCGCGATCGCATTTCACCACATACCCCTCCATCGACCCCAAGGGATAATGGTTCAATTGCGCCAAGTGGTAATTGTCCCGCCCGAAGGGGCTGAAGATCCGGGATCTGGCGAAATCCGAAGGCAACGCGCGGCCCGAGCCGTCAAACCAGCGCTGCGCCTCCAGTCGTGCCTTGTCGGGGCTGCGAGGCCGATGAACGCCCAGCTTGCGATAGGTTCCATCGTTGCGAAACAAGGTCTTGAACATCGAAGCGCGCCAGGGCCAGTGCAAAATCGCCGGGGCGGCTTGGGTGAACTGACGGGTGATCGGCTGATCCTCGAAGGTCACTTGCCCGCCGTTTCCAAACAGCCGCCATGTCAGCGGGATCGCCGTGGCATGGGGAAGCGCCGCCAGAAGGGCGGACAGGCTGCGGTCGCCCACATGGATATTCACGAATTCATCGATGTCACAGACCAAGACCCAATCGGCCTCGCGCAGCAGCGGATGCTTGTCGGCGGTCTTGAGCGCCGCCCATTGCGGCCCCTCGGGGTGGGGGCCATCATTGCGGATATGGGTCAACCAGCCCCGGCTTGCCAGATGATCCAGCATTGCATCGGTGCCATCCGTACAGTCATTTGAAAACACCAGAAAATCGGTAAAGCCGCAGGCCCGGTGATGGGCCAGCCACTCCAACAGAAAACTGCCCTCATTGCGAAGGGTCAAAACGGCCAGAAACCGCATCATTCCCCCCTTTCTTCGGTATGGGCGATCACCTCTGCATAGCCGGGATCGCCCCGCAAGGCGAGGATGCGCGCCTCATGCCAGGCAACGGCTTCGCGATGCAGGCGCGCCAGAACAGGGTCGGCCATCAACTCGGCCATCCAATGCTCGACCGCCGCCTCATAGCGCGAGATCGCCGTGCACGAAACTTCCTGCACATTGAAGCGGTCCCAATACTCGGTCCCCATCACCTCGTTGGAATGGTTGACCCGGCCCCGGTCGCGCTTGACCAGAAAACTGTCCCGAGACCGCAGGGCGTAATGATTGACCTGTGCGACGCTGTAATCGCGCGGGGCAGCAAGCTGATGCACCTTTTCAGGCATGGCGATGCCGCCGGGCATCTCGCGGCGCAAGGTACGGCCCAGATTGGCGCGCGGAATCGGGCCGTGAATACCGATGCGATGCATGTTGGGCAGGCCCCTGAACAGCGATTTGGCATAGGCCGCAGAGCTTGGCGCATTCTGCATCGCCATCGTGAACTGCTGCGTAATCCGGCCGGGGCTATAGTCCCGCCGCCCGTTTGGCCCGAAAACGCGCCAAGGCACGGCAATCACCTCTGCCTCCGGCCCGGCGGCGGCCACAAGCGCCCTTGCCGATCCATCCCCGGTCTTGACCACCAGAAATTCATCCGCATCGCAGACATAAACCCACTCCGCCGCCTGCACGATCTCATAGCGCAGCGCCTGCTTGAGCGCGGATCGCTGGATCGAGGTCGCAGCCCAAGGGCGCGTCGCGTGATGCTGGGCCAGCCCGATCGCTTGCAGGCGGCGCACCATGATCCGCGTCGGGTCCACACAATCATTGGTGCAGATCAACAGATGATCGAACCCCAGCGCCTTGTGATGCGCCACCCATTCCAGAAGAAAACAGCCCTCGTTCTTCATGGTGGTGATGACCGTATATCCTCCCATCGCACGCCCCGCTTTCTTCTTGGAAAAAATACCTGAACCGACACGGCCCAAAAGGCAAAGCCTCTGCCATGGGCGCAAGCGAACTCCGCCGCTCGGCCAAGGCCTTGCGCCGCGTCAGTGTTCGGCTTCCCCCTCATGTTTGACCGTGAAAAAGAAATCCGGCGCAAGTGTCTGCTCATGCAGGTCCTCGGGGATGACGGCGGGGCCTGCGGAAAACACGGCCGAGCCAAAATGATGCTGCATCCGGCACAGCTTTTCCATCCGCGCGCCGGTCAACTCGCCATAGAAGGTCTCGTAATTCTCGGTGGCGCGCAGTTCGGCGATCTTGTCGCGGTGGCAGGCAACCGAATGAGCATGGGCGGCGGCGATCTCGGGGTCGGACATCAGGCGGTCATATTCGATCCGCAGCGCCGGGATCATCCGCTGGATCGAACGGTCCTCTTCCAGATTGTGGTTCATCCGGAACCAGTAGTTCAGCCCCTGATCCCGGTCCACATGGTTGACCCGCCCCCGGTCGCGCTTGACCAGAAAGCTTTCGGCAGACCGCACGGCATAATGGTTCAGGCTCACCCAGTCATAGCCATAGGTCTGCAAGGTAGACCGCCAGCCATTGCGAAACATGGTGCGCGGCAGGGGCACGCCCGACCCGTTGAGCCAATGCACCTTGTCCCACAGATCGGGGATCAACCCTTTAGGCCGATGCACGCCCAGCTTCTTGTAGATATCGATATTGCGAAACAGCGTCTTGAAGCCCCAGGCCTGATGCGGCTTGCGGATAATCTCGGGCGCGCAGCGGTGGAATTGCTGCAACAGGAACGCATCCTCATAGTCATGCACCTCGGCATTGCCGAACAGCCGCCACGTCAGGCTGATCATATTGGCATGGCCCATCGCCTCGTAAAGCGCGCGCAAAGTGCCATCGCCGATCTTGATGTTGATGAACTCATCCACATCCATGCAGATGCCCCAGCCGCAGTTTTGCATGATCGGTTCGCTCTCGGCGGCCTGCAGGGCGGCATGTTGTGGCTTGAGCTTGCCGCCGGGCACGAAGGGGTTGATGCGATGCTGCACAAGCCCCTTTTCCTGCAACAGGTCCAGCATCGTATCGGTGCCATCCGTGCAATCATTGGTGTAGATCAGGAAATCCTGCACCCCGATCGCGCGATGGTAAGCCAGCCATTCCAGAATGAAGGGGCCTTCGTTCTTCATCGTGGTGACAATCGCCGTGCGCCCCGCATCCGTGGCAGCCTTTGGCGCGGCTTTCAGCTTTGAGACAGGCGGGCGGACGGGCTTGTGATCAAAAAAGCGCTCGGCCATCTCGCGCAGCGCGTCGCTTTCCACAAGCGAGGTTTTCGGCGCCAGTTCCGAGGCATTCCGCCCCGGCACCTTGATCGCCATCGCGCGGTAAAACCGGGGCACGCTGTCAGCCTCGGGTTTGGTATAGGCGATGCGCAGCATCCGCCATGTGTTCATCAGCCCGGCCTTTTCCGGGGCCACGCCCCAGCGCGAGACCGGTTTTCCGATGTCGAACGGATGGCAGATATGATCGCCGATCCGGGCCTCTTGCTTGGCGCGGACCCGCCAGGGGTAGATCAGCCGCCCCTCAAGCTGGATCACGCCATTGCGGGCCTCTGTGCACAGATCGAAAGCCGTGGCTGCCCCGTCTGCCCGCGGGGCCAGGTAATCGGGAATATCCAGCGTCAGAACGGCGCGCGCCTGCGACAGGAAGCGCCATTTCAGGACCTCATAGAGCAGCCCTTCGCCCAAAGGTGCCCGCCACGGGTCGGGGGCGGGCCGCTCCATCCGGTCTTTTCCGGGGGCATCGGGGGCCATGAACGGGTGGTTTTCCGGCAGAAATCCCGGCTTGCCCAAGGCCAGCGGGCTGTCCACCACCACGACATGGAGTGCCAAGTCGCCCAGTTTCGCGCCCAGATCGGCGAGAAAGCCCGGCAGGTCCGGCTCTGGCAGGCGGTTGACGATCACCGCGCCCTGCGCGCCATGGTGCCTTGCGTGATAGCCCAGCCATTCGGCAATCTGATCGGCGCTTTCCTCCAGCCGGAAGGCCAGAAAGCAGTTCCGACCGGCAAGCAACTCCGGCTCTGCGGCAACCGGGTCAAGGGTCAGGGGGCCGCCTTCGGTCAGGGCCAGCGTCACGGGGCCGGGGCCCTCCGCCGCCAGCGTGACCATGGCCGAGCCTGAGACTTCGCGCAGATCAAGCGGCAGGGCGGTGCCTTCGGCCCCATCCGGAGCGAAAGCGCCCGGTGCCGTGCCATTGCCAAAAAAGCCGATCACCCGATCCGGCCCCAGCCGCACCGCATCCAGCAAACGCGTAAGGCCGGGCAGGCCGATCTCTTGCGCGCCCAGATGGCGGCCAAAGACCCATGCCCCCGTCGCGGGCGCATCGGCTGGTTGATCTTTTGGCCTCGTGGTGGAACTCATGACGCGCCTGATCTGCTGCCCTTTTGGGGGTCTTTTGCCCCCTTCTGTTAACTGGCGATACCATGAATGCGCGAAAGCGGCAAAGCCATGATACGGATTTTACAGCTATCCATTGGCAAATCACCATAATTTCGTCAGATTGTTTCCGAATAAGGGTCAAACACCCTGCGCTTTGGCAGGCAAGAACGGGCGAATAGGCATATGGCACGCAAGCGTGAGGTTGGAACTCTGTGGATTGGCGGCGCGCTGAGCTGGATGGAACAGCTTTGCCTTAAAAGCTTTGTCGATCAGGGCCAGAAGATCACGCTTTTTGCCTATGAGGATATTCCGAACGTGCCGGAGGGCGTGCTGCGCCGCGATGGCCGCGAGATCCTCGATACCGAGGATTTTATCAAATACGAACGCAAAGACAGCTTTGCCCTCTTTGCCGATTATTTCCGCATTCACATGATGCACCAATGCCCCGGTATGATCTGGGTGGATACCGATGTCTATTGCCATCGCCCGATGGATTATGACGATGACTATGTCATGGGCTTTGAACTGCCGGGCGGAAAGCGCGTGAACAATGCGGTGCTGGGCCTGCCCTCGGACAGCGCGGTTCTGGCCGATATGATCCGCTTCATGGAGGATCGCTATGCTGTTCCCCCGTTCATCCGGCCCTCGTTGCAGGATGAATATCGGGCCGCTGCGAAAGCCGGAAATCCGGTGCATGTCAGCCAGCAGCCCTGGGGCGTCTGGGGGCCTTTGATGGTCACGCATTTCGTGCATCAGCATGGGTTGCTTGACAAGGTTCAGCCGCTGGAGGCGTTCTATCCGATCCCCTTCCCGGACCGTCTGAAATTCCTGCGACGCACGGCTATGGTGAAAAGCCTGCTGACCCCGCAAACCACGGCATTGCATCTTTGGGCCTCCAACAAGCGCGAGATCGGGTTGCGTCACGGCGGTGTGCCACCTGCGGGCAGCTATCTGGCCGATCTGTTGCAGCGCCACGGCCTTCAGGCTGGCGCCGCCCCTATCAAAGGGCGCGGCAAGCGGCAGTTCGATGCGGCTCTTGTGGCCGATGTGCCCTTGGCCAAGGTCGGTCGCTTTGCCGATCTGGCGGGCAATGCGCAAAGCCTTGCGCTTGCCGCATGGGGCAAGTGGGATTGCGAAATCGACCTGATTGACGTGGATCACCGCGCGCGCTGGCTTGAAAAACCCTCGGATTGGGTCGCGCCCTACCGGGCTTTCCTGACGGAGAACGGCGTTCCCGCCGACAAGATCCGCCTTGTGTCAAAAGCGGCGGATCTGAAGCCGGTGGACCTTCTGGCCAATCTGAACGGCTTTGGGGATGTGTACCGTGTGAGCCGTCTGGAGGAGGTTCTGAGCCTTTGTTTCGGGTCGGGGACGTGCCTGTTGACGGATGTGCGCAAAGGCTCGGGCGGGTTTCCCTATCTTTCGAAGAAAGGCACCACCCAACCCCTGTCCCGGCGCGACGATGGCGGCATTGAGATCAACCGCGTGCTGGTGATCGGGCATGGGGAAGCGGCGCTGGGCGTGGCCTCGCCCGCCGTCCCAAAACCCGCGCCAAAACCCGTCGCCGCCGTGGCCCCGCGCCCGGAACAGACCGATGACCTAAGGCCCTTCGGGATTCCCGTCGGTGCGGCACCCGTCGCGGTGAAACCGGGTCCGGTGGTCACCGAGGACGACTGGGAGGATGACCACGACATGCGGCCCTTCGGGTTTCCGGTAGGCGCGGCACCCGTCACAGCGAAGCCGGTTGCAGGGGGTGCCGAGGACGACTGGGTGGACGATCAGGATATGCGCCCCTTCGGGTTTCCGGTGGGGGATGCTTCGGTTGCGGCGAAACCGGATCCGGTCGTCACCGAGGACGACTGGGAGGATGACCACGACATGCGCCCCTTTGGGTTCCCGGTGGGCGCTGCGCCCGTTGCGGCAAAGCCGGTTTCAGGGGTCACCGAGGCGGATGGCGAGGACGACCACGACATGCGCCCCTTCGGCTTTCCCGTTGAAACCAAAAAAAAAATTCTCCAGCCCGGAGCAGCGGCGCCCGTAGTGGCGAAAGATATTCGGGTTGAGGCCCCGGCGCCTGCGGGGGCTGAGGACAGTTCGCAGGAGGCTTGGGCCAGCATTGCGGCGCGGCTGGCCGGGGCGGACGGGTTTGTGCGGGAATCGGACGAACATTCGATGCTATATGTCCCGCGCGGGGATACGCTTGTCGTGACGTTCGACAACCTCGATATCGCGATGACCAAACGCGAGGATCGCCGCCCTTGGGGCTTTTCCTTCATCGAAAAGCAGGGCTGGTCGATGCTGGGGGTCATGGCAAACGGCTGGACCTGGTATCGCGAACAATGGGTCTGGGACCAGTTTGACCAATTGGCAACCTCAGGATTTTTCAGCAAATTCAAGCGCGTGGTCTTTTACGGGGCCTCGATGGGGGGCTATGCGGCTTGCGCCTTTGTGGCGGCTTGTCCGGGGGCGGATGTCTTTGCCATCTCGCCGCAATCGACGCTGGACAAAACCATCGTGCCTTGGGAGACGCGCTATAAAACCGCCTGGGGACGTGACTTTTCCGGCAAATATGGCGACGCGTCGCTGGTGAGTGCGGCGGCGGGGCGGGTGACCTTGCTTTATGATCCTTATGAGCCGCTGGACAGCGGGCATGTGGACCGGTTTCTGGGCCAGAATGTGCTCAAGCTGCGCGCGCCGCTGCTGGGGCATCGGCTTGGATCCTCTTTGCAGCAGATGGGCATTCTGGCCCCGATCACGCTGGATGCGTTGAACGGCACATTGACGGAGCTGGATTTTTACCAGCGGTTGCGGGCGCGCAGGGAGTTTTCGCGCTATCAGAAAGAGCTGTTCAAGCGCGCCGTCGACAAGGGCCATCCTGACCTTGCGCGCCGCATGGGGCGGTTCATTCTGACGCGCGGCAACAACCGCTTCATCCGCAAGGGCATGGCCGAACTGGACGGATTGGCGGGCTAGGCGGGGGGCTGGTTTGCGTATGGCATCCGTACAGCCTGCGTCCAGCCCTTGAGCAGCCCGTTCGGGCGGGGGCGGTTGGCCCGTTCTTCAGCCTTGTGCGGCGGTTTGGGGGGCTTCGGCGCTTTGGGGGGCGAGGTCTTTCGGGGTGATCCGCAGGCTGCGCAGCGCGTTCAGGATCACGGCCACGTCGATGACTTCTTGCAACAGCGCGCCCTGCACCGGGCTGAGATAGCCGAAGGCGGCGGCGATCATGCCCAAGACCGAAAGGCCGATCCCGACACCGACGCTTTGCAGCGCGATCCGGCGCGCCTCATGCGCGATCTCGATCCCGGCGCAAAGCCGGTCGATCCGGTCCACGAGCAAGATCACATCCGCCGCCTCGGCCGAGGCCGCAGCCCCGCGCGCGCCCATCGCGACCCCGACCGTCGCCGTGGCCAGAGCGGGCGCATCATTGACCCCATCGCCCACCATCATCACGGGGGCGTGGCGCTGCTCTTCTTGGACAAGCGCCAGTTTCTGATCGGGGCTAAGCCCGGCGTGAATTCCGTCCAGCGCCAGCCCTTCGGTGATATGGGCCGCCACATCGGCCCGGTCGCCCGTGGCCAGCAACAGCCGCGCGATCCCAAGGTGGCGCAACTGTGCGAGCATCTGCGCGGTGCCGCCGCGCAGCGGGTCGGCCATCACGAGGGTTCCGGCCCATTGACCATCCACCCCGACCGCCACCAGAACCGAGCCCGGAGCCTCGGAGGCCGAAGCGGCATGGTCATTGGTCGCGTCAAGGTTCTTGGTGACAAAGCCTTGGCCGCCCAGAATTATCTTGCGCCCCTCCACCCAGCCGATCAGGCCTTCGCCGGGATATTCGGTGACATCGCGGGGCAGGGGTGTTGCCAGCCCTTGGGCGCGCGCCGCCGCGACAACGGCCTGTGCCACGGGATGCTGAGAGGCCTGATCCAGTGCTGCGGCAAGGCGCAGGACCTCTGCGGGGGGGAAGCCTGCGTCAGAGCGGATCTCGGTGATCTGGGGGCGGCCATCGGTGAGGGTGCCGGTCTTGTCAAGGATCAGGGTGCGGATGCGGGCCATCGCCTCTAGTGGGGCGGCGCCTTTTATCAGCACGCCAAAGCGGGCGGCGCGTGACAGCCCGCCCACCAGCGCCACCGGAACGGCGAGAATAAGCGGGCAGGGCGTGGCCACGACCAGCACCGCAACCGCCCGGATCGGATCGCCCGTGAACCACCAAGCCGCAGTGGCAAGGATCACCGTGACCGCCAGAAACCCCAGCGACCAGCGATCCGCCAGCCGCGACAGGGGGGCCTTTGACCGTTGCGCCGCCTCGACCAGCCGGATGATCCCGGCATAGGTGCTGTCCTTGGCGATATGCGTGGCCGTCAGTTCAAAGGCGTCGCCCGCATTGGTGGCCCCGCTGAGCGCGGCCTGACCGGTCTGCAGTTTTACGGGCAGCGATTCGCCGGTGAGGGCTGAGCTGTCCAGAAAGGCCATGCCCGAGGCAACCGTGCCATCTACGGGCACGATATCGCCCTGCCGGATCAAAAGCCTGTCGCCGGGCTGGATCGCGTCCAGCGGAACCTCCTCCAGCGTGCCATTGGTCAGGCGCGCGGCAGAGCGGGGAACGCGGGACAAAAGGGCGTGCATCTCGCGTCTGGCGCGGCCCTCGGCATAGCTTTCAAGAAAGGTGCCGCCGGAATACATCAGCGCCACCACGGCAGCGGCAAGGGTTTCGCCAAAGGTCAGGGCGGCGGTCATCGACAGGGCGGCGACGATATCGAGCCCGACCTCTTGCCGGCGCAGGCTGTCCCAGATTTCGGCGAGAAGCGCGGCCAGAACCGGCAAGGTGCCCGCCGCCCAAGCGATCCGGGCGAAATCGGGCCTGCCTGCAAAGTGAAGGGAAAGCCCCGCCACGAGGCCGGAAAAAGCCAGCAGGATCAGGAGTTTCTTTATCCGGTCTGTGCCTAAGCTGTCCATTCGTGCGGCCTTTCAGGGGGCGGGGGCCGTTCCCGCCCCGATCCGGGCATCATTGCGCGGCAGGCCCGCGCCGTCGAGGGGGTGAGCCTGCGCAAAAGGACGCGGGGGGCGTCAGAAGAACGCCTGAAGCCCCGTGATCGACCGACCCAAGATCAGCGCATGAACATCATGCGTGCCCTCATAGGTGTTCACGGTTTCAAGGTTCACCATGTGGCGCATGATCTGGTAATCTTCCTGAATGCCGTTGCCGCCATGCATGTCGCGCGAGTGGCGCGCGATTTCCAGCGCCTTGCCGCAATTGTTGCGCTTGACGATGGAGATCATCTCGGGCGCGGCGTTTGCCTCATCCAGAAGCCGCCCGACGCGCAGGCTCGCTTGCAGGCCAAGGCTGATGTCGGTCATCATATTGGCGAGTTTCAACTGGTAGATCTGGGTCTGCGCCAAGGGCTTGTTGAATTGCTTGCGGTCCAGACCATATTGGCGCGCGGCGTGCATGCAGAATTCGGCCGCGCCCAACACGCCCCAGCTGATGCCATAGCGCGCCCGGTTCAGACAGCCGAACGGGCCCTTGAGGCCTTCGACGAAGGGCAGGAGGGCATCCTCGCCCACCTCCACATCCTTCATCACGATTTCCCCGGTGATCGAGGCGCGCAGGCTCAGTTTGCCCGCGATCTTGGGGGCCGACAGACCCTTGGTGCCTTTGTCCAGCACAAAGCCCCGGATCTTGCCGCCATGCGCTTCGGATTTGGCCCAGACGACAAAGACATCCGCGATCGGCGCGTTGGAAATCCACATCTTCGCGCCATTGAGCACATAGCCATTGGCCGTTTTCTTGGCGACGGTCTTCATGCCTGCTGGGTCCGATCCGGCATCGGGTTCGGTCAGACCGAAACAGCCGATCCATTCGCCCGAGGCGAGTTTCGGCAGGTATTTCATCCGCTGCTCTTCCGAGCCGTAGGCATAGATCGGATACATCACGAGGCTGGATTGCACCGACATCATCGACCGATAGCCGCTGTCAACGCGCTCGACCTCGCGGGCGATCAGGCCGTAAGCAACATAGGACGCGCCGATGCCGCCGTATTCTTCGGGGACGGTGACGCCCAGAAGGCCCATCTCGCCCATCTCGCGGAAGATGGCGGGGTCGGTGCTTTCCTCGCGGTAGGCTTGGGTCACGCGTGGTTGCAGCTTTTCCTGCGCATAGGCCCGTGCGCCGTCGCGCAGCATCCGCTCTTCTTCCGAGAGCTGATCGTTGAGGCGAAAGGGGTCTTCCCAATCGAAGCGCCCCAGATCCGGTGCATCCTTGGCCTTGAGGTGCGGTTGAAGGGGAGCAGCTTTGTTCATCGGGTTCTCCTGCGGTCGGTTTGGGCGAAGTATAGGCGGTTGCGGGCTGTCCTACAAATGAAATGGCTTTACAGGTTCATGCGTTTTACGCATGAAGTCTGCATGACCCGCCGCGCCTATACCCCCACGATGCCAGAGCTGGAGGCCTTCGTTCAGGCCGCCCAGACCGCCTCTGCCACGCGGGCGGCGGCGGCGCTTGGGGTGACACAAAGTGCCATCAGCCGGGCGCTTTCGTCGCTGGAGGCGCGGCTGGGCGTGGCGCTGTTTCACCGGATGCGGCAACGGCTTGTGCTGTCGGATGCGGGGCGCGCCTTTTTGCCCGAAGCGGCACGGCTGCTGGCCGATCTGGACCGCGCGGCGCTGACGGTCATGAGCTTTGGCGGCCACCGCGATGTGTTGCGCATCGCCGCCTTGCCGACGTTTGCGGCGATGTGGCTTATTCCCCGGCTGGGCGGGTTTGCGGGTCATGCGCCGGGGGTCACGGTGGATGTCACCGCCACGCTGGCCCCGCTCGATTTCGAGACGGACCCGCGCGACCTGGCGATCTTGCGCGCCAAGCCCCCCTATCGCGGCGGGGAGGCGGATATTCTGGCTGATGAGCGTCTGGTCGTCGTTGCCGCCCCCGCGCTGCTGTCAGGGGGCAGGGCTTTGGAGGATGCCGCGCTGGCCCGCTTGCCGCTGTTGCAGCAGGCCACGCGCCCGAACCTCTGGCTCGATTGGTTTTTGACGGCGGGGCTGGACCCGATCACCATTCTGCGCGGGGCGCGGTTTGAACAATTCGGCATGGTTCTGGCGGCGGCGCGGGCGGGTTTGGGGCTTGCGCTGGTGCCCGAACCCTTCGTGGCCGAGGATCTGGCGGCGGGTCGGTTGTGCCTTGCCTCCTCACGCGCGATGATCAGCGATACGCCCTATGTTCTGACCTATCCGGCGCGGAGCCGTGATTTGCCTGCGTTTCGGGCCTTTCGCGACTGGATTCTGGCGGATTTGCCGGGGGCGCGGCCTTTGCCCTGAGGGCGGTTTCGGCCCCTTGGGGGGACTGTTCAACGCGGGGCGGCAAAGCTAGTCTGCCGCGATGGAGGCAACGATGCAGTCAATCCCGTTCGATCAGATCCCCGAGGCCGCCTTGCGCTGGCATCAATCGGGGCAGCGCGCCGTTCTGGCCACGGTTGTGCAGACCTGGGGGTCGGCCCCGCGTCAGGTCGGCAGCCAGCTTGCGATCTCGGGCGGGGGGGAGATGGTCGGCTCGGTGTCCGGGGGCTGTGTGGAAGGGGCCGTGGTGCTGGAGGCGCAAGAGGCGCTTCGCGACGGCAAGCCCCGGTTGCTGGAATACGGGGTCGCGGATGAACAGGCCTTTGCCGTGGGGCTGGCCTGTGGCGGGACGATCCGCATCTGGGTCGATCCGGTCGGCACGGCGGCGGGGATGGAGCCTGCGCTTTTGGCCGATCTGGTGGCGGCACGGGCGGCCCGGCGCGCGGTGGCGCTTGTCGTATCCCCGCAGACCGGAGAGCGACGGCTGAGCGATGGCTCTGACGATCCGGCGATTGCGGCGCGGATGCAGGCCGACCGCAGCGGGCAGGAGGAAGACGGGCGGTTTATCGGGGTGCATAACCCGCCCCTGCGGCTGATTGTGGTGGGGGCCGTGCATGTGGCGCAGCCGCTGCTGTTGATGGCGCGGGCCTGTGGCTATGATCCGGTGCTGATTGATCCGCGCGGGGCGTTCGCCTCGGAGGCGCGCTTTCCTGGCGAGGTGATCATCGAGGATTGGCCCGATGCGGCGGTGTCGGGGCAAGGCCCGGATGCGCGCTGCGCGATTGTGACCCTGACGCATGACCCCAAGCTGGATGATCCGGCGCTTCTGGCGGCGTTCGCCAGCGAGGCGTTCTATATCGGCAGCCTTGGGTCGAAGCGCACCCATGCCAAGCGGCTGGAGCGGCTGCGCGCGGGGGGCGTCAGCGAGGCGGATCTGGAGCGGATCCATGC